>NZ_JBHTVA010000020.1:8392-156568 GCF_042793325.1 Embleya sp. NPDC056575
GGGATGCACCCTTGCCGGCGCGGCGCTGGTCAAGATGGCGCGTTGGCGCTCGCTGCCGGTCGAGGTGCGGTGCTGCCTGTCGGTAGGCGCCGTGGCCTCGGGCGTGGCGGCGGGCGGCGCGTCTTTCGGCTCGGGATGCACCCTTGCCGGCGCGGCGCTGGTCAAGATGGCGCGTTGGCGCTCGCTGCCGGTCGAGGTGCGGTGCTGCCTGTCGGTAGGCGCCGTGGGCTCGGGCGTGGCGGCGGGCGGCGCGCGTGTTTCGGTTTGGGATGCGCCGTCGACGGCTGGGACGCGGCGTTGGTGGTCGCTGCGGGGCGCGGTGTGGCGTTGGCCGCATGTGCGGGTCGGGGCGCTTTGTTTCCGGTCGGCGCTCGCCGGGATGCTCCCCTGCCGGCCCTGGTTGTGTGCCTCGTAGGCTCGGGCGTTCGACACTGTATGAGGAGGTCGTCGTGTCCGATGAGACGTGGGGCTTTCCCGCCGTGGGGCGGCGGGTGTTGGTCAGTGGGGCCGCGCGGGGGCTGGGTCGGGCCGTCGCCCGGGCGTTCGCCGCACACGGGGACCGGGTGGTGGTGCACTACGGGTCGCGGCGGGACGAGGCCGAGGAGACGCTGGGCGGCCTGGTCGGTCGGGGACACGTACTGATCGGCGCGGACCTCGCCGAGCCGGACGCGGTCGAGCGGCTGGTGGCCGAGGCGGAGGAGGCCCTGGGCGGCATCGACGTACTGGTCAACAACGCCGCCGTCAACACCCCGCATCCGCCCGCCACGACCGACTACGCCGAGTGGGTGACCGCCTGGCAGCGGCACGTCGCGGTCAACCTCGTCGGCGCCGCCGGACTGAGCCACCTCGTCGCCCGGGGCATGATCGCGCGCGGCACCGGCGGCCGCATCGTCAACGTCGGCTCGCGCGGCGCGTTCCGGGGTGAGCCGGACCACCCCGCCTACGGCGCCACCAAGGCCGGACTGCACGCACTGGGCCAATCCCTGGCGGTGGCGCTCGCTCCGCACCGGATCGCGGTCGCCTCCGTAGCCCCGGGCTTCATCGACACCGACCGGGTGGCCCACCGCCTGTCCGGCGCCGAGGGTGCCGCCATCCGCGACCAGAGCCCGTTCGGCCGGGTCGCCGATCCGGCCGAAATCGCCGCCGCCGTCCTGTGGTTGACCTCCCCGGAGGCCGAATGGGCATCCGGCACGATCCTCGACCTCAACGGCGCCTCCCACCTGCGCACCTGAACCGACTCCGGATCGCGCGGCCCGGATCCCGGTGCCCGGGGACTCGCGTCCCGGAGAGTGGGCCCCGCCACGTCGGACACCGACGTCACCGCCGACGCGCCGGGCCGGATCCGCGAGACCCACACCGAGCCGGCGGGCGGGATCAAGGCGGTGTGGCCGGGCAAGCAGGTGGTCGTGGTGGATCCGGCCGAACAGCTGATGCCCGGCTTCCGGCCCGAGCCGCGCCGCGTACGCCCTGCGGCCCCGTCACCCCCGGGTGGGAGTGACGGGACCGTCCGGTGTACGCGCGTGCCGTGCGGCCGGCGCGGTCAGCGGCCCTGGAGGGCCTTGACGTTGTTGCCGAAAGTCCAGTTGCGCGAGCCGTCCCAGTTCAGCGACCAGGTCATCAGACCCTTGAGTGCGCCGCCGTACTTGTTCCACGCCTGGGAGACCAGGCCGGTCGACATGTAGCCGCCGCCCGCGCCCGGTTGCGCGGGAAGACCGGGGACCTGCTTGTCGTAGGGAACCTTGATCGTGGTGCCCTGGACGACCAGGCCACGGTTCAGGCAGTCGGTCTGCGCGGTGAAGCCGGCGACGGTGCCGGCGGAGTAGGAATCGCCGTTGCAGCCGTACATGTTGCCGTTGTAGTACTGCATGTTCAGCCACCACAACCGGCCGTTGTCCGCGTACTTCTTCACGATCGGCAGATACGCGCCCCAGATCGAGCCGTAGGTGACGCTACCGCCGGTGACGTAGGCCGTTTCGGGGGCCATCGTCAGCCCGAACTGCGGTGGCATCTGGGCCAGTACGCCGTCGATGATGTGCATCAGGTTGGCCTGCGAGGTGGACGGGGTGTTGATGTTGCCGCCGCCGACCAGGCCGGTCTCGATGTCGATGTCGATGCCGTCGAATTGGTACTTCTTCAGGATCGGCACCACGGTCGCGATGAACCGGTCCGCCACGGCACGGGAGTTGAGGTCGATGCCGGCTGCGGCGCCGCCGATGGACATCAGGATCGTGGCGCCGGCCGCCTTGGCCTGGCACATCTCGGCCGGGGTGGCCACCTTCACCGTGGAGTCCATGCCGTCCTCCCACAGGACGGTGCCGTCGCCGAGGATGACCGGGAACGCCGCGTTGAGCACGTTGTATCCGTGCGCGGCGATGCGCGCGTCGGTGATCGGGATCCAGCCGAGGGGTGGGTGTACGCCGTTGATCGCGCCGTCCCAGTTCTCCCAGTAGCCCTGGATCACCTTGCCCAAGGGCTTCGGCTTGCGCGGACAGAGATCGTCCGGCGGGTCGGCGGTGGTGGCGGTGGCCTTCGCCAGGTGCGGACGGCCGCTGCCCTGAATGCCGTCCGGGGTGGACGCGGCGACGGAGCCGCCCACCGCGAAGGCGACCGCCAGGGCGACCCCAAGCAGGCGTGAGGTCCTGCGCTTCATGCTCGATATCCTTCCGGCCGTTCGAGCGCGGCCGGGCACGGAAGGAACGTCCTGCGTGGCACGCCTACCTCCCGGGCGGGGACGGGCCCGGAAACTCACGTGGTGCAACACCAAAACGCTAAAGTGGTCCAGACCTCCAGGTCAACAGGTCCAGACCACAGTCAAACTCCGTCAAACAAACCGCACCGGGAACGTAGACCGCGGCGCGGACGCGGAACGCGGAGCCGACGCGCGAGGTGGGGTGCGGCGGGGTCAGTGGGGTGGGGTCGGGGGGTGGTAGATGGCGGTCAGCCAGATGTGGAGCAGCGTCGTTACCGCTTCCGGTTCGGATAGGGAGGGTTGGTCGGCGGCGAGCGTGGCCAGTAGGACTCGTTCGTTCATCGAGGTGAGTGCGATGGCCAGGTCGCGGGCCGGGGGGCCTTCGGGGGCGGCGCCTCGGGTGCGTTCGGCGGTGATGGCCGCCGTGGCCCGGCGGATCCAGTTCTCCATGACGCGGGCCCACAACTCCTGTACCTCGCGGTTGGTGCCGTGGGCTCGGGCCGCGGCCAGGGTGACCGCGCGGTGGGCCCGAAACGTCGCGAAGAAGGCGTCGATCGCCGATCGCCAATGGGCCGTCGGGTCCGCCGGCAGGTCTTCGAGCATGCCCTCCGAGCCGGCGTCGGCCTCGGCCACCACCCGGTCGATCAGGCTGAGCAGGACCGCCTCCTTGGAGGCGAAGTAGAAGTAGAAGGTGGGTCGCGAGATGCCCGCCCCGCGGGCCAGGTCGTCGATGGAGATCTCGTCCAGACCGCGCCCGCCGAGCAGTCGCTCCGCGGTGGCCAGGATGGCCCGCTCCCGATCGTCGCCCGAGGGACGCGAGTCGCGCCGACCCCGACGCGGGCGGATGCTGTCCTTGGCGGGGGTCTCGGTCACCCCCGAACCCTATCGCCCGTCGAACGTCTCGACACTGTGTTGACTGGCTCGACGCCGCGTCGATACCGTTGCCTACGCTACCGCCCGGTAGCCGTGCGCCGCACCGGCGTTCGCTCGGGTGTCGCACCCGTCGCCCACTGTCGGGCGCCCCTCGCGGAATGGGGAACGGCATGGCCAGGGAACACGTCGACGTACTGATCGTCGGGGCGGGCCTGTCCGGCATCGGCGCCGCCTGCCACCTGCGCCGACACTCCCCGGGCAAGTCCGTATCGATCCTGGAGGGCCGCGACGCGATCGGCGGCACGTGGGACATCTTCCGCTACCCCGGGATCCGTTCCGACTCGGACATGCACACCCTCGGCTACTCCTTCCGGCCGTGGACCGCGCACAAGGCGATCGCCGACGGCGCGGCGATCCGCGACTACATCCGCGACACGGCGCGCGAACACGGCGTGGATCGGCTGGTGCGCTTCGGGCATCGGGTGCTGGGCGCGGAGTGGTCGAGCGACCAGGCCCGGTGGACAGTGCGCGCCGCCCGGCGGCCGGTCGCACCCCCGACGCAGGCGCCCTCGGCGACGCCATCGCCGGACCCCGCCGACGAGGCCGCATCCGCACCGGGCGACGAGGCACGTCCCACCGAAGTCGTCGAGTTGACCTGCTCGTTCCTGTTCGTGTGCACCGGCTACTACCGCTACGACCAGGGCTACACCCCCGACTTCCCCGGCATCGAGAACTTCGCCGGACCCGTCGTCCACCCCCAGGCGTGGCCCGAGGACCTGGATTACACCGACAAGCGCGTGGTGGTCATCGGCAGCGGCGCCACCGCCGTCACCCTGGTCCCCTCGATGGCCGACACCGCCGCGCACGTGACCATGCTCCAGCGCTCGCCCACCTACGTGATGGCGCTGCCCGCACGCGACGCAGTGGGCCGACGGCTGCGTCGAGTGTTGCCGAACCGCGTCGCGCTGCCGCTGATCCGGGCCAAGAACATCGGCCTCACCATGCTCGCGTTCCACCTCTCGCGCGGCGCGCCGAGGCTGATGAAGTCCGTGCTGCGCAGGGGCGCCATCCGGCAACTGCCCGAGGGCTACGACGTGGACACCCACTTCGCGCCCCGCTACGACCCGTGGGACCAGCGCATGTGCTTCGTGCCCGACGGCGACCTGTTCGCCGCACTGCGCGGCGGCCGGGCGTCGATCGTCACCGACACCATCGCCGGTTTCACCGGGACCGGACTGCGTCTGGACTCGGGCGCCGAACTGTCCGCCGATATCGTGGTCACCGCGACCGGCCTGAACATGCTGGCCATCGGCGGTATGACGTTGACCGTCGACGGGACCGCGATCGAACTGTCCGAGACGGTCGCCTACGAGGGCATGATGCTCTCCGGCGTGCCCAACTTCGCCCTGACCCTCGGCTACACCAACGCCTCGTGGACGCTCAAGTGCGACCTGGTCAGCCGCTACGTATGCCGGCTGCTCAACCACATGGACGCGCACGGCTACCAGGTGTGCGTGCCACAGGCTCCGCCCGCCGACACGCCGCTCGCACTGTTGTTCGATCTGAAGTCCGGCTATGTACTGCGCGGCACCGCGACGTTTCCCAGGCAGGGCCCGACCACGCCGTGGCGGCTGCACCAGAACTACCCGCGCGACGTACTGCTGCTCAGGCACGGTTCGCTCCGGGACCGGGGGATACGCTTCGGCCGCGCCACCGCCCGGCCCCGCCCGGCCGAGATCACCACGCCCCGCTGAACGTCCCCCGCACGGCGGGCGGTTTCGGGACCGGTACGGGAGAACCGACCCCGGAAACGGGTCGTTCGCTCAGCCGTTCGCCGGCCGCACGGCACCCGGTCCGGGATCCTCGCACGGATCCTCCCGGATCGTGTCGATCGGCACAGGCCTCGCCGCCGTGACGCGGCTCGCGCGCCGGATGTGACCGATCGGCGCGAGAACCCTCCGACCCGACTCGTGCTCGCCCCGGGCCCGTGGGCGGCCCGGCGGCGAGTGTTTGGGGTGTGTGCGCTCAGCCGCGCGGTGTGCTGCGGCTCGCGCGCCGCAGGATCCACGGGACGGTCAGGTGGTGGATCGGCGCGATCGCGCCCCACACCACACGGCCGACGCGCCGCTCGTGGCGCACCCGGGTGATCCACACGACGGCGTCGTCCCGGACAAGCAGCGTGTTGTGCGCCGTGACCAGGCGCGAACTCGCCGTCACGGTGCACGAGTCGGCGTCGGACGTCGCGATCGACCAGCCCAGCACGTGCGTCGGCGACGGTCGCGGTCCCAGCCGCAACCCGAGCACGAGGGTCCATCCGATCAGCAACATCCCGCGAAACACGGCCGGCGACCCCTCGAACGCCGCCCGGGCCCACTGCTCGGGGGTACGCGCGCGAGCCGTCGCCGTCCCGAGCTCGAACGCCGAGGCGTATTCGGCCCCCGGCAACTCCGCGCCGGGCGCCGCCACGTCCGGCACCACGATCCGCCGCACCCGCGCGCCACCCACGAAGCATCCTCCCGATACCGACATGCCGATCCGATCGATCCTAGGGCGTGCCCGACCCGGATCCGGCGCGGCCCGCCGTTCATTCGCCCTCGTCACACCTCTTCTCCCGGGCGGGTGCTCGCTTATCGTGGGTTTCATGGACAGTCTGTCGGAGCCCATCGCCGAGAATGTCGATCCGCTGCGCGCGCTCACGTTGGAGACGCTGCGTCGGCGCACCAGCATGAAGTGGCACGCCTACCCGGAGGATGTACTTCCGCTGTGGGTGGCCGAGTTGGACGTCCCCCTGGCCGAGCCGATCATCCAGGCCGTGACCGACGCCGTCCGGCTCGGCGACACGGGGTATGCGGCCGGCACCGAATACGCCACCGCCCTGGCCGGCTTCGCCGCCAAGCGGTGGGGCTGGCACTCGCTCGCGGTCGAGCGTACGGCGATCGTGCCGGACGTGATGCAGGGCGTCGTCGAGATGCTCAAACTGGTCACCGGTCCGGGTGATCGGGTCGTGGTCAACTCGCCCGTGTATCCACCGTTCTACATGTTCCTGAAGAACATGGACCGACAGGCGGTGGAGGCCCCGCTCGGCGCGGACCACCGGATCGATCTCGACGTACTGGCCGACACCTTCCGTACCGCGACGGCCGCCGGCGGACGGGTCGCCTATCTGCTGTGCAGCCCGCACAACCCGACCGGAACGGTGCACACCGAGGCGGAACTGGCCGCCGTGGCCCGGCTGTCCGCCGAGCACGGGGTGCGCGTCGTGGCGGACGAGATCCACGCGCCGCTGGCGCCACCGGACCGGTACGTGCCGTACCTGAGCGTCCCGGGCAGCGCCGACGGCCTGTCTCTGATGTCCGCGTCCAAGGGTTGGAACCTGGCCGGGCTCAAGGCAGCGCTCGCCATCGCCGGCCCGGCCGCCGCCGAGGAACTGGCCGCGCTGCCCGAGGAGGTGAGCCACGGCCCCAGCCACGTCGGCGTGATCGCGCACACCGCCGCGCTGCGCGACGGTGTCGGCTGGCTGGACGCCCTCCTGGCCGGACTCGCGGCGAACCGGCGGCTCCTGGCGGACCTGCTCGCCGAACACCTGCCGGCCGTGCGCTACACCCCCGCCGAGAGCACCTACCTGGCCTGGCTCGACTGCCGCGAACTCGGCCTGGGCGACCACCCGGCGGCGTACTTCCTCGACCGGGCCAAAGTCGCGCTGACCTGCGGCGTCGACTTCGGCACCGGCGGCGCGGGACACGCCCGGCTCAACCTGGGCACGCACCCGGACATCATTACCGACGCGATCCGCCGGATGGCCGCCGCGCTCTGACCACCACGCCCACCGCCGGGACGGCCGATCCGCGCGGACGCGGCCCTCCCGGCGGGCGCTCAGTCCGCCCGGTTCGGGCCGGCCAGATACTCCAGCGCGTGCAGCAGGTACGCGGCGGAGGGGTCGGTACGGTCGGTGCGCAGCGCCCACAGCGTGACCTCGGTCGGGAACTGTACGTCGGCGAACGCGATCACCACCCCGCTGCCGTCCAGGAACAGCCGACTGCGGGCGCTGCCGAGGTCGATCCAGGTCTCGGCGACCGCGAGGGCCGCGGCCTCGTCCGCGCAGGGCAGGTAGGCGAAGCGGCCGTCCACCAGGTCGGGCGGCAGGATCCGGGCGGCGCGGCGTACCCGGGCGAGGTGGGTCTCGAAGGCGTCCGTATGCTCCCGAGCGGTCCAGGGCAGCCGCGAACGCCACAGCAGGCAGGTGCACCACGCGGTCACCAATGCCGCGTCCGGGTCGACGGCGGACACCGCGTCGGGGCGGCCGGCGGCGTCGGGGTGCGGGCCGGTGCGCATCAGGTGTCCGGCCGCGACCCGCTCGACCACGGCGTCGGGCTGTTCCTCGCTCAACGATCCGATCCCGTTCTCGATACACACGCGCCGGAGTCGCCGACGCCCGTCAGGTCACGCTGCACAGCACGGTAGACCACCGGGGCCACCGGACCACCCACGCCCCTCCGGGGCGGGTGGGCGGGTGCGGAGCGGCTTGGGCTCCGGCCTGCTCAGCGTCCGGCTCAGGCCGGTGCGCCGACCACCCGATCGGCGGTCGACCGGCCGTGCGGGTGATGGCGGGGGCGGCCGAAGTCGACGGACATACAGCTTGGTTCGTCCGGGTGGGACCGGGCTCCCACCGGGGCGCGCCAGAGGATCTCGACCATGATCCCGTCCGGGTCGCGACCATGGACGGAAAAGCGCATGCCCTGGTCCACGCCGCCGAGCGCGTCGGCCGCGGCCAACCGGCGGTGAGCGCGTCGGAGGTCGGCGATCGTGTCGACCTCGAAGGCGACGTGGTACGGCCCTCGGCCGACGACCGCTCCCGGGCCGGTGTTGGCGATCAGGCCCAGATCGTGGCGGATATTCGACTCCGGCGCGGAACGCAGCAGGGCCATGGCCGGCCAGTGCGCGGTGGCGGGCAGGCGGCTGACCACCTCCAGGCCCACGACATCACGGTAGAACCGGGTGGAGCGATCGAGGTCGCGGACGGACATGACGACGTGGTTGATCCGACGGATCGTCACCGTGCCTCCCTGGGTGACTTGTTCGAGGCGAGCCGCACGCAACGGGGAGTGCGACGCGGGTCGTTCGACGTGGACCGCGCGACGGGGGACGCGCGTTCGGCGCAGGGGTGTGCGTTCGGCGAAGCGGAGTCGAGCGAACTCCGCCCACAGCGTAGAGTAGTCACAACGTGACCGACGGGTCACGTGTCGGATTCGAAAGCTCGCAAACACCACTGATGCAACAACTGTCACATCGGCACCCCAACCAGACTTCGGGGCGGGGTGTTTGGCGCGTTTCAATCTGCCGGCACCGCCTTCCGCTCTCCTAGGGTGACTCTCTGGATGGGCAGTACAACCATCTCCCCCGCCCATTCGTCGCCCGACCGACATCGACCCTCCGGCCACACCGGATCCCGATGTCGACCCGCGCCGGGAGAGCGCTCCACAAGAGCCCCAGGGCCTTCGGAACCCGGACGGGCCACCTCACCCGGGGTACGTCCGGGCAGTGCCGACAGTTTCCACATAGGAAAGGTTCGGTCCCTTGCAGCAGGTGAACATGGACGATCACACCGTGTCGTTCGGCGCCGCCCTGCGCCATCATCGTCGACAACAGGGCCTGTCTCTGCGGCAGTTGGCCGGGCTCGTGGCCTACAGTCCGGGCTGGCTGAGCAAGATAGAGAACGGCATGTCGACACCGACCATGCAGTTGGCCCGATTGTGCGACCGTGAGCTGGCCGCCGAGGGTGTACTGGCCGCGTTGGCCGGCTCCGCGGCCGACGACCTCCCGCCCCGCTTGCGTCCGGCCCAACTCCCGCCCTCGACCGCTGGATTCGTCGGTCGTGAACGCGAACTCCGGGATCTCGACGCGCTCCTGGCACACAGCACGGAGACCGGGCTGCCGTTGACGGTCGCCATCGACGGGCCGGCCGGCGTGGGCAAGAGCGCGCTGATGATCCGCTGGGCCGGACAGGTCTCCGAGTCGTTTCCCGGCGGCGTGCTCTACCGCGACCTGCGCGGCTCCTCCCCCGATGCCGAACCGGTGCGTCCGACCGAGGTGTTGGCCGACTTCCTGATCGCGCTGCGGGTGTGTCCGCCCGCCGTCCCGGCCGACCTGGAACAGCGCGCCGCGATGTTCCGCAGCCTGCTGGCCGGTCTGCGCATGCTGGTGATCCTGGACAACGCGGCGGACTCCCGGCAGGTCACGCCCCTGCTGCCGGGAACCGCCGGTTGTGCCGCCGTGGTGACCAGTCGCCGCCGACTGACCGGGATCGCGGTGCGCGCCGGCGCGTCCAAGATCCCGCTCGGACCGATGTCGCCGGCCGAGTCGGTGGCGCTGCTGTGCGCGGTGGTCGGCCCCGATCGGGTGCTCGCCGAGGCGGACGCCGCCCGGAAGCTGGCCCGACACTGTGCCCATCTGCCGCTGGCCCTGCGAATCGCCGCCGAACGCCTGGCCACCCGACCGCACCGCTCGCTCGCGCTGCTCGCCGAGGAACTCGACGACGAGAAAAGCCGGTTGGACCTGCTGGCCGATGCCGACGACCCGCATCTCGCGCTGCGCTCCGCGTTCTTCGGGTCCTATCGCGACCTCGACCCGGAGGCCGCTCGGGCCTTTCGCCTGCTCGGCCTGCATCCGGACGGGCGCCTGGAGGCGTCCGTCGCCGCCGGGTTGATCGGCCGCCCGCTCGGACACACCCGCCGACTGCTGGAAAGCCTGGTCAGCGTGCACCTGTTGGAGGAGACCGGCCCGGACCGGTACCGCCTCGCCACCCTGCTGCGCGCGTACGCGGCCGAACGCGCCGGCGACGAGGAGGCCCGGGTCGGCGCCGACGACCCCGGGCCGACCGCCCGCTGACGGACCCGACGGCGCCGGGCCGGCCCTGCTCACCCGGCGCCCTCGGTCAACAACGCCACCAGGCGCGGCACGGTGGCGTGCCGGTAGAACTGCCGCACCGTGATCCGCGGCAGACCGGCCGCCCGCAACTCGGCGAGCAGTCGGGTCGCCAACAGCGAGTTGCCGCCGACCTCGAAGAAGCCCTCGTCCGGCCCGGCGTCGGAACCCAACACCCGCCGCCAGATCGCCCACACCGTCGCGGCCGTCGCGGACTCGGCGGGCGTACCGGATCCGGCGGGTGTATCGGCCGCCATCGGGCCCGGACCGGTCGAGGCCGGCACCGCGTCTTCGTCCGAAGCGGACAGTGCGGCGAGCCGGTCGGTGTCGACCTTCCCGTTGACCGTCAGCGGCAGGGCCGGCACCACGACCGCCCGGCCCGGCACCATGTACTCGGGCAACACCGCCCGCGCCGCGCGCAACACCTGCGCCGGGTCGCCGCCGTCGACCAGCACCAGATACGCGTCGATCCGGGCCTCCGCGCCGTCGCCGGGGCTCGCCCCGCGGACCACCGCCGCCGCCTCGATCACGCTCGCGTGTTCCAGCAACACCGTTTCGATCTCACCCAGTTCGATGCGGTAGCCGCGCAGCTTCACCTGGGTGTCCAGGCGGCCCAGATGATCGATCCGGCCGTCCACGCGCAGCCGCCCGCGATCGCCGCTGCGGTAGACCCGCTGCCCGGTGTGCGGATCCAGCACGAATCGTTCGGCCGTCTGCTCGGGGCGGCCCAGGTAGCCGATGGCCACGCCGGCCCCGCCCACCCACAACTCGCCCGCCACCCCGGGCGGCAGCACCCGTCCCCTCGCGTCGCGCACCGACACCCACCAGCCCGGCAGCGGCGCGCCCACGGACCGCGCCTCGTTGGCCGCCCGGGTCGGGGTCAGCGGCTGGGCGGTGACGTGCACGGTCGTCTCGGTGATGCCGTACATGTTCACCAATCGGCATTCCGAGTACGAGTGCCGCTCGAACCAGGGACGCACCATCGGTGGGTGCAGCGGCTCGCCGCCGAAGACCACCAGGCGCAGCGCCAGGTCCTCGGCCCGTCTGCGGTCCACCTCGACGAGTTGGGCGAAGGCCGACGGCGTCTGGTTGAGCACGGTCACACGCCGCTCGACCAGCAGGTCGTAGAAGTCCTCGACCGAGCGGGCCGTCCAGTAGGAGACCACCACGAGGTGGCCGCCGCCGAGCAGACAGCCCCAGATCTCCCAGACCGAGAAGTCGAAGGCGGTGGAGTGGAACAGGGTCCAGACGTCGTCGACTCCCGGGGCGAGCAGGTCGCGGGTCGCGTCGAGCAGCGCGAGAACGTTGCCGTGCGGCACCTCGACGCCCTTCGGGCGTCCGGTGGAGCCGGAGGTGTAGATCACGTAGGCGGGATGCGCCGCGCCGACGGCGGGTGGGGTGAACTCGGGGTGCTCCGTCGCGCGTTGGCGGATCGTCGCGGGGTCGAGGACGGTGACGGTCCGGTCGGTCTCATCGGTCTCGTCGGTCTCGTCGGTCTCGTCGGTCTGGTCGGTCGGGAAGGTCTTCGGGTCGCCGATCACCAGGCGCAGGCCGGCGTCCGTCGCGGTGTGCCGTAGTCGTGCGTGTGGATGGCGTACGTCGAGCGGCACATAGGTGCAGCCGGCGGTGAGTACGGCCAGGAGGACCACCACGGTCTCGGCATCCGGCTCCAGGAACACGCCCACGCGGTCGCCGGGTTCGGCGCCGGCTGCTCGGAGGCCGCGGGCCGTCAGGGCGGCGCGGGCGGCCAACTCCCGGTAGGTGTACGTGCCGTCGTCGTCGGAGAGGGCGATCGCATCGGGTCGGGCGGCGGCCGTCGCGGCGAAGCGGGCGTGGATCGTGTCCGCCCGGTCGGGGGCGGGGTCGAGCCGCCGGTCCACGCCGCCCAGGCGCAGCGTGTCCCGGGTCTCGGCCGGGCTCAGCCAGGTGATCGTGGCCAGTGGCGCGGTGTCGGCGGCGGCGTGCAACTCGCTGACGACACGCGCGATGTGCCGGCAGATCCGCTCGGCGACCGAGGCGTCGACCAGTCCGGCGTCGTGTCGGCAGGTCAGCGTCGGGGTGCCGGCCGGGTCCGCCGCGGCGTAGAGCGTGAGCGGCACGATCGGGGCCAGGGACGGGCGGTAGTCGGCCCACCCGTCCGCGCCGTCGGCGGCGGTGATCAGTACCGTCCGCGGCGCGGTGCCCGGTTCCGCGGGCGCGACCGCGATCGACGCGGCGGCGGGGCAACTCGCCGCGATCAGATGCAGGTAGCGGCCGACCGTGTCGTCCTCGTCCACCCGCACGTCGTGCACATGCGACCCCAGTCGGCGGCATCGGCCGTACGGCGTCGCGGCGGCCACGGTCTCGGCGGCGACGTCCAGAACGGCGAAGCGCTGCCACGGCTCGCCCGCGTGCCGGGACGACACGAGCGCCACTGCCGCCGGAAGCAGCCGCTCGTACAGCCCGGGCAGCGCGGGCAGCGGCACCGACGCCCACCCGATCCGCCCGACCTCGCTCGGCTCCCCCAGCGCCCAGACGGGCGCGGCCTCGGGGCGGTTCGCCCGGAACTCCGGCAGTTCGGTGGCGAGCGTCGGCACAGAGGGTACGGTCACCGGGTCGGCCGGGATCGGGCCGCCGCACAACACCGCGGCCAGCCGGTGCAGCCCGTGGGGCGACACGGCCGCCCGCTGCGCGACCAGGACGAGGTCGGCGACGCCGTCGGCATACCCCAGCACCAACACCCGCAGCGACCCGGCAGCCGGATGCACCGGCCGCTCGGCCTCACGCTCCCGCCGCCGTCGGGCGAGCGGATGATCCGAGCCCACGGCCAACACCTGCCGCCACGCGACCCCGAACGTTACTCCCGGCCAAGCCTCGGCAACGCGCCGCAACCCGAGGCGCACGGTCTCCTCATCCACCCCCACCGGTAACCGCCGCACAAGACTGTGACAGTCCCGCCCCAGCTGCAATTCCCGCACAGAACGCCCCCGGCGGCGACCGGTCGACACCAAAACGCCGGTCTCGCGCTGCACTTCCGACGTATCAACCCCGCCGAACGCCACCCCGCCGGCAGGACCGGAAGCCACCCCCATGGGGCTTGAACCGGGAGTCACGTCGACAACAGCGGACGCGGTCGCCACGCCCAAGGCAGTCGAACCGGCAGCCGAGCCAGGGGCGGCCGACACAACGGCGCCATCCCCGACCGTGGACCCGGAAGCCGCATCGACGGCCCCTGACCCGATGCCCGTGTCCGACGCCATCGACCCGGCGCCCGCGCCCGCGCCCGCCGTAGCCGTTCCCGCCACGGCCATCCTCGGCTTGGGGCGAAAGCCGCCCACACTGCCCACACCGCCCGCGTCGCCCGCCGCGTTCGTGTTCGTCGCCTCGCTCTTTCGCATCCGAGCCTCGTTCTTCATCGGACCGTGAACCCCCCGTCCACCGCGAGCAGGCTCCCCGTGACCTGGCGGGCCTCGTCGCCGGCCAGCCACAGGGCCGCGCCGGCCACATCGGCCGGTTCGACGAGGGAGTTGGTCGGTTGGGCCTGGACGAAGGCCGCCTCGTGTTCGTCGGCCGGGACGTCCAGGGAGCGGGCGATCTCGCCGAGCATGCGGCCCTCCAGGAGCGGGTCGTCGCGTACCGACCCCGGGCACAGCGCGTTGACCCGCACCCCGTAGGGCGCGTAGTCGAGCGCCGCCGCGCGGGTGAGGCCGATCAGGCCGTGCTTGGCCGCGACGTAGGCGGCGAAGTTGCGGTAGCCGACCATGCCGGCGGTCGAGGAGACGTTCACGATGCTGCCGCCGCGCTGTTCGACCATCACCGGCGCCACCGCCTTCATCAGCCGCCACGCGCCGCTCAGGTCGACGTCGAGCATCAACTGCCACTCGTCCTCGCGGATTTCGTGGATTGGCTTGCCGGAGGGCGCGGCGATACCCGCGTTGTTGAGCAGCACATCGATGCCGCCGAACCGGTCCAGGGCCAGGTCGATCGCCCGGTCCACCGTCGACGCGTCGGTGATGTCCGCGACCGAGGTGACCACCTCGACACCGAACTCCGAGCACTGGCGGGCGGTTTCCGCCAGTTGGGCGGGAGAGGCCAGCGGATACGGCACACCGGGGTGGTCCGAGGCGACGTCGAGCAACAACAGGTCGGCGCCCGCCTCCGCATAGCGCACCGCGCAGGCCCGACCCAGCCCCCGACCCGCCCCGGTGATCACGGCGGTCCTGTCCGCGAGTCGCGGTGCGCCGTCCTCGTGCCGGCCCCGGATCGGTGCCGCGCTCATCGGCTCGGACCCACCGGTTGGCCCACCGTGGCCGCGATCAACCGCAGCAGCGCGTCGGCCTGTTCGGTGGGATACATGTGTCCGCCCGGGAGTTCGGCGGTGAGCAGCGGCGCGGTGGTGACCGCCTGCCACTGCCCGACCTCTCGCGCCGAGACCATGTCGTCCGCACTGCCGCGCACGGTGAGGATGGGTGCCGGCAGCGGCCTGTCGACGGTCGGCCGGTAGCCCTCGTGCATCTCGGCGTCCGCGCGCAGCACGGGCAGCAGCAGTTCGCGGAACTCCGGGTCGTCCAGCGCGGCCGGTCGATATCCGACGAACTCGGCGATCCCGTCCAGGAATTGTTCGTCGGACAGGCCGGTGACCTGCCGCCGGCGCGATTGGTGCGGGCCGTGCGAGCCGCTGACCACCAGGACCGCGACGCGGATGTCGGCGGTGTCGATCAGGCGATGCGCCAACTCGTATCCCAGGAAGGCGCCCATGCTGTGTCCGAACACGGCGATCTCGGTACGACCCCGCAGCGCGGCCAGCACGCGCGGGGCGAGTTCGTCGATCGCGGCGCCGATGTCCCGGTGCGGCGCGTCGTCGATCAGCTCCTCTCGGCCCGGCAGTTGCACCGGCACGATGCTCAGGCCGTGCCCTTCGCGCCCCCACCAGGTACGGAAGATCGAGGCGCCGGCACCGGCGAAGGGCAGGCACACCAGCGGCAGGGGTTTCATCTCGGCTCCGTTTCGCATCCGCGTGTTCTCCGTTGCCACCCGCACGGCGGGCGTCCTGCTCTCGGACCCGGGCCTCGCGGTCCCGGGTCCGGACCGTTCACCCGCGTCTGCGGGCGGCGGCCAGGTCGGCCAGGCCCTCGCGCAGGGCCGGTTCGGACTCGGGGGGAGGCGGGCGGCGGCTCGCGTAGATCGTGTTCAGATACGCCGCGCCCAGGTCCGGGCAGATCACGCCGATCTCGCGCAGTTCCGGATCGCCTCGGGCGGCGACCACCGCGCCCAGGAGCGCGGCGCCGGAGGAGCCGCCCAGGGTCAGGCCGGTGGCCGCGCGCACGACCCGGCACGCCGGCGCGGCGTATTCGTCGTCGACGCGCACGCATACGTCCCAGTCGCCCGGGCGCAGGAACGACGAGTGTCGTCCGGAGCCGAAGCCGGGGATCTTGGCCGGCCGCGCGCCGCGTTCGCCGCCGGTCGCCACCGAACCGACCGCATCCACGCCGACGATCGTGGTGTTCGGGTGGGCGCGCCGGAAGTAGGCGGACAGGCCCGCGAGGGTGCCGCCGGTGGAGATCGCCGCGACCACCGCGTCCGGGCCGACGGCACCGATGGCGCGACCGATGCCTCGGGCGAGTTCGGGTCCGGTCCAGCGTTCGTGCACGTTCGGGTTGGCGGGGCTGGCGTACTGGTCGGTCCAGCGCATGCGCCGATCGGCGGCGAGGATCCGGCGCACCATGCGCAGCCGTTCGGCGACCGGGTTGCCGGCGGCCGTCGGCTCGACCAGGACCACGTCGGCGTCCGCGTCCGCCATCAGGGTGATGCTCCGGCGCGGGGTGTCGCGGTCCACCACGAGGGTGCACCGATAGCCTCGGGCGCGGCAGATGCCGGCCAGCGCGACGCCCAGGTTGCCGGAGGTGGACTCGACGATCGATCCGCCCGGCTCCAGACCGCCGCCGTGTTCCAGGTGCTCGATCAGGGCGTGCGCGGTACGGGCCTTGATCGATCCGTACGCGTTGGCCCCTTCGAGCTTGAGCCACAACCGGCGGCCGATGCCGCACACGGGCAGTACCAGCGGCACGAGCGGGGTGCCGCCGATCCCGAGTCGGCCGGCACCGGCGGTCGGCAGGGGGAACTCCGTTCCCAGGCAGGGTGGTCCGGTCGGTCCGCGATTCATCCGCTCCGCTCCCCCGCCCGTGCCCGGTAGTAGCCGAACCGGAGTTCGGCGGTGTGTCGACCCGCGTGGTCGCGCAACCACAGGTCGGCCGGTCCCGGCAACATCTCCGAGACCACGATCGGGCCGTGCGCCCGGTCGTAGTGGCGCGAGAACAGGTCGGCCAGCACCGGTACCCCGAAGTCCACGAAGATCGGCTTGGGTTCGCCGGCGAAGCGCACATACACCTGGTCGGGGAACCCGTACCGGTCGCGCAACCGGAGCATCCGGGTGCGGTTGGCCGGGTGCAGGCCGCTCCAGGATCGCGGCGCGGGTGCGGGGATCCGCCAGGTCTCGCGGTGCACGACGGTGCGGCCGATGGTCAGCCGGGGCAGGTGCGGGACGTCGTCGAGGGCGCGGAACATGTCCTCGGCGCCGATCAGTCGGGCGCCGGTGAACGGCGTGAAGATCGACTCGACCTCGTCGCCCCAGGACGGCAGCGGCGGTCTGGTCAGCAACACCCGACCCAATGTCGGGCACTCGAGGACGAGTTCGCCGTCGTCGAGGCGCACTCGCAGGTCGGCCGCGCGGCCGACTCGTCCCGGCGGGCGGGGGCTGGTGCCCAGGAACTCCACCTCGGGCAGGACCTCGGCGCGGGCCAGCGTCTTGCGTCCGTGCGCCAGGACCGGATCGCAGATCCGCGCGTCGGTCAGCCCCTCGATCAGGCCGCCGATCTCGGCCTCGAATCCGGCCCGGTCCGGATGCAGCGCCGGCCACAGGCCCTGAAGCAACTGGTCGTGCAGGCCGTGTACCTCGCCGACCACGACGGTGAACGCGTCGGCGTTGATCGCCGCCTCGTCCGGCGCGGCGACGAACAGGTCGGCGCCCGCCACGCACCATGTGTCGAAGTCGACCTCGGCCGCGGCCCGTTTCGCCCAGTCCATGTCGAGTCGCACCCGGGGCCGGTCGGCGTTGGCGCGCAGCCGGTCGGTGAGCGCCGAGGGCCCGTCCATCCGGGTCCGGTCGTCGAGCTTGCGCAGCCGCTCGCCGAGCCCGGCCGCGTCGGCGGCGGCCAACACCCGTTCCAGCGGCACGCTTTGCCCGCCGAACGTGTCGGCGAACCACTCGGTGATCTCGGCGACCAGCCGTCGCCGCCGGGCCAGCGACAGTTCGAACAGCAGGTCCAGGAGCACCGGTGCCTCGTCGGTGAGATACCGGTGCAGCGGGCGGCCGAGGTCGAAGCGCGGCCAGGGGAAGCGTCCGTCCTCGACCAGGATCGACCGGTCGGCGTAGTGCCGACCCGCGTCCTTGTCCGCCGCGGCCCCGGTCACCTCGGTGAACGTGCGCCCGACGGCGGACAGTGCCTCGCGGCGCGCGGCCAGGGACGGCGCCTCGTGGAACCGGCGTCGGCGCAGCTCCAGTTCGGCCAGCACGCCCCGCCACCGCCGGCCCGCCGGGCCGGACAGGCGTGCGGCGAACTCGGTGAGCGGGCGCAGCGGATCGATCAGGCCGACCGGGACGGTCAGCCCGAAGCGCACCGAGCCGCGCCGGTCCAGGCCGCGCAGCAGATCGAGCGTGCCGTCGAGGTCCAGGTCCTCGGCGGCGGCCAGTTCGGCGGCGGTGGTCCGTCCGTCGCAGCGCGCGAACAACGCCCGCTCGGCCGCCGTCCGGGGCGGCTCGACCCGTTCGTCCAGGGTGATCGGCCACCGGTCGTAGCGGACCGCGAACTGCCGTCCGTCCCGCTCGACCAGATTCGGCGGCACGCGCGGCGCCACTTCGGCGAGCACGTCGGGATCGGCGCTCATCACGTCGGCGATCGCCTGCGCGGCCCAGTGGGTCCAGGCGGTCGCCAGGCGCACCGGGGCCGGCTCCCCGAGGTCGAGCCGGAACGGCTCGTCGGGGCGTACCCGGGCCCAGGCGACCGGGCCGAAGAAGCTGGTGCTCTCGTTCTTGGCGCACATGCGCTGGAGGTACATCGCGGCCAGCAACACCCGTCGCCGGTCGGCCGAGCGCGGCCGGTTCGGGTCCGGGTCGGTCCGCAGCCAGTGGTGCAGGCGTTCGTAGGCTCCCCGGCTGGAGAGCAGGACGGCCTCCAGGAAGCGCGGATCCGCGCAGGTGTGCAGCAGGCGGCGCACACACTCGGCGATCGGGTCCGCGTCGGCCTGCCCGCCCGCGACGGCGGCCTTCCCGCCCGCGTGGGGATCGGCCGGGTCCGGGACGCGCAGGTCCTCCAGCAACTCGTAGGGAAACCCGGTGGATTTGACCAGCGCCCACCCGGACAACCGCCAGGGCCCCGCGGTCGCCGGCGCGGACGCGGGCACCGATCCCGCCTCCGGCCTCCGCACCGCCGGGACGTCCGTCTCGTCGCCCATCCCTAGTCGTCCTCGTACAGGAAGTTCTTCCAAACGGTCATCATGTACGCCAGCGCGCGTTTTTCGATCGTGGTCAACTCCGGGTGCCAGACGTCGAAGAGCAGCACCGCGCGGCCCGACTCGGCCTCGTTCCACACCTCGTGCTCGAACGAGTCGTCGAAGACGATGGCCCGGCCCTCGCTCCAGGTCCGGGTCTCGTCGGCGACCCGCATCCGCCCGCCGTCGGGCACCACCAGGCCCAGATGACAGCGCACCCGGGCGTTGATGAAGCCGCAGTGCGGCGCGACATGGGTGCGCGGGCCCATGATGGAGAAGTAGCACATGCCCGAATCGGCCACCCCGTCCGGCTCGGACAGCACCTTCATGGTGCGCGGGCAGCGGGCGATGTGCTCCGGGTAGGAGCGGCCGAGCAGGTGGAAGTAGTACGCGTTCCAGTCGCCCGCCTCGGCCAGGTTCCCGGAGTTGGGGTGTCGGACGGCGTCGGCGGGGACCAGCCCGCCGACCGTCTCGAACTCCTCCCGGATCGCGGCGTATCCCGCCTCCAGGTCGGCGATCCAGGGGAACTGACGCCGGTCCCACCACGGTTGCGTGGTGAGGCCGGGCAGCAGGACTTCCGGGCGCTGCACCGCGTCCTCGTCGGCCGGCTCGCGCCACGAACTGACCTCCAGGCCGTCCAGGATCCGGGTCAACCGGGACCGGTCCAGGTGCTGTTCGTCGATCCACCGGTCCAGGAACGGCCGACTGTCGTTGACCCACGCGGGCATCCCGCGCTCCTTTCTTCCGTGCCCACCAGGGGCGTTCGGGTGTGCTCAGGACCGACGCGAGGGACGTTCCGGCCGGGACGACGGACGTTCCGGCCGGGGCGCGGCGAGGTCGGCGGCTCCCGGGTCGACGTCGGCATCGCCGGTGCGCGGCAGCCTGGTCGGGACGTCGAACCGGGCGCCGACCGCGATCAGGTCGGCCACGGTCGCGCGCGGCAGCGGGATCCCGGTCGCGCGGGCCTGTCGGCTGCGATGTTCGGGGGCGCCGGGGACGGTCGCGTGTGCCCCGGCCGCCTCGGCGTCGGCGATCAGCGCGGCGGTGTCCGCGATCATCGCCCGATACGGTTCCAGGCCGCCGAACGCCTCGGGGTCGATCGCGATCAGACAGACGCCGGCGATCTCGCCCGCGCCGGTGGAGTCGGGCGGGCGCTGCGAGCCGGCCAGGGTCGGCGTACCGTCGCCGATCGCGGCCAGGCCGCCGAGCAGGGCCGCGCCGAGGGCCAGGCCGAAGCCCTTGTGCGCGGCCACCGGGCTGCCCAGCGGCAACAGCGCGCCGCCCGCCAGGTAGTCGGCCGGGTCCCGGCTCGGACGCCGTCCCGCGTCCACGACACACCCCTCGGGCAGTGCCTCGCCGCGCGCCGCGGCGGCGGTGATCTTGCCTTCGGCGAGCAGCGCCATCGACACGTCCACCACCACCGGGTGATCGGTGCCGGGCACGCCCAGCGCCCAGGGGTTGGCCGCGAGGAACCGCCCCGAGCCGCCGGGCGGCGCCATCACGCCGACGCCCGGGCCGGCCGCTCCCACGGTGAGCATCCCGACCAGACCGGCGTTCGCGAGCAGTTCGCAGTAGTGCCCGAGCCGACCGATGTGGCCACAGTGTCGGACGGCCACCACCCCGACGCCGTGTTCGATGGCCAGGGAGGCCACCAACTCGCAGGCCATCCGGGCCGAGTAGTGCCCGAACCCGCGGCGCGCGTCGAGCAGTACGCTCGCCCGGCGCCGGCGCAGCACGTGCGGCCGGGCACCGGGTATCAGGTCGCCGCGCTCCGCCTCGGCGACGTATTGCGGCAGCCGCAACACGCCGTGCGAGTCGTGTCCGGCCAGGTTCGCGCCGACCAGGTGTTCCGCGACCTCGCCGGCCACCTGTCCGCCGGCGCCCATGCGACGGCAGACCGAGTCGACGAACAGGGTCAACTCGGCGGGCGGTACCCGGATCGCGTCCGCGTCGGTGGACGCCGGGCGGGTCGGCGGCAGCGGCGGCGCGGTCGACGGTGCGGGGCCGGGCGCCCTCGGGTCAGTCCACATCGGACGTCCACATCCGCATCACGAACTCCATCGCCCTGCGCTCGACATCGGTCAGATCGGGGTGCCAGGTGTCCACCAGCAACACCGCCCGGGGGCGGTCCGAGTCGTTGGCCACCTCGTGCTCGAACGAGTCGTCGAAGACCGAGCATCGGCCCTCCCGCCAGGACCGGGTCTCGGTGCCCACCCGCATGCGACAGTCCGGCGGCACGATCAGGCCGAGATGGCAGCGGATCCGGGTGTTCACGAAACCGCAGTGCGGCTTGACCCGGGTTCGCGGCGCCAGCACCGAGAAGTAGCAGATCCCGGCGTCGGCCACCCCGGGCACCGCCGCCAACGCCTCGGCCGTGGCCGGGCATTGCGCCAGATGCTCGGGGAAGGTGGTGCCCATGGTGTGGAAGTGGTACGCGTTCCATCCGCCGGTCGCGGCCAGTTCGCGCTCCTCGGGGTGACGGTCGATCCCGTCGCTCGCGAACCGCTTCTCGAACTCGTCGCGGATGCGCGGGTATCGGCTCTCCAACGCGTCGACCCACGGATACCGGTCGGGGTCGTGCCAGGGCGAGGCGGCAAGTCCGGGCACCAGGATCGCGGGGGATTGCAAATGTCCGGCCCGGGATCGCACCGGGTCGTCGGGATCGAGGCCGCGGTGGATGCGTTCCAACTCGCTCGGGTCGATGCCCTGTTCGGCCGCCCAGCCGGCCAGGGCCCGGGCGCTGTCCTGCGGCGTGGGCTCACGCATCGTGTTCGTCGCCTTCCGCTCAGCTCGCCGACGGGCGCGCGGCGGACTGCCGCGCCTCGGCCTCGGCCCGCCGGGCGAGCCGGTCACGCAGGCTCTTGGGACGCATGTCGGTCCACACCCGTTCGATGTGGGCGAGGCAGTCCTCCCGGGACCCCTCGACATCTACGCCGTCCACCCGCACGATCCGCCAACCGACCGGCACATCGCGGCCGACCGCCCAGATCGAGTACTGCTCCTCGTCGTTGATCACGACCGACCAACGGGTGTCCTCAACCGTCATGGTTGTTCTCCACTCATCACGTTGTGGTGCGTTTCCGATGAAGTGGCGGCCGGTCGCACCGGTCGCGAGGGGGTGTCCGCGGGGGCGAGGATCGCCCGCGCCAACACGTCGGTCACGTCCACGACCGGGACGCGGCCCGCCCGGGCCGGGGCGATCACCGACAGTTCGGTACAGGCCAGCACGATGCAGTCCGGATCACCCGTCCGGCGCGGCAGCAGGCCCTCGATCCAGCGGGCGAACTCCCCGCGCAGCGCCTCGACCGGGTCGCCGCGCTTGACCCGCTCGATGAAGTCGTCGGTCTCCGCCTGCCGTGCCGCGTCCGGGTAGCGGGCGATCGTGTCGGGCGCCAGGTGCGGCTCGTACAGACGCAGTTCGGCCGTCGCCTCGGTGGCCAGCAGCAGGGGCCGACGCAGCCGGCGGCGGCGCAGCGCGACACCGGTCTCGGCGAGCAGGTCGAAGACGGGTACGCCGACCGCGTCGCACAGTTCGGTCCGATAGGCGTGTGTGGTCGCCGACGGAATCGCGATCGCGTCCGCACCGGCGCGTTCCAACTGCTTCACGGTATGGAGGAGTTGCGGCAGCGGACTCTCGCCCCGTCCGAGCAGGTGCTCGATCCGGCTGGGCATCGGTTCGGAGACCAGCACCGCCGCGGGGTAGTCGGCGTCGTCGCTCGCGCCGGACAGGCGCAGCAGACGTTCGTAGAAGTACACGGACGCGAGCGGGCCGACGCCGCCGACGATGCCGATGCGTTTCATCAAGGCCGAGCCTCCTCGGGGAGCGATGCCGATCCGGCGGATCCGTCGGGACACAGCGCGCTGTCCACGCCGATGCGCAGCAGCCGGGCGAACTCGGGCACGTGTGGCGGGTTGGCCAGGTCGTGGTGGGTGCCCGGCACCGGCACCACGTGCAGCGCGGCGTGCGTACGGCGTCCCCAACTCGCGGGCACCACGGCGGGGTTGGTCAGCGTCGGGTGCCGCTCGCTCGCGGTGAACAGGTGCAGCGGGGCGCGTACCCGGGTGGTGGAGCGATGGCCGTCGGCGGCGCGCCCGTTCGCGGTGAACACGTCGATCATCCGGCGCAGCGTGCCGGTGTCGGCGTAGCGGGACAGCCGGTCCCGCGCGGTGAGGTGTCCGGCCAGCAGGGTGAGCACCGCGTCGTCGTCGGCCCGGCTCAGGCCGGAGCGGGTCAGGCCCTGGGTGATGCCGAATCGGGCCAGTTCGCCGGTGTTCGCGTACCACTCCTCGACCTCGTCCTCGCCGAACGCGCGCGCGTCGATCACCCCGACGAACGCGACCTCCTTGCCGGCGGCCTCCAGGAGCGCGGCCATCTCCACCACGACATTGCCGCCGAACGACCAACCCGCGAGCAGGTAGGGGCCGTTCGGGGCGACCTTGCGAATCTGCTCGACGTAGCGCCGTGCCATCTCACCCAGGTCGGTCAGCGGGGCGGTGTCGCTGCTGTATCCGATCGCCTCGATCCCGTAGACCGGGCGCCAGTCACCGAGTTCGCGCACCAGGTGCACGTAGCAGCACACGTCGCCGGACTGCGGGTGCACCAGGAACAGCGGCGGTCCGGGCAGGTGCTCGTCGCCGAGTGGGACCACCAGGTCGGGTCCGTCGGGCGAGGGCTCGGCCAGGGCGGTGGCGGCGGCGGCCAGCCGTTCGACGGTGGGGTTGCGGAAGAGGGTGTGCAGCGGTAGGTCCAGGCCGGTCCGGCGGCGGATCGTCTCGACCAGTTCGACCGCCTTGAGCGAATGGCCGCCGAGTTCGAAGAAGTCCTGGTGCACGCCGATCGGGGCCCGACCGAGCACCTCCTCCCAAACGCCCAGGAGCCGCATCTCGACCCGGTTGCGCGGCATCACCACCGCCTCGCCGGAATCCGGCTCGGGCGCCGGCGGGCGGGCGGCCAGGGCCCGGCGGTCGAGTTTGCCGTGCGCGGTGGTGGGCAGCGCGTCGAGTGCGGTGTAGTGGCCGGGGCGCAGGTGCTCGGGCAGTACGTCGGCGATCGCCCGGCGCAACGCGCGCAGGTCGGGCGGGCCGGCGGCGCCGACCACGTATGCCACCAACTCGACGCCGGCCGGCCCCCGGTGCGCCACCACGGCCGCCGCGCGCACCTCGGGCCGGGCCAGCAACGCGGCCTCCACCTCGCCGGGTTCCACCCGCACACCGCGCACCTTGACCTGGTCGTCGCGGCGGCCGTGGAAGATCAGCCGGCCGTGGAAGTCGACCCGGGCCAGGTCCCCGGTGCGGTACCACCGGCTGCCGGGCGGCCCGTACGGGTCCGGCACGAAACGCTCCGCGGTGGCCGCGGGCGCGCCCGGGTAGCCGATCGAGACCCCCGGTCCGCCCAGGTGGAGCTCGCCGATCGCGCCGGTGGGCAGCGGCCGACCGGCGGCGTCCAGGACCAGTGCCCGGGTGCCGGGCAGCGGTGCGCCGATCGGGATCGACCCGGCGTCGAGGTCGGCGTCGGTGACGCGCCGGAACGTGGACGTCATGGTGCACTCGGTGGGCCCGTACTGGTTGACCACCACGATCCCGGTGCCCAATCGGCGCACCCGGCGCAACACCTCCACGCTCGGCTCCTCGCCGCTGAGCAGGATCAGTCGCAACCGGCTCACGGCCGGCGCCGCGTCGGCATCGCCGTCGGCGACCGCGGTCAACACCCCCAGCAGCGAGGGCACCACGGACAGCAGCGCCGTCACCGCGTACCGGTCGATCGTGGCCAGGATCGCCCTCGGGTCGCGTGCGTGTTCGTCGGCCGGCAGCACCAGACGGGCGCCGGCGGCGAGCGTGCCGAAGATGTCCCGGATCGCCGCGTCGAAGGAGACGGCGGCCACCTGGAGCACGGTGTCCTCGGCGCCGATCCCGAACTCGGCGGCGAGCAGGCGCAGATACCGGCTCGCGGCCGCGTGGGTGGTGGGCACCGCCTTGGGCAGGCCGGTGGAGCCGGAGGTGAAGGTCACGTAGGCGAGGTCCGCCGGGCCGGCGGGGGAATCCGGAGGGTTGTCGGCCTCGATGGTCGACGCGGACACCACCGCCGACCCGGCGAACCGGTCCGTCGCGCCGCCGGTCGGTGGCGCCTCGTCGGTCAACACCAGGGACGCACCCGCGTGGGTCAACAACAGCCGGACGCGCTCCGCGGGTTGGCTCGGGTCGAGCGGTACGGCGGCGGCGCCGGTCCGGAACACCGCGAGCAGGCCCACGACCAGCTCGATCGACCTGGGCAGGAGCACGCCGACGAACACGCCCGGCCGGGCGCCGGCCGCCCGCAGCCGCCGGGCCAGGCCATTCGCGCGCCGGTCCAACCGGGCGTAGGTGAGCACCTGTTCGCCGAACTCCAGGGCCGGGGCCGTAGGCCGTTCGGCGGCGCGGGCGGCGACCAGGGTGTGCAGGCACTCGTCCTCGGACCCGGTGGGCGCCTCGATCGGCGACAGGCGTTGTTCGGCGGCCGGATCGAGCAGTTCGGGTCCCGCCGCCGGGCGGAACGGGCTGGCGAGGGCCGCGGTGAGCACACGCCGGAAGGTGTCCGCGATGCCGTGCGCGGTCGTGGGGTCGTAGAGCGCCGTGGCGTAGGCCAGCGAACCGGTCAACGTGCCGTCGGGGCGTTCGGTGAGGGTCAGGCCGAGGTCGAACTTCGCGCTGTGGTGCGGGATCCGTACGGATTCGGTCCGCACCCCGGGCAGGTCGAGCGCATCGGCCTCGTCCCGGTCGAGCGCGAACATGATCTGGAACAGCGGGTGTCGGCTCAGTTCGCGCTCCGGCCGCAGCTCCTCCACCAGCCGCTCGAACGGCAGGTCCTGATGCGTGGTCGCGTCCAGGACGGTGGTGCGCACCTCTCGCACCAGGTCCGCGAACGCGCGATCCTCCCCGGCGGGCATCCGCAGGACCAGGGTGTTGACGAACGGGCCTATCAGCTCGCCGAGTTCTGGATACTGACGGCCGCGCCCCGCGGTGGGGGACCCGAGCACGACGTCCGTACTCCCGGAGAGCCGGGCCGCGGTGACCGCGAACGCGGCGCACAGGATGACATACGGCGTGGCCCCCAGCTCGTGCGCCACCTCGACCGTACGCCGCGCCAGGGTCCGCGGCAGCTCGAAGTCGACCGAGGCGCCTTCCTCGTCGAACATCGCCGGCCGGCGTCGGTCGCCGGGGATCTCGGTAGCGCTCGCTCCGGCCAACTTCGCGCGCCAATAGGCGAGATCGGCCGCCCCCGAGGCGGTATCGGCACGCTCCCACGCGGCGAAGTCGGCATACTGCAGCGGCGGTCGGGCAGGCTCGGGCGGCATCGATACCGGCGCCGATCCGGACCCGGACCCGGACCCGGCGAGCGCCCGATACCCGGCACCGACCTCCGCCCAGAACAGCGGCAACGACCAACCGTCGACCACCGCGTGGTGCATGACCACGACCAACAGGTGGTCCTCGGCGCCGATCCGGATCGGGGTGGCCCGGAACAGCGGCCCCCGCGCCAGGTCGAACGGCTCGGCGCAGCGCCGCCGCGCCTCGGCGAGCGCCGCCGCTTCCGCCTCGACCGGATCCGCCGCGCCCGGGTCGTACACCTCGTCCCACGGCGCCCACACCGGGTCGGTCACCTGCACGGGGCCGTCGGGGCCGGCCGTGAACCGCCCGCGCAGCACGTCGTGTCGAGCCAGGACGCCCTGGACGGCCCGGCGCAGCAGGGCCGGATCCACCCCGCCGCGCAGCCGCAGGACCGACGCCACGTTGTAGTCGGCACGTTCCGGGCGCAGCCGGTCCAGGAACCACAGTCGCCGCTGGAGGAACGACAGTGGCGCCGGGCCCGGTTCGGCGCGCCGCGGGATGCGCTCGACGGGCCGATCCGGGTCGAGCGCGGCGGCGAACTCGCGCACCGTGGGCCGGTCGAACACCAGTCGCACGGGCGCCTCCACCGCCAACTCCTCGCGCAGCGCGGCGACCAGGCGCGCCGCGCGCAGCGAGTGCCCGCCCAGTGCGAAGAAGTCGTCGTGCGCGCCGACCCGTGCCACGTCCAGGACCCGCGCCCACACCTCGGCGATTCGCGACTCCCGGTCGCCGACGGGCGCGACATACGCGGCGCTCGTTCGGGATGAGGGCGGGTCGGGCAGCGCGCGGCGGTCGAGTTTGCCGTTCGGCGTCAGCGGCAGCGCGTCGAGTTCGACGATCAGCGCCGGCACCAGGTATTCCGGCAGGCTCTCCCGCAACCACTCCCGGGCGAGCACGCCGGGGTCGCGGTCGTCGTGCCCGGCGCGGCGCACCAGGTAGCCGACGAGTACCCGGTCCAGCCCCTCGCCGTGCACCCGCACCGCCGCTCGGGCGATGTCGGGGTGGGCCAGCAGGCGGGCCTCGATCTCGCCGGGCTCGATGCGATGGCCTCGGATCTTGACCTGGTGGTCGGCCCGGCCGAGGAAGTCCAGCCGGCCGTCCGCGCGGTAGCGGACCAGGTCGCCGGTGCGGTACATCCGGGCCCCGGCGCGGCCGACGCTCGCCGCGAAGGGGTCGGGCAGCAGCCGCTCGGCGGTCCGGCCGGGGTCGGCGGCGTAACCGCGCGCCAGGCCGAGGCCGCCGATGTACAGCTCGCCGACCACGCCGATGGGCACGACGGCGAGGCGGTTGTCGAGTACGTACAGCGACGTGTTCGGCAGCGGGCGGCCGAGCGGTGGGGCGGCCGGGTCGGGGGTGCCCGGCCCGGGCGTGGCGGGGGTGAACTCCACGGGGTGCGCGGCGGACCAGATGGTGGTTTCGGTCGGGCCGTACACGTTCCACAGGCGCGCCACCCGTGCACGGATGCGCTCGGCGAGCGGTCCCGGCAGTGCCTCGCCGCCGCACAGTGCCCGGATCTCGCCGCCGGGCCAGCCCGCGTCCAGCAACATCGCCCAGCCGGCGGGGGTGGCCTGGACCACCGTGGCGCCGGCGTCGGTCAGCGCGGCGCCGAGCCGGCCGCCGTCCGCGAGCACCGCCTGCGGGAGCACCTGGACCCGGGCGCCGGCCGCGAGCGGGACGAGCAGTTCCAGCACCGCGATGTCGAACGAGACGGTGGTCAGCGCGCCGACCACGGACGAGCCGTCCAGGGCCAGGCGTTCGATCATGTCCCGGGCGAGGTTGGCCACACCCCGGTGGGTGACCATGACGCCCTTGGGCCGGCCGGTGGAGCCGGAGGTGTGGATCAGGTAGGCCACCTGGTCCGGGTCGGGTGCGGGGGCGGTCGGACGCGGGGCCGTCGCGTGGGTGGGGACGGTGTCGAGGTCGAGCACCGGCACCCCGAGGTCGGCCCAGGGCATGGTCCGCGCGGTCGCGGCGTGGGTGAGTACCAGCCGGGTCTCGCTGTCCGCGAGGAGGGCGCCGATTCGGGCCGTGGCGTGGCTCGGGTCGATCGGCAGGTAGCTTCCGCCGGCGCGCAGGACTCCGAGCAGCGCGATCACCAGGTCGACGGAGCGGTCGAGGCACACCGCGACCACACCCTCGGGCGGAAGGCCCAGGGTTTCGAGCCGGGCGGCCAACCGGTCGGCTCGCTCGATCAATTCGGCGTAGCTCACCGTACGCTCGCCGCAGCCGAGCGCGATCGCCCCGGGGGTGCGCAGGGCCTGCGCGGCGATCAGTTCGGGCAGCGTGGCGCCGTCCGGGTCGCGGAAGTCGCCGCGTCCCCAGTCGTGGACGAGGGTGGCCGACTCGGCCGGGTCGGCGAGCGGGAGCCGGGCGGGGGGCAGGTCCGGGTAGGCGGTGGCGGCGTGCAGGAGGCGGACGTATCCGGCGGCCAGGCGATGGATGGTCGCGGACTCGAAGAGGTCCGGGTCGAAGACGATCGATCCGGTGATCGGGGCTTCGGGGCCGGCCTCGGTCAGGGTGAGCGCGAGGTCGAACTTCGAGGTGGTGACGGGCAGCGGGACGGGACGAAGGCGGACGCCGGGCCGGGTTCGCGCATCCGGCGCCGATTCGTGCTGGTGTGCGAACAGCACCTGGAACAGCGGGTTTCGGCTCAGGTCGCGGCGGGGGTGGAGGTGTTCGACCAGGTGCGCGAACGGCAGGCGCTGGTGGGCGTACGCGCCGAGCGCGGTCTCGCGCACCCGGCCGATCAGGTCGATGAAGCTCGGCGAGTCGGCCAGTTCGGTGCGCAGCACCACGGTGTTCACGAACGTGCCCAGCATCGCTTCGAGTTCGGGGCGATCCCGACCGGCGACCGGGGTGCCGACCGCGATGTCGGTCTGCCCGCCGAGCAGGGCGAGTTGTGCCTTGAAGCCGGCGAGCAGGGTCATGAACGGCGTCGCGCCGTGTCGGACGGACAACGCGCGCACCCGGTCGGCGGTCGCGGTGGGCAGGGTGAAGCGCACCTCGGCTCCGGCGCGCTCGCTCGCGGAGGGCCGGGGATGGTCGGTGGGCAGCGTGAGTTCGGGCAGCCCGGCCAGTCGTTCGGCCCAGTAGCGCAGGTCGGCGGCCTCGGTCTCGGCGGCTCGGGCACGCTGCCAGGCGGCGAAGTCGCAGTACTGCCGGGCCGGCGCATCCGTGGACAGCGGCCGGCCGGTGTGGGCGGCGGCGTAAAGGCGCGCCAGTTCGTCCCAGGTCCGGGCCATGCCCTGCCCGTCGGTGGCGATGTGATGCACCGTCAGCAGCACCAGCGCGGAGCCGTCGACGCAGCGCACCACGGCCGCGCGCAGGGGCGGCTCCCCGGCCAGGTCGAACGGGCGGTCGGCGAGGCCGGCGACCCTTCGGGCGAGGCGGCGCAGGGCGTCGGGGTCGGCCGGGTCGCCCAGTTCGGTGCCGTCGACCGTCTCGATCGACACCGGGCCCGCGGGCCGGAGCACGGGCCGGGGCAGGCCGCCGACCTCGGTGAAGACGGTACGCAACACCTCGTGCCGGGCAACCAGCACGGTGAGTGCGCGGCCGAACGCGTCCGGGTCGAACTCGTCCCGGAACCACATGCATTGCGGCACGTTGTATTCCGGGGCCCGGCCCAGGATGCGGTCCACCAGCCAGACCCGCTCCTGCTCGAACGAGGCCACGATCGGAGCATCGGCCGGACGCCGGGGCAACGATCCCGAGTACGCGTCCGAGGAGTCGGGCCCGGGGTCGGCCAGCCGCGCCCGGGCCGCGCGCAGTCGTTCCGCCAGGCGCGGGTCACGCGCGCCGGTGCGCTCAGTCATCGCAGTCCCCGGCGGGTGTGGCGTCGTCGGTCGGTTCGCCGAGCAGTTCGGCCTCGACGGCGGCGGCGAGCCCGGCGATCGTCGGATGTTCGAAGAGCAGCACCAGTGGCAGTTCGGCGTCCAGGGCGCGGCGCAGTCGGGAGACGATCCGGGTGGCCAGAAGCGAATGGCCGCCCAGGGCGAAGAAGTTGGCGTCGGCGTCGTCGGCGGCCAGGAATTGCGCCCAGACCTGGGCGACGAGGAGTTCCGCGTCGGTCTCGGGGGCGCGGATCGGGCCGCGTGTCGGGGCCGATTCGGCGTCCCGTTCCGGTACGGGCAGTCGTCCGCGGTCGACCTTGCCGTTCGGGCTCAGCGGCAGTGCGTCGAGCAGGGTCAGGCGGGTGGGCACCAGATACGGCGGCAGCCGTTCGCCCAGGTAGGCGCGCACGTGTTCGGGCTCGGGGCCGGTGCCGGCGGCGGCCACGAGGTAGGCGAGCAGGCGGTGGTCGCCGGGGGTGGGCTCCCACTTGATGACCACGGCGTCGGCGACGTCCGGGTGCGCGACCAACATGGCCTCGATCTCCCCGAGTTCCACCCGGATGCCGCGAATCTTCACCTGGTGGTCGACCCGGCCCAGGAACAGCAGTTCGCCGTCCGGGCGGCGGATCGCCCGGTCGCCGGTCCGGTACAGCCGCTCCCCCGGGGTGTCCGGATCGGGCACGAACGCCTCGGCGGTGCGCCGCGGGTCGTTCCAGTAGCCGCGCGCCAGACCCGGTCCGCCGACGTGCAGTTCCCCCTCGACGCCGACCGGCACCGGCCGCAGGTCGCCGTCCAGGACGTGCACCCGGTAGTTGTCCAGGGGCAGGCCGATCGGCACCGTGTCGGCTTGCGCGTCCTCGGGGCCGCAGACGTGGTGGGTGGCGTCGATGGACGCCTCGGTGGGCCCCCACTGGTTGTGCAACCGGGCGCCCCGCGCGTCCAGATGTGTTCGGAAGCGGGCCACCAGGTCCGGGCGCAACGCCTCGCCGCTGGAGACCACCACCCGCAGCCGGTCGAGTCCCGCGGGCCCGGCGGCGTCGAGTTCGTCGAGGAACAGGCCGAGCATGCTGGGCACGAACTGGAGCACCGCGACCTCGTGTTCGACGGCCGCGCGCAGGATCGCCCGGGGGTCGCGGTGCAGGCCGGGTTCGAGCATGACCACGGTGCCGCCGACCAGCCACGGCCAGAACAGCTCCACCGCGGAGTCGTCGAAGCTGAGCACGGTCTTGTGCAACACCCGGTCGCCGACGGCCAGACCGTGGCGGCGGTGCATCCACCACATGCGGTTGACCCAGCCCCGGTGCGGGTTGGCCACACCCTTGGGCTTACCGGTCGAGCCGGAGGTGTAGTAGATCGAGACCAGGTCGTCGGGATCGACCCGGACGTCGGGCGGGGTGTCGGACCGGGCGTCGGGCGGCGTGTGCGACCGGTTTTCGGGTGCGGTCGAGTCGACCGTGATGGTACGGATCTCGGCGTCGGCCGGCAGCGTGTCGCCCGCCGAGGCGTCGACCACGCAGATGTCCGTGCCCGCCTCGTCGAGGAGTTGTCGGGCCCGGGCCGGAGGCAGGTCGGGGTCGAGCGGTAGGTAGGCACCGCCGGCCTTGAGGATCCCGAGCAGCGCGACGGCCAGGTCCGAGCCCCGGTCCAGGCGCAGGCCGACCGGGAGGCCGGGGCGGACCCCGTGTGCCACGAGCCGGTGCGCGAAGCGGTTGGCGCGGCGGTCGAGTTCGGTGTAGTCGAGGCTCTCCCGCCCGGCGATCACGGCCGTGGTGTGCGGAGTGCGACGGGCCTGCCGGGCGAACAGGTCGTGCAGGCAGTGGTCGAGGTCGTGGTCGACGGCGGTGTCGTTCCATCGGGCGTACGGCTCGGCGCCGTCCGCTGCCGCATGCCGGGCATCGCCGATCGTGGGGGACGCGAGGACCCCGGCCCGGTCGGGCGCGGCCCCGGGGGCGTCGGGCGTCCCGAGGCGGGCTTGCCGGCCGAACCCGCCCACCGGCGCGTCCGGTCGCTCGACCAGCGCCGCGAGGAGTTGGACATAGTCGAGGGCCAGCCGTTCGATCGTGGCGGGGTCGAACAGGTCGGTGGCGTAGTAGACACTGCCCAGATACGCGTCCCCTCGCTCGGCGACGGCGATCTCCAGGTCGAGTTTGGCGGCGCGGAAGGGCACCGGATGCGGCGCGACCGCGAGTTCCCCCCAGTCGGTGGGGGCGGGGTTGACGTCCGCCATCGAGAACATCAGCTGGAACAGCGGGTTGCGGCCGAGGTCGCGCTCCGGCCGCAATTCGTCGACGAGCTGCTCGAACGGCAGGTCCTGGTGCGAGTAGGCGGCGGCCGCGTCGGCGCGGGTGCGCGCGATCAGGTCGGCGAAGCCCAGCGCGGGATCGAGATCGACACGCAGGACCAACGTGTTGACGAACAAACCCATCAGTCCGTCGAGTTCGGGGCGACCGCGTCCGGCGACGGGGGTGCCGACGGCGATGTCCCGGGCCCCGGTGCGCCGCGCGACGAGCACCTGGAAGGCGGTGAGCAGGGTGATGAACGGCGTGCTCTCATGGGTCCGGCTCAGGTCGAGGAGTCGGCGGCGCAGGTCGGCCGGGATCTCGAAGTCGAACTGCTCGCCCCGGCCGGACATGACGGGCGGGCGCGGGTGGTCGCCGGGCAGTTCCACCGAGGTCAGTCCGGCCAGGTGGGTGCGCCAGTAGTCGGCCTGGGCCCGCCGGGCCGGGTCCGCCGCGGCCCCGCTCTCCCAGGCCGCGTAGTCGGCGTAGCGCAGTGCCGGCGGATCCGGTTCGTAGCGCGCGCCCAGCCGGTATCGGTCGGCCAGTTCGCGGCACAACACCTCGCCGGACCAGCCGTCGGTGGCGATGTGGTGTACGACCAGGGAGAGGATGTGGTCGTCGTCGGCCAGCCGAACCAGCAGCGTGCGCACCGGAGGTGCGGCGGCGAGGTCGAACGGTCGGCCGAGGTCGTCGGCGATCGCCGCGTCGGCGGCGGGCAGCGCCTCCTCGATCGGCAGGGGCCGCAGGTCGACTTCGCATGGCTCGATCGGCGCGGCCGGTTCGACGAGTTGGCGTGCCTCGTCGTCGCGGAGCACATAGCGGGTGCGGAGGATGTCGTGCCGGGCGACCAGCCCGGTGAGCGCGGTGCGCAGCCGATTCGGATCCAGCGGGCCGGTCAGGCGCAATGCGACGGGCAGGTTGTAGTCCGGTCGGTTCGGCCAGAGTTGGTCGAGGAACCACAACCGGCGCTGGGCGAAGGACAGCGGCACGAGGTCGTCGGCGGTGGTGGTGCGCGCGATGGTGTGCTCGTCGCGGTCGTGATCGGGCCCGGTGAGCCGGAGCCGTGCCTCGGTGGCCATGCCGGCCAGGAACGCGGCGGGCGTCGGGTGGCGGAAGACGTTCTTGACCGGCACCTCGATCGTGTGGTCCGCGCGCAGCCGACCGACCAGGCGGATCGCCGCCAGGGAGTTTCCGCCGAGTTCGAAGAAGCTGTCGTCGAGGCGCACTTCGGGCACGTCGAGGGTGCGGGCGAACAGCGCGCACAGGGCCCGTTCCTCGGCGGTGCGCGGGGGGCGGGAGGGGTCGGCGAGGTCGAGGGCGGGCAGCGCCGCCTCGTCGACGGTGCCGGCCGGGGTGCGCGGGAGAGCGGGCAGCGGGACCAGGGCGGTCGGCACCAGGTGCGCCGGCAGCCGGTCGGCCAGGAACACCCTTAGGTCGTCGTCGAGTTCTTCGTGGCCGGTCGCCGACACCACGTATCCGATCAGGATCTCGCCGAGGTGTTCGTCGTCGCGGTGCACCACCACGGCATCGGTCACCCCGGCGTGTTCGGTCAGCGCCGCCTCGATCTCGGCGGGTTCGATCCGCCGTCCGCCCAGGCGCAGTCGCCGGTCGCGCCGGCCGACGTGGTCCGCGCTGCCGTCGGCCCGGCGGTGGAAGAGGTCGCCGGTGCGGTACATCCGCGAACCGGGTGGGCCGTACGGGTCGGGGACGAAGCGCTCGGCGGTGAGCGCGGGTCGACCCAGGTAGCCGGACGCGATCCCGGGCGCGGCCAGGCACAGTTCGCCGATCATGCCGACGCCGACGAGGGTGCCGGTCTCGTCCACGAGCCGGGCTCGGGGGCCGCCGGCGGTCGGTGGGGCCTGGGAATCCGGTGCATGCCCGGTGTCCACGCCGGCACCGCCCAGCAGCCGGGCCCACGGCGGATATGGGTCGGACTCGTCGGTGGGTCCGGAGGAGCGCGGGATCGGCTCGCCCGGGTGATCCGGGGCGGTGAGCAGGTCGCGGTGGCTCGTACACACGCCGACGAGGGCGCCGGTGGGGTCGCTCGTGTAGGTGACGCAGGCGATCTGGTCCGCGTCGATCCCGACGGGTGCCGAGCCGGTGGGTGCCGCCGTCCCGGCGCGGATCGTGTCGGCCACCCGCATGACGCGCGTCGCGGGGCCGACCAGGGCGCGGACCCGTGCCGCCCGCTCGGGGTGGTCGACCAGTACGGTGCCGGCGCCGCTGTCGGCGAGGATCGTGGCCAGGCGCCGGTCGGGCAGGGACGGGTCGAGCGGCACGTACGTCCCGCCGGCCTCGATCACGCCGACGGTCGCGGTCACCGCGTCGACGGCGGCTTCCAGGAGCAGGGCGACGGGCGCCTCGACGTCGGTCAGCCCGGCTGCGAGGGCCCGGGCGCGCCGGGCCAACTCGCGGTATGTCAGCGCGCCTTCGCCGACGGCCGGCGCCTCGGGGTCCGCCGCGACCCGGGCGTGGAAGGCGGCGACCAGGGTGTCGTGTTCCGGGTGGGCGTCCGGCGCGATCGGGCGCAGGTCCGCGAGTTCGGCGTCGTCGAGGATGGTGAGCGCGCCGAGCGGGCGGTGCGGGTGGGCGACGGCCTCGCGCAGGAGACGGACCAGTCGGTCGGCCATGCGCCGGACGGTGTCCCGGTCGAACAGGTCGGTGGCGTACTCCACGGTGGCGTCGATCCGGTCCGGGCGGCCCGTCTCGGTGCGGTGCGGGAAGAGGTGGAACGCGAGGTCGAACTTGGCGGATCGGGTGTCGGCCAGGGTCCACGGGTCGGCCAGTCCGGGCAGTCCGGTGATCGCGTCGGGGGTGTTCAGCAGGCCGAGCGAGACCTGGAAGATGGGGTGTCGGGACAGGCTGCGGACCGGGTTCAGTTTCTCCACGAGCAGGTCGAACGGGACGTCCTGGTGCGCGTAGGCGGGCAGCCACGACCGGTCCGCCCTGGCGAGGAGTTCGGCGAAGGTGGGGTCGCCGGAGGTGTCCGTGCGCAGCACCACGGTGTTGACGAAGAAGCCGATCAGGTCGTCGAGGACGGCGTCGGCGCGGCCCGCGATGGGGCTGCCCACCACGATGTCCTCGCCCGCGCCGAGTCGGGTGAGCAGGCCGGCCAGACCCGCGTGCAGCGCGACGAACAGCGTGGTGTGCGCGGAGCGGGCCAGCTCGTCCAGGGCCGTGCACAGGTCGGCGGGCAGTTCGAAGGCGTGCACGTCGCCCGCGTGGCCGGCCACGATCGGCCGCGGACGATCGGTGGGCAGTGTCAGGCCGGCCGGAAGGCCCGCCAACCGCGCCGTCCAGTAGGCGAGTTGCCGGCCCAGCGGGCTGTCCAGGTCGTTCTCGTCACCCAGTTGTTCGCGCTGCCACGCCGCGTAGTCGCGGTATTGCAGTGGCAGCGGCGCGGTGTCGGGCCGGGTGCCGCGTATTCGGGCGGCGTAGGCCCGACCCAGGTCGCGGGTGAGCGTGGTGAGCGACCAGCCGTCGGCGCTGATGTGGTGGACCACCACGAGCAACAGGCTCTCGTGCGGGGTTCGGATCAGCTCGGCCCGGATCGGCAGCCGGGTGGTCAGGTCGAACGGGGCCCGGGCGGCGCGGGTGATCTCGGTATCCACGGCGTCGGCCGCACAGTCGGTGACGGGGATTCGCACCCCGAACTCGTCGACGTCGAGGATGTGTTGGTGCGGTACGTCGTCGTGCGCGGGGAAGACCGTGCGCAGACTCTCGTGACGTTCGATCACATCGCGCAGCGCGGCCCGCAGGGCTTCGAGGTCGGGCTCGGTGTGCAGGCGGAACAGCAGCGGGATGTGGTAGTCCGGGTTGGCGCTGCCCTCCAGGCGGTTGACCAGCCACAACCGCCGCTGGGCGAAGGACAGCGGGATGACGTCGGGGCGTGGCCGGGGGGTCGGCGGCGGGCGTTCGGCGGTCCGGGCCCGGGCCGCGGCGTCCAGACGGAGGGCGAGTTCGGCCGGAGTAGGCGCCTCGAACACGTCGACCACCCGCAGGAGTCCGGCTCCGGCGGCGGCGATCCGGGCGACCGCGCGCGTGGCGAGCAGCGAGTGGCCGCCGAGCTCGATGAAGTTGTCGTCGATGCCGACCCGGTCGAGGCCGAGCAGGTCGGCGAACACCTCGCACAGCAGCTCCTCGACGGCCGAACGCGGCGCGCGGCCGTCGACGGCGTGCGTGGGGGCGGGTAGCGCGGCCGAGTCCACCTTCCCGTTGGGCGTCAGCGGCAGGGCGTCCAGAACCACACAGTCGGTCGGCACCATGTAGGCGGGCAGGGTCGCAGCCAACTCCCCCAACACCCATCGTCCCCAACCCGGTTCGTCGGTACGGGGGTTCGCGTCGCCCGTCGGAGTGTCCCGGCGGGGGACCAGGTAGGCGACGATCGTCTTGTCGCCGTGTGCGTCCGGCACGGCCAGCACGGCGGCGCCCGCGACGTCGGGGCGCAGGAGGAGGCGGCTCTCGATCTCGCCGAGTTCGATGCGGAACCCGCGTACCTTGACCTGGCGGTCGCGGCGGCCGACGAATTCGAGCAGGCCGTCCGGCCGCCGGCGCACGATGTCGCCGGTGCGGTACATCCGCGCGCCGCCGCCGGCGAACGGGTCGGGTACGAACCGGTCGGCGGTGATCCCGGGGCGGCCCCGGTATCCGCGCGCCACGCCCCGCCCGCCCAGGCACAGTTCGCCGTCCGCGCCGGTCTCGACCGGGTCCAGCCGCTCGTCCAGGACGTAGGTGCGCACGCCCGCCATCGCCGAGCCGATCGGCACGGGGGCGCCCACCGGTTCGGTCGGCACGTGGAACGCGGCGAAGATGGTGCCCTCGGTGGGCCCGTAGACGTTGACCACGGTCCCGGCGCCGCCCGCCCGCAACGCGCGCGAGACGGCGAGCGGGGAGGCCGCCTCACCGCCCATCCACACCTGGCCGATGCCCGCGAAGACCGCCGGATCCTGCTCGACCATCACGTTGAACAGGGAGGTCGTGACGAACGCGCAGGTGACGCCCTCCTCCTTGATCAGGCGCGCGACCACGCCGGCGTCCACCTCGCCGGGCGGGGCCACCACCACCCGGCCGCCGCGAAGCAGCGGCATCCAGATCTCGAACACCGACGCGTCGAACGCCAGCGGCGAATACTGGAGCACCCGTCGATCCAGTCCGTCCGACCAGCACGGATCCGCCGCGAACGCGACCAGGTCGCGGTGTTCGATCTCGACGCCCTTGGGCACGCCGGTGGAGCCGGAGGTGTGGATCACGTATGCGAGCCGGCGCGGCGATCGAGGCCGCGGGGGCGCCCCCGCCACGGATCCGGGCGGCGCGACGGGTGCGGTCGCCGCGAGCCCCCGCGGCGCCACGGCGTCCGCGAAGCACACCACGTCCACCCACTCGGCGCAGAACTCGCGGACCCGCGCCGCTCGTTCGGCGGTGTCCACCAGGACCAGGCCGATACCGCACTCGTCCAGGATCAGCCGCAACCGGGCCGCCGGCGAGCGGATGTCCAGCGGTACATAGGGGCGTCCCGCCTTGACCGTGCCGACCATGGCGGCGACGACGTCGACGCCCCGGTCCATGAACACGCCGACCGGCGCCTCGTCGGCCAGTTCCGGCCCGCACACCTCGCAGTCGTCGACCAGATGGGTGTCCGCGCCGCGAGCCTCCAGGAACCGGCGTACCGCCTCGGAGGATTCGTCGAGTTCGCGGTAGTCGACCGCCCGCTCCGCGCAGGTGATCGCGGTCGCGTCCGGGTGTTCGGCGACGCGCGCCGCGAACACCCCCACCAGATCGTCCGGTTCCCGCGACGCGTGATCGTCCGGTTCCCGCGAGGCGTGCGACAACGCAGTTCTCCCATCGCCGATCCGGGCCCGGGACGAGGTTCCCGGGGCCGACTTGCGCATACGCGTGTGCTCGGTGGATTCAGGGGGTTGGATGGGTTCCGGGGTCTGGTCACCCGTCCGGCCCGCACCGGCGATGACGCATGCGGACCACCATCGACCGGCGGCCGGGAGGGCGAAAGTGTTGCCCTGTTGCCCGTTCGAGGAAACACCTCCCCACGTGCGACGGCACGCCGAATCACGGCTCCCACGAGGACTTTCGCCGTGTCGCGGGCCGGCGCGACGGGTCGCCCGGTGCGGCGCTGTTTCCTCGTTTGGGCAACAGGGCAACACTTTCGCCCCCCGGGACCCTCACCGATGGTGGACGCCATGCCCGTGCGACGGCACGTGCGGCGTCATGGGGGATCGTTCTGCGGCCCACGCGCGGGATTTCGGCCGTCGGCGGCCTGATGGCACGTCGGGGACCGACCTGGAGGGCCGATGACCAATTCCGTCGACGAAGAACCGACCTCGGCCGGCGCGGACATCAGATTCCACGACGCGGGCGGCGGCGCCGCGCCGGCGATCTTCCAGGAACTCCTGAGTACGCGCAGGCACCGACTCGCGACGGACCTGGCCGCCGGCCGCACGGCGACCCGGTACTTCCCGGTGCTCTCCGTCCTGGCGCCCGTGATGACCCAGGCCGAGGGCGAGATCACCTACCCCGGCGACCCGATGTGTCTGTACGCCGCGCTCAGCCTCGCCGTGCACCGCGCCGTCGCCGACGCGGGGCGGCTCCAATGCGCCGAACACTACAACGACCTGGCGCCGGAGTGGACCCGATTCCCGGACCACGCCTACCGAATGACGGCCGGCCACGACGGCTACCGCGACTACGGTACCGACCCGAACACCGACCAGACCGTCTTCGACCCCCGGATCTGGGACGAGACCGCCCGGGTGCGCTGGATCCGGCTGCTCCGCCGGGTACGGCCCAGGGTCGTGCTGATCAGCGCGGTCTCCCCGGCGCACCGCTACGCCCTGGAGATCGCCGGCCTGGTCCGCACCGAGGTCCCGGACGCCTTCGTGGTGCTCGGCGGACGCCACGCGGACGAGACGGTGATCCGGGTACCGCATCGGGAGCGCCTCGTGCTCGCCCCCAGCAGTCCGCTCGCCGTGATCGCCGACGGGCGCGCGCCCCGGGTGTTCGACGCGGTGATCACCGGTGAGGCGTACCACGCGCTCGACCTGCTGATGCGCGCCCTGGCCCTGGCCACCGACCTGGATCGGCGCTGGGTCGACCGCGATCGGGTGTTGCCCTGCCTCCAGGGGCTGCTCGACAAGGAGGGTCCCTCGGTGGGCAGTTCCGTGATCGTGCTGCTGTCCGCCTCCGGGTTCGACGTGCTGCCGCAGGACGGATCCTCGCTCGATCTGGGCTCGTTGCCCTCGCCGTACGAGGCGTTCGCGATCCGCTCGCGCTTCCCGATCTTCACGCACGCCGACGGCGGTATCCGACGCACGGCACACGTGATGGTCTCCAACGCCTGTCCCTATCACTGCAATTTCTGCTCGGAGTCCTCCACGCTCGGCATCGGCCTCAAGCGGTTCCGGGAGGATCCGGTCGGCCGTGCGCTGGAACGCGTGTGTGAATACGTCGGCTACGGTGCCGAGGCGCTGTTCTTCGACGACTCGGTGTTCTGGAGCGGGCGTTCGCGTGACATCGCCGAGTTCTGCGGGCGGTTGCGGGAGTTGCGCGGGAGCGAACCGGCGGCGTTGCCGGTGCGCTTCGCCCGGCTGCTGCCGGAGCCGGACGATCCGGCCCGGCTGCGAGACCTCGAATGGGGTGCCCAACTCACCGTGGACACCCTGATCGCGCTGCGGGAGCGGCACGCGGCGAGCGAGATCCTGAACCGGATGCGCGAGGCCGGCTGCTCGTATGTGTACGTCGGCATCGAGAGCATGTCCACGCAGGTGATGGACCACATCCACAAGAACCTGCGGCGCGGCACCGACCGGCCGTGGGCGCATCGGGTGCGCGAGGCGGTGTCGCTGGTCAAGCGGCACGGGATGCGGGTGGGCACCTCGGTGTTGTTCGGCCTCGACGGCGAGACGCGCGGGAGCATCGACGAGACGATCGAGGCGGTGGGCGGCCTGATCGACGCACGCCTGATCGATCTGGCCAGCCCGAACATCCTCACCTACCATCCCGCCACGCCGATCACCCGCGTACACGGCATGCACGATCGGCTCGACTACCACTCGCCCCGGGTGGACAACCGGCGCCCCTACACCTACTTCGAGGAGGCCTTCCCGGGCGTGGTCTCGGTGGTGCTGGCCGAGGACGACATCTGGCACATCCACCGCGAGACGGAACGCCGCTGGGGGGCGGTGCGCAACGACTCGTCGCCGCTGCTCGGGGAGGGGGACGGGGTCGGGGCCGAGGTCGCGCCGGAGGAGGGGGAGGGCGAGGCGGCAGGCGACCGGGACGACGGGACGGGCGGGGCGGGGCCGGGCGGCAGGCCCGGGAGCACGGAGCCGGCCGGCGGTATGCCCGGCGGCGCGCGGGTCGTGGCCGGTTTTCCACCGGGCGTGGCCGCCGCTGCCGAGGAGTCCGGCCGATGAGCGCGGACGCGGCCCCGGCGGCCGACTTCGAGCCCTTGGACCCCGCCGGGCACGAACCCGCCTTCGGGTGCGAACCCGTCTTCGGACACCGGGTGTTCGACGCGCTCGACCCGGATGTCCTGGCCCGTCGCGACGGGGAGAAGTGGGCCTACGCGCCCGAGGACACGTTGTCCGCGTGGATCGGCGACATGGACTTCCCGATCGCGCCCGAGATCCGCGCCGCGCTGATCCGGCGGATCGACGGCGACCTGGGCTACCCGGTGTGGTTCGACGGGACCGAAGGAGCGCCGCTGGGCGAGGTGTTCGCGGCCCGGATGAAGCGCCGGTTCGGCTTCGCCGCCGAGCCGACCCACCTGCGCCTGTTCACCGACGTCAACCAGGCGATGTCGGCGGTCCTGCACCTGGCCACGCGCCCAGGCGACGCGGTAGTCCTGCACACGCCCGCCTGCCCGCCGTTCGTCGACGACCTGCGCCGGATGGACCGACCGCCGCTGACCGTGCCGATCGAGGAGGGCCTGCACGGCTGGACGCTCGACCCGGACCGGGTGGCCGCGACGCTCGACCGGGCGAAGCGTTGCCGGGTGTTGTTCCTGGTCAATCCGCACAATCCCACGGGCCGGGTGCTGCGCCGGGACGAACTCGAAGGACTGGCCGAACTCGCGCTTCGGCACGACCTGTTGGTGATCTCCGACGAGGTGCACGCGGACCTGACCCACCCGCCGCACCTACACATCCCGTTCGCGTCCCTCGGGCCGGAGGTCGCCGCCCGCACGGTCACCGTGACCTCGGGCAGCAAGGCGTTCAACCTGGCGGGCATCCGCTGCGCCGCCGCGCACATCGGCCCGCCGGAGCTGCGGGACGCGGTGGACGCCCGGCGGGGACTGCTCTTCGGCCAGGTCGGCGTGCTGGCCGTGGCCGCCTTGGAGGCGGCCTGGTCGGAGGGCGACGCGTGGCTGGACGAGGTACGCGTCCTCCTCGACCGCAACCGCCGCCGTCTCGCCGCGGGGCTGCCCGAGGGCATCCGCCACCACTCCCCCGAGGCGGGCTTCCTGGCCTGGCTCGACTGCCGCCCGCTGGGCCTGGGCGACGACCCGTACGTCTTCTTCCGCGACCACGCCAGGGTCCTGCTCTTCTCCGGCCCGTCCTTCGGCCCCGAAGGAAGCGGCTTCGCCCGTCTGAACTTCGCCACATCGGCGGGAGTCCTCGACGAAATCCTGAACCGCATGCACGCGGCGCTCCGCGCGCCCGGCCGCATATGAGGCGTGCGGCGCCGGCGGCGAGCGTCGTTGCCGGGTCACCCGCGCATCGTGATCGCAACGTGTTGCGTTGGCTGGTCGCGTATACGGCCTCCGTGGTCGGTGACAGCGGGTTCTTTCTCGCCCTGGGGTGGGCCGCCAATCAGCACGGTGGGCCCGCTCGGGTCGGGTTGGTCATGGCGATCGCGGCGATCCCCCGCGCGGTGCTCATGCTCGGCGGCGGTGTGGTCGCCGACCTGTTCGGGCCACGTCGGGTGGTGATCGGCAGCGATGCCGTGCGCTGCCTGGTCGTGCTCGCCGCCGCCGCGGCGCTGGCGTTGTCCGCACCCGGGCTGTGGCTGCTGATCGCCGTCGCGCTGGTGTTCAGCGTCGTCGACGCGTTGTTCATGCCGGCCGTGGGCGCGCTCCCGCCGCTGCTGGCCGCGCCCGGGGAACTGGTCCGGGTCCAGGGCATGCGCGCGCTGTCCATCCGACTCGGCCAGACCGCCGGGCCGCCCCTGGCCGGCCTCGCACTGGCGCTCGGCGGCCCGGCCGCCGCGTTCACCCTCGCGGGCGGGCTGTTCGCGCTCTCCCTCGTGATGCTGCTCGCGGTACGGATACCCGGCGCCGGATCCACCCCCACCGCGACGGACGCCCCCGCCGGCGGCCGTTCGCGGGCCGCCGCGTGGCGCGAACTCACCGACGGCCTGGGCTACATCCGCCGCCGCCCGCTGATCCGTCGTCTCGTCCTGGCGAGCGCGCTCATCGAACTCGGCGCCGGCGGACCGCTGAACGTCGGCATGGTCGTCCTGGCCGACACACGCGGCTGGGGCGCCTCGGGCGCCGGCTGGCTCGCGGGCGGGTTCGGTATCGGCGCGGGCGCGAGCGCACTGCTCCTCACCGTGACCGGCCGGCTGCCCCGAGCCGGCGCCGTCCTGATCGCCGCCCTGGCCGCCGGCTCCGCGGGCCTGGCCGGTCTCGGCGCGACCACCGTCCTGCCGATCGCCGTCGCCGTCGCGGCCTGCGCCGGCCTGCTGTTCGGCCTCAACGGCGGCCTGAGCCACGCCCTCGTGCAGACCGCGACCGAACCCGCCTACCAGGGCCGGGTCGCCTCCGTCCTCAGCCTGACCGCCTTCGGCCTCGGTCCGATCGCCTTCCCCCTGTTCGGCGCCACCGTCGCCGCCACCGGCCCGGGCCCCGCCTACGCGGTCTTCGCCGGGATCAGTGCCCTCGGCGCCGCCGTCGGGCTGACCTCCCCGATCGTTCGCCGCGCCGAACTCCCGCGCTGAGCACGAGCGGACCGCCGCACCGGTCGGCAAAAACCGACGTCGGCGCCGCGTCCCGCGCATCCACTGTTGACCTTTTGGTCCAGACCACTTAACGTCCTAGAGGCGTTTTGGTCCAGACCAATTTCGCCGGCGACCGCTTCTCGACCGTGATCGACGTCCCCGTCGCGCGGTCACCCCGGTGAGGCGCGCACGTGCACGGTTCCGCACAGCCCTGTTCCACGCACGCAGGGAGAGAGCCATGTCCCCACACCCACGCCCGGTCCGCGGCACGCTCCGCGGCAGATTCCGCAACAGCCTGCGCAGCCGCGCGGCCGTCCTGATCGCCGTCCTGGCCCTGCCCCTGGCCGTACTCACCGGTCTCAACGCCGGCGCCGCGCAGGCGGCCGGCAAACTCACCGCGACGTTCTCCGTCCAGGACAACGGCTCGTGGTGGAAGGGCACTTACGTCGTACACAACGGCGGCACCGCCGCCGTCACCGGCTGGCAACTGGAGTTCGACCTGCCACCCGGGGTCACCGTCAACGGCAACTACTACGGCGACGCCACCGTCACCGGCAGCCACGTCTCGGTCAAGAACGCCTACTACAACGGCACCATCGCCGCCGGCGGCAGCACCGACCCGTTCAGCTATTGGTTCGTCGGCAACGGCCCCGCCGGCACGCCCACCCACTGCACCGTCAACGGCGACAAGTGCGACGGCACCCCCGACGTCCCGCCCACCGCACCCGGCACACCGCACGCCACCACCATCACCGCACACTCCATCTCGCTCGCCTGGACCCCGGCGGCCGGCGGCGACTACCCGGTGACCGACTACGAGGTGAGCTCCGGCGGCACCACCGTCGCCACCACCACGTCCACCACCGCCACGTTGACCAACCTGACCCCGGCCACCGCGTACACCTACGCGGTCCGGGCCAAGGACAAGCGCGGCAATCCGGGCCCGGCGAGCGCACCGGTGACGGTGACCACCGTCGACCCGGCGAGCGACCCGACCCCGCCGACCGCGCCGGGCACGCTGCGCAGCACCGGCAAGACGTCCGCCACCGTCGCCCTGGCCTGGAACGCGTCGACGGACAACGTCGGCGTGGCCGCGTACGACGTCTACCGCAACGGCACCCTGGCCACCACCGTCGCCGGCACCGCCACCGCGGCCACCGTCGACGGCCTGTCCCCCGCCACCGCCTACACCTTCACGGTCAAGGCCCGGGACGCGGCGGACAACTCCTCGCCCGCCTCCAACGCGGTGGACGTGACCACCGACGACATCGCCGGCGCCGGCAAGAACCTGCGTGTCGGCTACTTCGTCCAGTGGGGCATCTACGGCCGCCAGTACTTCGTGAAGAATCTGGACACCTCCGGCTCGGCCGCCAAACTGGACGTGATCAACTACGCCTTCGAGAACATCGATCCGGTCAACCTGACCTGCATGGCCGGCGTCACCAAGGGCACCACCGCCAACCCGCAGGACCCCGACCAGGGCACCGGCGCGGGCGACGCGGACGCCGACTACGCCCGGCCGATGTCGGCCTCGCAGTCGGTGAACGGGGTGGCCGACGACGGATGGGCCAAGCTGCGCGGCAACTTCAACCAGATCAAGCTGCTCAAGGCCAAGTACCCGCACCTGAAGGTGGTGGTCTCGCTCGGCGGCTGGACCTACTCGAAGTTCTTCTCCGACGCGGCGGCCACCGAAGCGTCCCGGCAGAAGTTCGTCAAGTCCTGCGTGGACACCTGGATCAAGGGTGACCTGCCGGTCTACAACGGCGCCGGCGGCCCGGGCACCGGCGCGGGCGTGTTCGACGGCATCGACATCGACTGGGAGTGGCCCGGCTCGCCCGACGGGCACGCCGGCAACCACTACAACGTCAACGACAAGCAGAACCTGACCCTGCTGCTCGCCGAGTTCCGCAAGCAGCTCGACGCCACCGGCGGACAGCGCAAGCTGCTCACCGCGTTCACCCCGGCCGACCCGGTCAAGGTGAACCAGGGCTGGGACCTGTCGAAGATCTTCGACTCCCTGGACGTGGCCAACATCCAGGGCTACGACTTCCACGGCGCGGGCAGCGACAACTCGTGGGAGCCCAACCGCGCCGGCCACCAGGCCAACCTCTACACCGACACGCAGGACCCGTACCCGACCCACTTCAGCATCGACGACGCGGTGAAGATCTACACCGACGCCGGGGTCAATCCACGCAAGCTGACCATCGGCTTCCCGTTCTACGGACGGGGCTGGCAGGCGGTGGCCGACGGCGGGGTACACGGCGAGTGGCAGTCCGCGAACGGCGCCGCACCGGGCCAGTTCGCCGAGGAGGCCGGCACCCGCGGCTACCAGAACCTGCTGAGCAGCGTGCCGAATCTGACCGTCTATCACGACGCGCAATCCGTCTCGACCTACGGCTACACCGGAGCCGGCGGACAGTGGTGGACCTTCGACGACGCCTGGTCGATCGGCCAGAAGACGGCCTACCTGAAATCCAAACACCTACTCGGCGCGATGATCTGGGAGATGTCCGGTGACACCCCCAACGGAGCGCTGATGACGGCAATCGACAACGGCCTCAAGTAGGCCCACAAAGCGCCGACTTCGGCGCCACACACCGCACACCGACCGTACCGCCGTCCGGGGCCACCGGGCGGCGGTACGGCCGTCTTCCGCGTCGCGGGCGAGCGAGTCGCGGGCGCACATTCGAGGGAACGGAGCCTGGTGTTCATGATGACCGGAGGAGCACACTCTTCGGGTCATCATGCGCAAATGCCTCAGGGGGGACGTTCATGACCACACCGAGCAGGAAGACGGGCGAGGGAAGCGGCAGCGGTGGCAGCTCGTCGTCCACGTCGAGTTCCACGTCGATGCCGTCGTCGACCCCACCGGCCCCGGTCACCCCGCGGGTCGCCGCGAGCACCCATCTGGCGACCTACGCGGCGGCGCCGAACTCGTACACCATTTACTGGGAGGACCGCGACTCCTACCACACCAAGGCGATCCGGGTGCCGATCGGCGGCGTCGAGTTGATCCTCAACCTGCACTTCGGCGGCGAGGACGACGTCTGGTTCGGGTTCGGCAGCGCCTACGTCCGCGACCAGACGGGCAACGAATGCAACATCAACGCCCTCACCACCGCGGCCCAGCGGCAGACGATCCGCGACCAGATCGAGGGCGACTTCAACACCCGGTGCCTGCACGCCTATTCACACCGGCTCGACGGCACGCCGCCGGATTGGCGGCAGCGGTGAGCCGCACCTGAGCACCCATCACCGGCCCGGACGCCCGGTCGGCCCGCCCCGGGCCGGCCGGGCTCCTCACGCCTCCGGGACGCGGCCCAGGCCGCCGATCATGGTCAGGCCCACGTAGGCGGATTCGTCCGTCACCGGGGTGTCGGGACGCCAGTGCGGCAGCAGCACCACGCCCGGCTCGACCGGTTCGGTGCCCGCGAAGAAGCCCTCTATGGTCGCTCTACTGCGGAAGCGGCCACTGCCGAGGGTGGACAGGAACAGGTGCTCCAACTCGCGCCCCTCCGGCGTGGAATCGCAGAAGTGGGTGATGAACAGGTAACTGCCCGGGGCCAGGGCCTCGCGGTAGGTGCGCACCAGCTCCGCCGGATCGTCCGCGTCCGCGAGATGGTGCAGCACCGCGACCATGAGCAGCCCCAACGGCCGCTTCAGATCCAGGAGTTCGGTGATCTCCGGCCGGGTCAGCACGTCCCGGGCGTCCCGCACGTCGGCGTTCACCACCCGGGTGCGATCGTTTTCCGCCAACAACGCGCGGCCGTGCGCGAGTACGATCGGATCGTTGTCCACGTAGACGACCCGGGCGCGCGGATTCTCCTCCCGCGCCACCTCGTGGGTATTGCGCGCGGTGGGTAATCCCGACCCGAGGTCGAGAAATTGATCGATGCCCTCCCGGGCCATATAGCGCACACCGCGCTCCAGGATCGCCCGATTCACCCGAGCACCCGTACGGGCGTTGGGCATCACGGCCATCGCCTTGTCGGCGATCACCCGGTCGATCGCGAAATGATCCTTGCCGCCCAGGATCGCGTCATAGACGCGCGCGACACTGGGCACCCCCATGTCGACTCCCCCCGGTCCCCACTCGGGTGAAGTCTCCATCTCCGTCTCGTCGTTCGACGGAACCCACCACTCCTCGGACACAGTTGCCCCCCGACCGACTCATCCTCGGCGCCACTGCGGTCCCTACCGTCCACACCGGTGACATCCGCGGATCCCCGCCTATGTCCCGGAGGCTATCCGCCAACCGCCCGGATAATCCGTCACATCGCCACTCCGTTCCGCGACTGTTACCCCACGGATGGTGATCTTGTACCGGCCGCCGTGGCACTACCGCCGAGGCCGGGGCCGGATCCGGACGTGGAACCCGAAGGCGACACCACCCGCGGTCCCCGCCATCAGCGCACTCAGCAGCCATTCCCGACTGCACGCCGCGAGTACCGCGATCAGCACCGCGACCGCCGCCGGCGGCCCCCACAGGAACACCTCCCGGCGCGCGTCGCGACCGCGCTCCACCGCCATCCACGCCCTCTTCCGCCCGGATCGACACCGACCCGGCAAACACGCCGATCTCGGCGGCGCCGCCCCGAACACCCACCGAGGCATCGGCTGCGCGCAGTGTACGCGCGCGCCACCGACACCCCGTCGACCGCCGCGTCACCGGCGGGTCGCCCGACCCGGGGATCAGGCGAATCCCGCCACCGGCCGCGGCGTGTACGGGCGTTCCAGCCGGTCCACCTCGGCCGCCGTGAGGGTCAGCGACAGGGCCGCGACGGCGTCGTCCACGTGTACCGGCTTCCCGGCGCCCACGATCGGCGCGGTCACCCCGGGTCGGCTCGCGATCCACGCCAGCGCGACCCGGGCCCGCGATACCCCGCGCTCCTCGGCGATCTCGGCCACCGCCTCGACGATCGGGCGATCCGCCTCGCCGTACAGCGTTTTGCCGAACTCGTCGGTCTCGCTGCGAGCGCTGTCCGCGCCCCAGTCGCGGGTCAGTCGCCCCCGGGCCAGCGGGCTCCACGGGATCACCCCGACGCCCTGGTCCGCACACAGCGGCAACATCTCCCGCTCCTCCTCGCGGTAGAGCAGGTTGAGGTGGTTCTGCATGGAGACGAACCGGGTCCAGCCGTGCCGCTCGGCGGTGTACTGGGCCTTGGCGAACTGCCACGCGTACATCGAGGACGCGCCGATGTAGCGGGCCTTGCCGGCCTTGACCACGTCGTGCAGCGCCTCCATCGTCTCCTCGATGGGGGTCGCGGTGTCCCAGCGGTGGATCTGGTACAGGTCCACGTAATCCGTACCCAGTCGGCGCAGCGAGTTGTCGATCTCGGTCAGCACGGCCTTGCGGGAGAGCCCGGCCGCGTTCGGCCCCGGCCGCATCCGCCCGTTCAGCTTCGTGGCGATCACGATCTCGTCCCGCCGCGCGAAGTCCGCCAACGCGCGCCCGACGATCTCCTCGCTGGTCCCGTCGGAGTAGATGTTGGCCGTGTCGAAGAAGTTGATCCCGGCTTCCACGGCGCGCCGAATCAACGGCCGAGCCGCGTCCTCGGGCAGCGTCCACGGATGGCTGCCACGCTCGGGCACCCCGTAGCTCATACACCCGAGACAGATCCGCGAGACGTCCAACCCGGTGCTGCCGAGCTTCACATACTCCATAACCGCGCCACCTCTTCCCGTAGGCCCCGGACCGCCACGAACATATCCCGCGACCGCGAAACCCCCGGCCGGGGCCCGCCGAAACCGGATCGAAGGGGTGGGACGCCTCGGCCGACCGTCCCCCGTGCGGTCGGCCGGGGCGGGCTCGGGGGTGGTCAGGCCGGGATGCCGTCGCGTTGGTTGCGGGCCAGGACGGACAGGAGTTCGTAGCCGACGTGGGCCGCGGCGATGCCGGTGAGTTCGGCGTGGTCGTAGGCGGGGGCCACCTCGACGATGTCCGCGCCGACGACGTTCAGGCCCACCAGTCCGCGCAGGGTGTTGAGGAGTTCGCGGCTGGTCAGGCCGCCCGCTTCGGGGGTGCCGGTGCCGGGGGCGTGCGCCGGGTCCAGGACGTCGATGTCGACCGAGACGTACACCGGGCCGGTGCCGAGCCGGCGCCGCATCCGCTCGACCACCGACGCGACGGTGGCGTCCTGGTAGTCGTCGCTGTGCACGACCTGGAAGCCGAGCACGCCGTCCTCGCGCAGGTCGTCGGGGCCGTACAGCGGCCCGCGGATGCCCACGTGCAGGCAGCGGGTCGGGTCGAGCAGGCCCTCCTCCGACGCGCGGCGGAACGGCGTGCCGTGGGTGTACGGCTCGCCGAAGTAGGTGTCCCACGTGTCCAGATGCGCGTCGAAGTGCACCACCGCGACCGGCCCGTGCTCGGCGGCGACCGCGCGCAGCAGGGGCAGGGCGATGGTGTGGTCGCCGCCGATGGTGAGCAGTCGGGTGCCGCTCGCGGCGAACTCACGGGCGGCGGCTTCGAGCGTGGCGATCGCGGCGCCGATGTCGAACGGGTTGACCGCGATGTCGCCCGCGTCGGCGACCTGCAACTCGGCGAACGGCGACACGTCCAGCGCCGGGTTGTACGGCCGCAGCAGCTTCGAGGACGCGCGCACGTGCGCCGGACCGAAGCGGGCGCCGGGCCGGTAGCTGACACCGGTGTCGAACGGCACGCCCACGACGGCGACATCGACCCGCTCGACCTCGTCGGCGCGCGGCAGGCGCGCGAAGGTGGCGGGGCCCGCGAAGCGCGGAACGCGCGTGGCGTCGATGGGTCCCTGGGGGGCGCCGGTCATCGCTCGGTCCTTTCGGTGGTGTGCTCGTGCGAGTTCGAGTTCGAGATCACGTTCGAATCCGAGTCGGAGTTCGAGTCCGCGTCGGGTGCGGGAGGCGGGGGCGGTTCGAGCACCGGCCCGTACAGTTCGGGCCGTCGGTCCGCGAATACGTCGTTGTGGGCGCCGATCCGCTTGTCCCGGGCCTCGGTGAGTCGGCAGTGGGCGAGCAGCAGGTGTTCGCCGTCCTCGGCCGGCGGGCCGGCGAGGGGGAAGCCGTCCGGGTCGACGATGATCGAGCCGCCGACCCAGGACGTGCCGCGTTCGGGGCCGGCCCGGTCGCAGGCGGCGACGAACACCCGGTTCACCGCGGCGTTCGCCTGGACCCGGACGTCCTCCGCCGGCCGCTCGCCCGCCGGCCGGGGCGCGTACGGCCAGTTGACCGGCGCGCACAGCAGATCCGCGCCGCGCAGGGTCGCGGTCCGCACCCATTCGGGGAACTCGACGTCGTAGCAGACCAGTACCCCGATCCGGCCCGCGTCGGTCTCCACCACCGGCGGCAACGCGTCGCCGGGCACGAAGAGTTCGCCCTCGCGGCCCCACAGGTGCGCCTTGCGGTAGCACGCCCGTACGCCGCTCGCGTCGACCAGGACGGCCGAGTTGCGGATCGCGCCGTCGGCGTCGCGTTCGGCGAACCCGCCGACCACGATCACCCCGAGCCGCCGGGCCGCCTCGTGCCAGCCGGTCACGGTCGGCCCGTCCACCGGCTCGGCGTAGCCCGCGGCCTCGGCGGCGTCGCGCATCACGTAGCCGCTGTTGGTCAGTTCGGGCAGGACGATCACGTCGGCGCCGGCCGCCGCGGCCCGCTCGATCGCGGCCAGCGCCGCGCGCCGATTGCCCTCGACGTCGCCGACGGACAGGGCGATTTGCGCGCAGGCCACCACGGTCGCCATCGCGTCGCCGGTACGGTCGCTCATGTCAGGCCCCCGACCGCGCGTCGGCGCCTTCGAGTTCGGCCTCGCTCGCGCGCTCGGCAGCGCGCTCCGCGGTCAGGTCCAGGTCGCGGCACAGCCAGGCGTACAGCGCTCCGCCGACCAGCAGTCCGACCACGAAGGACAGGTCCGCGCCGTCCAGCGCGTCGGCCACCGGGCCGGTGAAGAACGAGGTCTTGAAGAACGGGATCATCGCCGCGAAGCCGACCGCGTAGGCGGTCAGTCCGCGCCGGGACCAGCGCCCGTAGATGCCGCGCGGGTCGAAGATCGCGGTGACCGCGTAGTGCCCTCGACGGACGAGGTAGAAGTCGACGAGGTTGACCGCGGTCCACGGGATGAGGCCGTAGAGCATCATGAGGATGAAGTCGTTGAAACTGCCCAGGTAGTCCTCCGGCAGCACGATCGCCACCACGAAGACGATCGCCTCGATCGCCACGATGCCGATCACCCGCACCCGTACGGTCGGGCGCACCGGCCGGAACGCGTCGAGCGCGCTGGTCGTGGTGAGCATCGCGCCGTAGGCGTTCACCGCCATGATGCTGATCAGCGCGAGCGCGGACACCAGCACGGCGAACGTCCCGAAGCCCGGCACGATGTCGTTGCCCACCTGCCGCACCGCCGCGATCGCGTCCGGGTCCGGCAGCGCCGAGGCGAGCAGCGCGCCCAGCGACATCAGCCAGGCCGCGGAGCCCGCGGCGCCCGCGTACGTCCACCAGATCACCTTGCGCGCGGGCACGTCGGCGGGCAGGTAGCGGGAGTAGTCGGAGACGTAGACGGCGTAGCTGATCTGGTATCCGGCCGCGCCGGAGAAGACCACCAGGAACGCGGTCCAGGACATCCCGCCGCCGGCGGCGGGCGTGGACACGTCGAGGTTGACGATCGCGCCGATGCTGAGCACGCCGAACACGGCGATCAGGACGTACGTCAGCCAGCGCTGGACCAGGTGCAGCAGGTCGTGGCCGACCACGGCGAGCACGATCGCGATGGCGATCAGCACCGCGTACCAGAGCGTGGAACCGCCGGGCAGCACGGTCTGCAGGCCCTGGGTGGCCAGCACCACGTTGAAGACGTTGAAGCCGACGTAGACGAACACGACCGCGACGAACGGCACGATCGCGCCGCGGATGCCGAACTGGGCGCGCGACTGGATCATCTGCGGCAGGCCCATCCGCGGGCCCTGGTTGGCGTGGAACGCCATGAAGAAGGTGCCGAAGCAGGCGCCGAGCACCACCGCCAGGATCGACCAGCCCAGGCCCAGGCCGAGGGCGGGGCCGATGAAGCCGGTGACCATCGTGGTCAGCACGAAGTTGCCGGTGAACCAGAACGGACCCTGGTGCCAGACCCTGCCGTGCCGTTCCCGGGCGGGGACGTAGTCGATCGAGCGGGTCTCGATCGCCACGCCGCCGGGGCGGGGCCCGGGGGCGGACGCGGTGTCGGGGGTGCTCGCGGCCCGTACGGCCGTCGCGGGCGCAGAGGCGGAGCGAGCGGCGGCCGGGGCTGCGCGTGATGGCCTGGTGGCGTCCATGGGCTCTCCTGCGGTCCTGCGTCCTGCGCGGTCGACACGTCGGGGTCGACGGTCGGTGGGTGACGCCTGAAGGTACGCCCGGTTAACAACCGTAAACGATCGATATGATGTCGAATCTGATTGGCGAGGGTGGACACTATGTCCATGCCCATATCGCACTCGACCGACCTTCCCGGCGTTCTGCGCATTTCCGACCTGGTGGCCCTCCCCGAATTGCGCCTGGCCGTGGTGTCCGGTGCCGAGCGCCTGGACCGCCGGGTCGAGGCCGCGCATGTGTCCGAGCTGCTCACCCCCGGGCAGTGGCTTCAGGGCGGCGAGCTGTTGATGACGATCGGCCTGCTGCTGCCGATGACCGATCGGGACTGCGCCGCGTACGTGCGCGATGTCGCGGGTGCGGGCGCCTGCGCGCTGGTCCTCGGCCTGGGGCGGGAGCTGCCCCACCAGCGGGCGCCGGAGCCGCTGATCCGGGCCGCCGGGGATGCCGGGCTGCCGCTGCTCACCGTGCCCGACGAGGTGCCGTTCATCGCGGTCACCAAGGCGGTCTTCGCGGCCCGGGCGGCGCAGCAGCGGTTGGCCCTGGAGCACGCCTTCGAGGCGCAGCGGCGGTTGACCATCGCGGCGGCGTCGGGCAATGGCGTGCTGGCCACGCTGCGGGCGTGGCGGGTGGCGACCGGGGTGGACGCGATCGTCGCCGACCCGGTGGGCCGGCTGGTCGCGGACAGTCTGGCGGGCCCGCCCGAGGCGCCGGGGGCCGACGGCTCGCCGGACGCGGTGGCGCTGCTGGCCGCCAGTACCGATCTGATCCGCCGGGTGGCCGCGCGCGGGCTGCACGGCAGCGGGAGCAGCAGCGACGCCGAGGGGGTGCGGGTGGAGGTGCAGCCGCTGGGCGCCCGGCGGCTGCGCGGGCTGCTGGTGCTGGCGGGGCCGGTGGAGTCGGCGGCTCGGCTGCTGGTGTCCGGGCTGGTGTCCCTGCTGTCCTTGGAGCTGGAGCGGCGGCATCTGGCCGACGAGCCGGTACGTCGCCGGCGGGCCGCGTTGTTGGGCCGGCTGCTCGCTCCGGGGACCACGGCCGAGCAGGCGCGGGACGTACTGGCGGCGGCGGGGCTGGCGGCGGGGTCGGTGCGCGGGGTGGTGGTGGGTCTCGACGTGGGGCCGGGGGACGGCGGGGATCCGGCGGTGGGGGACGCGGCGGACGCGGCCGAACTGGCGGCCGATCTGGCTCTGGCGTTGCCCGGCGGGCTGGTCCGGGTGGCGGGCGGGGTGGTGGAGGCGGTGTTCGGGGCGGATCTGGACGTGTACGCCATCCTCGGCCGGTTCGCGCCCGGGCGGCCGGCGGGCGTCGGGCCGGCGGTCGAGCCGGACGCGGCCGGGTCGTCGATCCGCCAGGCCCGCAGTCTGCTGGCGGTCAGCCGGGCGGCGGGGCATCCGGTGGAGGCCCGGCACGGGACCGCGAGCCGGTTGCTGCTGGGGCTTGCGGACGCGCGCACGCTGGCGGGCTACGCGGACGCCGTGCTGGGGCCGATCGATGCCGCCGATCCGGGGGGCGAGTTGGTCGCGACGCTGGCCGTGTGGCTGGAGACGGGCGGGTCGTGGGACGAGACGAGTCGGCGGCTGGACGTGCATCGGCACACCGTGCGCAATCGGGTGGACAAGGCGATGCGGGTGGCCGGGCGGCGGGTGGAGAGTGGGGACGATCGGTTCGATCTGTGGCTGGCGGCCCGCATCCGTCGCGACAGTCCGGGTTGATCGTCCCCACACTCGGCCGTGGGGCGGCTTTTGGCCTCAAACGCCGGCCGGGCTTTTGGCCTCATATGCCGGCCCGGCTCTTTGGCCTCGAACGCCGGCCGGGCTGTTTGGTTCAGGTGCCGACCGGGCTGCTTGGGCTCGACTGCCGAACCGGATGCTTGGTTCGAGTGACGGTTCGGCTGATCGGGGGCCGGGGTGGTCCAGGGTCAGCCGACTACCGCTGGGGCGGATTCGTTGGGGCCGGTCGAGGTGTTGGGCTTGGTGGGTTGGAGTCTCCTGGTTTTGGTGGGGGTTTCCGAGTCGAGGTGGCCGCCGTCCGGGGCGGGGGGCGTGTTGCGGGTGAGCAGGTTGTCGAGGGCGAAGCTGCCGGCTCCGAAGACGACGATCAGGAGCAGGGACCAGCAGAACAGCACGGACAGTTCGCCGCCGTTCTGCAGCGGCCACAGGTCCTCCTTCTGGTGCTCGGTGAAGTAGGCGTAGGCCATCGAGCCGGAGGACAGGAACGCGGCGGCGCGGGTGCCCAGCCCGAGCAACACCAGCCCTCCGCCGACGAGTTGAATGACTGCCGCGTACCAGCCGGGCCACTCGCCCGCGGGGACGGTGCCGCGCCCGGTGTCCGGGAAGCCGAACAACGACGCGGCGCCGTGGCAGGTGAACAGCAATCCGATGACGATTCGGAACAGCCCGAGGACATGGGGTTTCGCCGATTCGACGGCGGCGTGCGGAACTGGGGACATCGGACGCTCCTGGGGGACGGATGCGGGAGATTGGTCCAGACCAGATTCGAGCGGCCGGCCCGGTAGCGACAATGCCGGACTCCGCAACTGTCACAAAATGGCACAGCGCCCGCGTGGACACCGAGGGCCGAACGGGCGACGCTGCCGGTGCCGCCGACTTCCGGGACGGCGGACACCGCTCCCGGGCCGTCGCGCCCGGGAGCGGCGCGCGAACCGGCCTCGGGCGGCGCCCGATCCGCCCCCGACGGGCGCCGGCGCCGAACACCTCTGCCGGCGCGCGCCATCGGTCGGCGCCGGCGCGCAATTGCCCGGCAACCCCCTTTCACCGGGCTTTCGTTCGTTCTGCGGATCGGCTCGGACATCCCGGCCATCCGGTCGGTTCACCGTCGCCGAAGGCCGCCCCGCACCCCGGCCGTCGGCGACCTCGACGGGTGACGTGACGGTGACAACAGGGGAGCAACGAGACCCAAGTTTCGTTTGACGTTCGGTGGATTCGCAGGGACAGTGTGTGTGCGCACCGATGCGAACAGTTGCCCCAGCCGCTATCGGGCGTTTCCTGGTCGACCCCGCACCCCCTTGCGAGGAGTGATCCGTTCATGGGCGTTTTTGCGGCGAAAGCTCACGACCGAATGATCCCGGAGCGGTGGGCCGACTGTCCGAGGGCGCCGCATCGGGGCTCGAACTCCCGCACCTGGGCCGCCACTTGGTCTCGCGGGAGCCGGCCGCATCCCGTGCCCTGATGCCTCGGGCCCGCATCCGCCCCGAGCGGCCATGACCCGCTCACGGACACCCGCCCTCCCGGACACCGGTCCGGATCGTGTCGGGGCCCGGCACCGGGTGACCGGAATGTCCGCGAACCGGAAGCGGAGGCGCCGCTACCGGCCGATCGGGACCCGATCGGCCCGGACCGGGCGCGAACCCCCATCGGATCCGCCGATCCCGGACCACCCCGTCCCGGACCGGCCCACGACCCACCGGCCGCCGGAACCGACCGCGTCGACGCCGCCGCAACCCTTCGCCCGCGGCTCGCCCGCGGGCCCGCTCGTCGCAAGTCCTCCCCCGCCGACCATCGTTCAGGGATCACTACCCGTGTTGCGATTACTCCGCCGTCCCGCTCACGTCGCCCACGCGACCCGCGCCGGCCGGCCGAACCGGCTCCTCCCGACGTCCGCCGCACCCCGTCGGATCGCGGCCGTGACCGCCGGTCCGCGGCACCCGTCGACGCCGAACCCGCCCGCGCACACCCGATCGGGCACGAGGGGCGAACACGGATGATGAGGATACGTCCCTCCCGCAAGGCGAGCGCGGCCGAGGCGAGCGCGGCACAGCCGACCGCCGACGTGCCGCCCGACGCCTCGCCGCCCACCGGCACGGTCTTCGCGTCGCCGCCCGCCGTCGACCCGAACTCCCGTCCTCCGCTGCGGATTCGATTCGTCGCCCGGATCCGGCCCCGGGTCCGGCCCCGGGTCCGCGGGCTGATCACGCTCATGGTCGTCGTGCCCTCCGCGGGCATGGTCTTCTTCGCCGGATCCGCGATCCTGGACATGGTCGAGCAGGCTCGGGCCGCCGACCACGCGCACGACCTGGTCCGCGTCTCCGCCGACGCGGGCGAGGTGGGCCGCCGGCTCCAGGCCGAAAGCGCCGCCGCGGTCACCCTGCTCTCGCGCGGCCCCGGACCGATCACCAGCGCCGACTACCGCACCGCGATCGCCGCGAGCGAGACCGCCATCCGCCGCTACCAGGACCGCCGTCGCGGCCTGGAACCCGTCTCCACCGCCGAACGCGACGCGCTGGCCGCCGTCGACGTCGCGCTGCGCGGCCTGCCGGGCCTGCGCGTGCAGGTCGACCAGCGCGGTGTGGCCACCTCGGCGGCGGCCGTGCGCTATTGGGCCTGGATCGGCACCACCGTGGACCTGCGCGCGCGGGTCGCCCTCGACCCGGGCGTGTCCGGCGAGACCGCCGGCCGGCTGCGCGCGATCACCGCGCTCGCCCAGGCCCGGGCCGCGCTCGGCCAGCAACAGGTCACCGTGCTGCGCTCGTTGGGCGCCGACCCGCTCGGCGGCCCGGTCCTCAAGGCCTCCTCCACCGCGCGCGCCGCGCACGACCAGGCGCTGGAGGCGTTCGCGGTGACCGCGCCGTCGAAGTGGCGCGAACAACTGGCCCGATCGTTGTCCGGCCCGGAGATGATCCGCGTCGCGCAGACCGAGGACGCGCTCGCGCGCGGCCCGCTCGAACCCGAGATCTGGCGCGCGGCGCTGGCCGAACGGGCCGACCGCCTATGGTCGGTGGAGCAGGAGGCCGACGCCGACGTGGCCCGCGAGGTGGCCGATGTGGCCGACCACCGGTGGTGGCTGGCCGGCATCCAGGGCGCGGTGCTGATCGGCGCGGTGCTCGCCGCCGCCGCGGCCGCCGCCTGGCTCGGCCGACTGCTGCACCGGCGCCTGCGGACCCTGGCCGAGCGGGTCACCGTGATGACGCAGGAGACGCTGCCCGCCGTCGAGGCCGACCTGCGCCGGCGCGACGCGCTGGCCCCGCACGAGACGGGTCGGGCGTACGCGCTCAAGATGCTCGGCGCCAAGCCCGAACGCGAGCGCGGCGCCGACGAGATCGCCGACCTGGCCCGCGCGCTGACCACCCTCGCGTACAGCACGGTCGAGCACAGCGCCTCGCTGGTGCTGGCCCAGCGCGAGTACAACGACGCGCTCGGCGACGTCGCCCGGCGCATCCGGGTGCAGACCAGTCGGGTCAGCAGCGCGCTCGACCGGCTCCAGGAATCCAATCTGACGGTCGATCAGCTCGGTACGGTCTTCGAGGTCGACCACGGCAACGAGGGCACCAAGCGGCTCGCCGACTCGATCGCCGTGCTCAGTGGGCAACCGCCGAACCGGCTGTGGCCGGACACCCCGCTCTACGAGGTGGTCCGCGCCGGCGCCCAGCGGGTGACCAGCTACGAACGCCTGCCTGACATCGCGTTCAAGGGCATCCCGACTTCGGTCACCCTCGCCGGCGACACGGTCGGCGCGGTCACTCAGATCATCGGCGAGATCGTCGACAACGCGGCCCGCTTCTCCGGCCGGCACGAGGTGGAGATCACCGCCGCGCGCACCGAGGCGGGCGTGTTGGTACGGATCCTGGACCAGGGCGTCGGCCACCACGACCCGGACCTGCTCAACCGGCGGCTCAAGGCCGACGTGGACGCGCTGCCGTCGCTGCGCCAGACCGGTCTGACCGTGGTCGCGCTCCAGGCCCGCCCGCTGGCCATCGACGTCGAACTGCGGCCCGGCACCGAGGGCGGCACGGTCGTCGACATCGTGCTGCCGCACGCGATCATCGCCTCCGTCGGCCGACACCGCCGCCGGGTGGACAGCGGCGCCCGGCCGATCGCACCGCGACCCGCGCCCGCCGCCATCGGCGTCGGCGCCAACGGCGGCGGCCCGAACGCGGGCGACCCCCACAGCCCCTTCGCGAGCGGCCCCAATGGCCGCGGCCCGTTCGCGAGCGGCCCCAACGGCCACAGCCCCTTCGCGGACGGCCCGTACCCGCTCACCGCCAACGGCAGCGGCCCCGCCGACGCGCTCGGCGACACCGCGAACGGCGCCGACCCGCACCTGCCCGGCCCGATCTCCGGCGGCCCGCTCCCCGCCAACCTCGCGCCCGAGTTGACCGCCCAGGGCCTGCCACGGCGGGCACGGCGCACGGGCCAACCGACCCAGTTCCGTCGTAGCGCCCCACCCACCCGTGACATCGCGCAGGCCAGCGCCGCCGCCGCCTCCTTCGGCCGCGGCGCCCGCGATCTGCCCTTCACCCGGACCCCCAAGGAATCCCCATGACCGAGCCCGCCGTCGACCAGAGCGTGCTCGACGACTTCATGCGCCAGTTCGTCCACGACCACGCACCCGACGTGTTGCACGCGGTGGCCGCCAGCGGTGACTCGCTGCTGGTCGCCCAGGCCGCGCTGCCCGGTCGAATACGCCCCGACGAGGCGTCGCAGGCGGCATGGCTCGCGAACGCCGAGAAGATCGCGTCGAGCGCGCCCGGAGCCCTGCTCATGCAGGACTACAGCGCCGACCTGATGGGCCTGGGGCCGGTCAGTGTGCTGATGTCGCAGGCCGAGCACGGCCTGCTGCTCACCATGGGCAACACCGCTCCGGGCCCGGACGGACAGGTCCACCCCTCCGCGCTGATCGTGGCGACCACCTGGAACGCCGACGTCGGCGAGCTGATCCGGGCGATGCACGCGTTGATGGAGCGGGTCGGCCCCTCGCTGACCCCGCTCGCGCGCGGCCGCGGCCTCCAGCCGCAACCCACGCGCATGCCCGCCCCCAGCCGGGTCTTCTGATCCGAACGGCCCGGCTGCCCCACCGAGCGATCCGGCCATCCGCCCGGGTCGCCCGGCGTACTCGCGCGCCCGGCCCACCGGCCGATCCGGCGCATCGCGCCCCGCGTGGCTCCCGCACGTCCCGGGACGCACCCGAGATCCGCGTCCCGCGCCGTCGCGGGTGAGCCGCCGAACCGAGAGGGGGTTCGACCCGTATCGCGCGCCCGATTTCGCGCACCCCGTTTCGCGCATCCGGCCCGCGCCACGACGGTCGGCACCCGGCCCGTCCGGCGGCACCCCGTCCACGCTCCTTCCGTCCGTGCTCTTCCAGTCCGAGAGAGAGACCGACATGCGCAGCTCGATTCGTAGACGGATCCGCTCCACTCGCACCCCCGTGGCCCTCGCCACCGGGCTCCTCCTCGTGCTGTCCGCGTGCTCGGGCAGCGCGGCCGGGAACGACAAGGGCAAGGCCGCCGACGAGGTGGCCAAGATCGGCCTGCTCACCCCGGCCACCGGCCCCTACGCCGCGGTCGGCGAGGACACCCGCGCCGGCCTCGAGCTGTACCGGGACACGCACGGCGGCAAACTCGGCGGCCTCAAGGCGGACATCGTGGTGCGCGACGAGGGCGCGGGACCGCCGACCGCCGTTCCGGCCGCCACCGAACTGGTCAAGCAGCAGAACGTGTTGGCCGTCACCGGCATCGTCAGCGGCGGCAGCGTGGCCGGCGTGTTGCCGATCGCCGCCGCCAACAACACCGCGCTGATGGGCGTGGCCGGTCGCCCCGAATTCCCCGACCCCAAACTGACCGCGCACGTCTGGTCGTTCAACACCCAGTCCTACGAGGCCGGCGCCGCCGCCGGGCCCTGGGTCAAGGAACACGTCAACGGCCCGGTCTACGCGATCGGCCCGGACTACCAGGGGGGCTGGGACCAACTCAAGGGCTTCACCGAGTCGTTCACCAAGGCCGGTGGCACGCTGGCCAATCCGGACGGCAAGACCACGTTCACCCCGTTCCCCGGCACGCAGAACTTCCTGCCCTACCTGAACAAGATCGCGCAGAGCGGCGCCAAGGCGGTCTACACCTTCTACGCCGGCACCGCGGCGGTCGACTTCGTCAAGCAGTACCGGGCGTCCGAGGCTGCCAAACTCCCGCTGTACGCGAGTGGTCCGCTGACCGAGGGACGTCAGCTCGACGCCCAGTCCGACGCCGCCGCCGGCATCACCACCTTCGCCACCTACGGCGCGGATCTGGACAACCCGGCGAACCGCGCCTTCGTCGCCGCGTGGCAGCAGCGCCACCCCGACCGCAGCCCGACGATCTACGCGGTCGCCGCGTGGGACATCGCCCGCTCCCTGGACAGCGCCATCGGGTCGGTCCGCGCCCAGAAGAAGCCGCTCACACCCGAGGCGGTGAACACCGCCCTGGGCAATGTCGGTCAGATCGACAGCCCGCGCGGCGTGATGCAGCTGAACCCGGCCACCCATTCGCCGGTGCAGCAGTGGTACCGCTTCGAGGTGCGCAACGACGGTCCCAAGCGGGCCAATGTCGCGGTCGAGCAACTGGCCGTGCTGGGCGGCTGATCCGCCCTCCCTCCCACCCTCCACCCCACCCACGCGAGGAGCCGGCCTTGTACGCGTTCGCCGAAGCCGACGACATCACCTACCAGTTGGAAACCCTGCAACGCCTGCTCGACCCGACCACCCGAATGGTGCTGGACTCGCTCGACACCCCGACCGGCCAGGAGTGGCTGGAGATCGGGTACGGCCTGGGCAGCATCGCCCGCGAACTCTCCCGCCGGATCGGCCCGTCCGGCGCCGTGCACGCCACCGACCTGGCCGCACGCTCGGTGTCGGCGCCGACGGGTGGCGCGCCCATCCACACCTTCCCGCTCGACCTGCGCACCGACACCCTGCCGCCGCGCCCGTTCCTGGGCATCCACGGCCGGCTGGTGCTGCTGCACATCCCCGAGCGTCGGGAGATTCTGACCCGCCTGGTCGAGGCCCTGGAACCGGGCGGCGTACTGGTTTTGGAGGACTGGTTCTGCCCGACCGCCCCACGCGTGCTGAACTGCGCCGATTCGACCGATGCCAAGATCTTCACCGAGGTGGTCGAGGGCATCCTGGCGGTGCTGCGCAACCGGGGCGCCGACCTCGAATGGGCGGCGTCCACGCACGAGGCGTTCGCCGAGGCGGGGTTGACCGGGATCCGGGCGGTGCGTACCGAACCCGATTGCGCGGGTCCGGGCCCGGCACACCGCCTGTACGCCTGCAATGCCCGGCAGCTTCGACCCCAACTGCTCGCGTTGGGTGTGGCCGATGAACTCCTGGACCGCTTCCAGGAGATCGTGCTCCAACCGGACCTGGTCACCACGGGTTGGCGGCTGATCTCCACGGTCGGCACCAAGCCGGGCGAGCACTGACCGTCGACACCGGACCGGCCGACCACCCAGCGCCGGCACCGCGTTCGACCACCTTCCGGCCCGAAGCCGGCCGGCTTCGGGCCGGCGGCGTATGCGCCCGGCACCGACGCGTGCGGTGCCGGCCCGTCACAGGTGGTGGAACGTCGGGTGCGGGTGCATCAGGAAGTCGTGGTGGGAGATGTTCCACGCGTAGGCGCCGGCCATCGCGAACACGACGCGGTCGCCGACCGCCAGCCGGGCGACCGGTCGGCGGCGGGCGAACACGTCCTTGGGGGTGCACAGTTGGCCGACCAGGGTGACCTCGGCGGCGGTCGTCCGCGGGCGCGGCCACGGATGCGGCCACGGGTGTGGGCTCTCCAGGACCGCGAAGGGCTGGTCGTGTCCCTTGGCCGCGGGCGTGCGCAGGTGGTGGGTGCCGCCGCGGAGCACCGCGAAGGCCGCGCCGTGGCTGTGCTTGAGGTCCAGCACCTCGGTGGCGTACCAACCGCAGTAGGCGGTCAGCGCCCGACCCGGTTCGATGCGCAGGGACAAGTCCGCCCGGTCGACCAGGATTTCGGCCAGCCCGGCGCCCAGGCGGTACCAGTCGAAGCGGGCGGTGGGGTCGGTGTAGTCGACCGCCATGCCACCGCCGACGTTGACCTCGGGCAGGCAGACGCGGTGCCGCTCGGCGACCGTTCGGGTCCAGTCGACGATCCGCGCGGCGACGGCTACCTGGGTGTCCGCGTCCAGCCCACTGGCCAGGTGCGCGTGGATCCCGCGCACCCGGACCCGGCCGGCGTCCGGACCGCGCAGCAGGTGCAGGCACGCCTCGGCGTCGTCCGGGTCCAGGCCGAACGGGGACGGATCGCCGCCCATGGTCAGCGCGGCGCCGCGCAACAGGGCGCCGTCCAGGGGCAGGTTGACCCGCAGCAGTACATCGACGTCGCGGTCGGGCGTATGCCGGGTGGCCAGCACGATCAGGCGGTGCAGTTCGGCCCGGCTCTCCACGTGGATGCGCTCGACGCCCGCCCGCAGCGCGGCGATCAGCTCGGCGTCGGTCTTGCCCGGGCCGCCGAAGGCGATCCGGGCATCGGGCACGTGGGCGCGTACATGGGCGAGTTCACCGCCCGAGGAGACCTCGAAGCCGTTCACCGTACCGTCCAGCGCGGTCAGGATCTCCGGCGTCGGGTTGGCCTTTGCCGCGTAGTACACCTCGACCCGCTCGGGCAGCGCGGCGCGCACCGCCGCCGCGTGTGCCCGCAGCCCGGTCCGGTCGTACAGGTACGCGGGCAGCGCCTCGGGGGCGAGGTCGGTGACGTGGGCGCGGATGTGCGGGGGGATCATCGGGTGCTCCGGACGGGGGCGCGGGGTGTGCCGTCGGGGATCGGCTCGACCGGCGGCGCGGGAATGCGGACGTACTCCGCCTCGCGGTCGGCGCGCCGTTCCCAGCGGGCGAGGAGGTTGGCCTTGGCGGGCAGCGGCGCGCCCGCGAGCAGCGCGCGCAGTTGTTCGGGATCACCGTGTTCGGCGGCGCATTCGGCCAGGACCGCGCGGACCTGTTCCCAGCAGCGGGCCTCCAGGTGCGGATGGACGTCGACCAGCGCGGCGAGCATTTCGGCGATGTTGTTGACCAGCAGGCAGTAGACCACCCGGTCCCAGCCGCGCCGGGCGTCGTAGGTCATCGGCGCGGCCACCGACGGTGGCAGTGCGGCCAGCACGGCGGCGTGCGGCCCGGGGAGCAGCTTGGTCCCCTCCATGTCGCGCATCAGCACCTGCCGGGGTCGACCGCCGGCGTCCACCGCGACCAGGACGTTCTGGAGGTGCGGTTCCAGGACCACGCCGTGCGCGAAGTAGTGGGCCAGCACCGGCGGGACGAGCAGCCGCAGGTAGTCCTCCCACCAGCGCAGCGCCTCGTCGGGCCCGGCGCCGTCGAGCAGTCGGGACAGGTGCGCGGACCCGGTCGGGTATTCGGCCGCGACGGCGGCGGCGAGCAGCGGCGTGGTTGTGGGCCGCAGCCGTGCGTCGAGCCCGTCGCGGACGATCACCCCGAAACCTTCGAGGAGTTCGGGGGCGAGGTCCGGCGACAGGCTGCGGTAGGCGGGCTCGCCGAGGATGGTGAAGTCCGGGAAACGCGCGGCGGTGCGGGCCGCGATCGGGGCCAGCGCCCGGGTGAGCGCGACGGCGCCGGACAGTTCGTAGGCGGCGTTCTTGCGGACGCAGTTGGTGATGCGCACGTTCAGGCTGAATTTGAGGAACACTCCGGCGCCGGCGAGGGTGCGTACCGACGCGGTCGCGGCGAAGCGGGGGCCGGCCTCGCCCAGGTCTCGGATGTCGCCGCGGAGCAGTGCGGCGCGCAGGCGCGGGTGGCCGGCGAGGAGTTCGTACTGCCACGGGTGTGCGGGCAGCAGGGTGTAGCCGGCCGGAACCGGGCCGAGCCGGTCCAGGACGGCGGTGTCGGCGGCGGATATGCGTTCCTGGGCGACGAGTTCGCCGCGTACGGCCAGGTGTCGCAGCCGGAACTCGGCGCGGGCCTCGGGGGCGTAGGCGGCCCAGGTGGTCGGGTCGGTGCCGCGTGCCTTGGGGGTGGGGTGGAAGCGGTGTCCGAACAGCAGCGCCTGTTCCGACTCCAGGTAGCGCGACGCGGGAGGCGCGGCGCGGCGGGCCAGCCCGGCGGCCACGCCCGCGTGGCTGGACGCGAGTTGGCCCAGGAACTCGTCGTTGGGCACACCGGTACGCGTGCCCAGTTCGCGGTGCACCCGCCGGCCCAGCTCGGACCAGGACAGCGCATGCCAGCCGGGCCCGCGTCGTTCGCTCACCGGCCCGGTGAAGCGGTGGTCGCCGAGGAGGGAGGTGCGTCGCAGCCGGACCCGCAGTTCGGTACCGGATCGGGCCAGCCACAACCGCAGGTGACCGCCGTCGGGCTCGACCACGCTGTGCCGTTCGGGGCCGCAGACCTCCCGAAGCAGGCAGTTGAGCAGGGTGTGCGCGACGGCGTCGTCGGCCGAGGGCGGCGCGGGCGGGGCCTGGGCGGCGGGGGCCGCGGTGGTCGTGGGTCGGGCCGACTGCGGCGACATGGGCGACTCCGGCGGTTCTTGGCAGGTGCGAGGTGCGAGGTGCGGGATGCGCGGTGTGCGGCTCGGGGCCGTGGGGTGGGCGGGCTGCTCCGGCCGCTACGGGGTTTCGGCCGGCGGGCGCAGGTAGTTCGGTCCGGTCGTGTAGTGCTTGTTGATGTCGGCCGCGCCGGAGCGCTCCTTGGTGAGCAGGGTCCCGGCGGTGACCATCGCCTTGATCGGGAGCCGGTCCGCGTCGAGGATCCGGCGGCGCAACCACGGATCCGCCAGGTCCGCCAGCCGGTCGCGCACCAGGTGCAGCAGTTCGGCGCGTTCGGGGTCCGACAGGGCGAATGCCAGGGCGCCGGCGCACAGATGCACGGTGATGGTGACGAACAGGTCGGCGAGCGGCCCGTCGTCGGGACTGTAGGTGCGCGGGTCGTCGAAGCCGTCGTGCTCGACCGGGCAGCGGGCCCGGTTGATCCGGGGGCCGTCGTTGTCCTTGAGCAGCAGGCGCACGGGTCGGTCGTCGGCGAGTACGAGGGAGAGGTTCTGCGGGTGCGATTCGAGTGCGACGCCGTACCGGAACAGTGTGGTCTGCCAGTCCAGGAGCAGCGTGAGGTAGGCGTCGAGCAGCGCGAACCGATCGCCGCCGTACCAGCGTTCGGCGACCCGGTCCAGGACGGATGTGCCGTCGTGCACCCGGGCGAGCAGGGCGGCGACCGGGAGTACGAGGGCGTCGTCGGGCAGGTTCGGGTAGCGGCGCACCAGGACGGCGAGCAGTTCGTGGCCGGCGTGCAGGTGGGTCTGTTCGTCCGCGAGCAACACCCGCTCCCGTAAGCGGGGTTCGTGGTCCAGGACGGCGGCGAGCAGGCGTTGTCCGGCGGCGCCGTCGACGAGGGTGCCGGGTTTGATGGTGCGTCGGTTGCGCATGCCGAGGGTGGCGATCGGCAGCGGGAGCTTGAGGTGTACGCCGGGGTGGTCGAGCACGGCGACGGTGCGCATCGACAGGGTCGGGCACACGTCCAGGTGGGCCGGCGCGGTGGGCACGGCCGGGTCCGGGAGCCGGTCGAGGGTGAGGGGGTGTACGGGCAGCGCGAGCCGGCTGTGTTCCAGGTCGGGTCGGCCGAGTGTGGTGGGGGTGGGCCACCAGTCGGGCAGGGTGCCGGTGAGTGTGGCCGCGTCGTGCGGGAGCAGGGCCCAGCGCAGTCGGAAGGTCGGGTGGTGTTCGGGGGCGTAGCGGCGCAGCGCCGCCTGGTCCAGGCCGGAACGGGCGCGCGGGGTCGGGTGGATGGGGTGGTCGAGGTGTGCGGCGAGGGTGTCCAGGGCCGGGCCGGCGTGCAGTCCGGTCCAGGTGCTCGGATCCGGGCCGTGGTCGGCGGCGAGCCGGGCACGCACGGCCGGGAGGGCGTCGGCCATGACGCGGCCGGCCCGGGCCGACTGGCGGCACTCCTCGGCGAAGTCGTCGAAGCCGGACCGGTCGCGGGGGTCGGCCAGGTCGCGCAGGGTGGCCAACACGGCGTCGGTGGTGGTCAGTCGGGTGCCGTCGCGTTCGGCGAGCAGGAGCGGTTCGCGGGCCGCGTACTCGCACTGGAAACCGTCGGGTCGCACGGGTATCAGCCAACTCGTCGTGCCGTGCGGGGCCTTCAGCCGCAACCAGGTGCCGTCGGGCCGGTGCAGTGTCTCGGCGGTGGAGCGCAGTCCGAGGATGTCCTCGCGCAGCACGGCGTCGAGCACGCGTCGCAGTTGCTCGCCGGCGGGGGTGTTCGCCGAAGCGCCGCGCGGGGCCGGGTCGGGTGACGCCGGGTCGGCGACGGCGGGTTCGGTCACGGGGCGATGCCCCACGTGTGGTCGGCGAGGAACGCCTCGGCCGCGTGGTCGACCGCCGACCGGTCGGTACCGATCGTGCGCAGCACGCCGAGGTAGTCCCGGTTGGAGTGGTGCAGTTCGTGTCGTTCGCCGATCGCTCGCAGCGGGTGGTAGTCGGTGCGCACACCCGCGTCGGAGGTGGTGTCCTCGCGGCCCGGAGCGGTGGTGAGCACGCCGGCACGGTCCGCGCACGGCCAGTCGATGCGGGCGTGCCGGTCGGTGTGCGCGCCGAGGTCGGCGGGGAGGTCGTCGCCGAGGTGCACGCGCAGGATGTACTCGAAGAGCGGGATGCCCAGGACGTCGGCGAGCAGCAGGTCGCACTGGTCGCCGATGGCGCGGTAGTTGACCTCGATGATCCGGGGGCGGCCGTCCTGGAGCACGAACTCGGTGTGGCAGGCCCCGAATCCGACGCCGAGCGCGTCGAGCCGGGCCAGTACGCCGGCGGTGCTCGCGGCGGGTGGGTGGGGGACCAGATCCAGCCGCAGTTCGATGAAGTGTGGTGGCGGCGACAGGTGGGTGTGGAATCCGGCCACGACCCGTGTGCCGTTCCGGTCGCCGAGCGTTTCCAGGGTGTACAGCTCGCCGCTCAGGAACTCCTCGACCACCAGCGCCGCGCCGGGCCGACGGGAGCGGATCTCGGCGCAGCGCGCCAGGAGTTGCCCGTCGTCGGCGACCAGCACCACGTCTTCGCCCGCGACGCCCTCGCGGGGTTTGACCACGCACGGGAACGGCGGGTCGAGCGCGAGCAGTTCCTTCGCGTCCCGCTCCGGCGCCAGTTCGACGGCCCAGACCGGGTCGACGCCCGTCGCGGCCAGTCGCCGGCGCGTGTGTGCCTTGTTCTTGGCGTGCAGCGCGGCCCGCCAGTCCTTGGCCGGGAGATCGAACCATGCGGCGGCCAGGGCGGTTTGCACCTGGAGGTGGTCGCTGTTGCTGAACACCGCGTCGGGGCGGGGGCCGTCGGCGATCCGGTCGATCACCGCGCGAAAGTCGCGGACGTCACACTCCACGACCTCGACGAAATCCCGGCTGCCGCACACCGCGAGGTGGGCCGGCGCGTACGCGGGGTCGGTGAGCAGGGTGACGTCCAGGCCCAGGCGGTGGGCGGCGGGCAGGAAGCCGTCGGTCACCGAGTCGGTGGGGTTGAGCGCGAGCAGGTACAGCCGCATGCGTGATCGCCCCCTCGGACACGTCGACTCGTCGATCCGGACGCCGGGTCCGGGCACGCCCCGCCCTCGGCGAACAACCCCGCCACCGGGCGCCCCGACCCGGACCGGGCGGGGCTCGGACCAACTTAGGCTAGCCATACCTCCTGGCCAAATCCGGCCCTTGCCAAGCCCGTTCGGCCCAGTGTCGGCGCGTCGCGGGTGATCGTGAATCCGGCCCGGTTAGGCTAACCTAACTCCGACATCGTCCCGTGTCGTCCACCGGTCGACCCGTGTCCGAGAGGGCGAGTTCCCATCACCACCGAACGTGAACGTCGTGCGCGGCTGTACCGGCCCTTCCACCTCACCGTGGTCCGCAACATCCCGATCACCCGCAACGCGGTCCGGATCACCCTGACCGGCCCGCGCCTGGCGAGCTTCGTGCCCGGCGGACCGGATCAGCGGATCAAGCTGTTCGTCCCGCGCGAGGGTCGCCCGGCACCCCGGATCACCCGGGCGGACCTGACCTGGCGCGAGGCGTGGGCGCGGATCCCCGAGGCGGACCGGCCGTACCAGCGCACCTACACCGTGCGCGCGCACCGTTCGGATCCGGTCGAGATCGACATCGACTTCGCGCTGCACACGCCCGGCGGGCCGGCGTCCCGTTGGGCGCGCGCGGCCCGCCCCGGGGACCCGATCGAGGTGCTGGGGCCGACCGCCGCCCGCAACGGGGGCTACAGCTTCGAGCCGCCGGCGGGCCGGCGCCTGCTTCTGGTCGGGGACCACGCGGCGCTGCCGGCGATCGGGTCCATCGTCGAGTCGTTGCCGGCCGACGCCGAGGGGAGCGTGTTCGTCGAGGTGACCACCGAGGCGGACCGCCAGCGGTTGGCCGCGCCGCCCGGCGTACGGGTGAACTGGCTGCACCGGGGTGGTGCGCCGGCCGGGGACCACCGTCTCCTGGACGCGGTCCGCGACGCCCGGCCGCCGACCGAGCACGGCTACGCGTGGCTCGCGGGCGAGGCCGGCCGGGTGCGGGCGCTGCGCCGCCACCTCAAGGACGAACGCGGCATGGACCCCCGCGCGATCGCGTTCATGGGCTACTGGCGGGTGGGCCACACCGAGGAGACCGCGCACACCGAACCGGGCACCGCCGCTCCGAGGGTGCAACTCACCCACTGATCCGGCGACTCCGACACGACGGGTGAGCCCGAGCGCGAGGCCCGGGCCGAGTGCAGGTGGGACGGCCCGAAAGGCCGCGCTCGGCACGCCGGGGGTCGGTGGCCGGCTGGGCGCGACCTGCGGTGGAGCCACCGAGAAAGGGCCGGGCGAGGCCGGCGGGCACGGTTCGCGCGGTCACCCTCGGCGGCGGTCGCGGCGCGCCGGCCGTGTATGCAGGGCGAGCGGCTCACCCGGGGCGGTCGGACCGGGTCCGTTCCTCGCGCATGCGGCGGGCGATCACCCGCAGGTCGATCCAGGCGATCACGGCCGTGAGGCCGCATACGATCGCCGCGATCAGCCAGAGTGTGCGCACGTTGTCGGCGACGTCCCCGGCGGCGGCCACGGCGCAGGCCGCGCACGCGATGACGAAGAAGGGCAGCGCGATCCTGGACATGACCCGACGCGCGGGGAGGTCGCTGCGGGGATGGGCCGCCTCGCTGCCGGGAGGGCGCCTGGTCGAAGCGCGACGTCGCGCGTTCATACCTTTCGCATACCCGACGGCACACCCGCTACGCGGTCGCGTGCCCGGGCGTTTGCACGGGTTGGTGCACGGGAGGACGCTGGAAACGTACGTGATCGAGTCCTCCGCGACGCCCGAGGCGAGTGTCGAGCGCGATCCGTACCGAAACGCAGGTGAGATCGATGCGCATGCTTCTCTCCGCACGGATGAACACCGAGGCGGGCAACCAGGCCGTCGCGGACGGGTCGCTGGGCAAACGGATCCAGTCCATCGTCGAGCGGGTGAACCCCGAGGCGGCCTACTTCGCCGCGTTCGAGGGCGACCGTACGTGTCTGCTGGTGTTCGACATGCAGGACTCCTCGCAGTTGCCGTCCATCGCCGAACCCTTCTTCGAGTTGGGCGCCAAGGTCGCCGTCCGGCCGGTGATGAACCTGGACGACCTGCGCACGGGCCTGGCGTCGCTCGGCTGACCCGGCGCGACGCGCCGGGCCGACGCCGCCGATAGGGTCGGACCCGGTCCGGCCGGGCGAGCCGCGCGACGGGGGCCGCAGGAGAGGGGGCGCACGTGTTTCGGGTGGCCGTGATCGACGACTATCAGGGGCAGGCCGCAGCGCTCGACTGCTGGGGCAAACTGCCGGACGACACCGAGGCGGTCTTCTTCCCGGACCATGTGCGCGACCCCGACACGCTGGTCGAGCGCCTGTCGGGGTTCGACGCGGTGGTGGCGATGCGCGAGCGCACCGCGTTCCCGGCGGAACTACTGGCCCGGCTGCCCGCGTTGCGGCTTTTGATCACCACCGGGATGAACAATGCCGCGATCGACGTCGAGGCGGCGCGTGCCCGGGGCGTCACCGTCTGTGGCACGAGTCTGCTCCCGCATCCGGCGGCCGAGTTGACGTGGGCGCTGATCCTCGAACTGGCGAAGGGCACCCGGGTCGAGGAGGCGAGCCTGCGGGCCGGCACCTGGCAACGCGGCGTGGGCGTCGACCTCGCCGGCGCCACGCTCGGCGTGATCGGTCTGGGAAAGCTGGGCACCCGGGTGGCCCGGGTCGGCGCCGCGTTCGGGATGCGGGTGCTGGCCTGGAGCAGCAACCTCACCGCCGAACAGGGCGCGGCGGTCGGCGTCGAGGTGGTGGCCAAGGAGGAGTTGTTCCGGCGCGCCGACTTCGTCACCGTGCATGTGCGCTTCAGCGAGCGCACCAGGTCGCTGGTCGGCGCGGCCGAACTCGCGCTGATGCGCCCGACCGCGTATCTGGTCAACACCTCGCGCGCGCCGATCGTGGACCGGGACGCGCTGCTGGCCGCGCTGCACGAGGGCCGGATCGCGGGGGCCGGGCTGGATGTGTACCCCGTGGAGCCGATCCCGGCGGACGAGCCGATCCTGGCCGCGCCCAATACCGTGCTCACCCCGCACATCGGGTATGCGACGCGGGACAACTACGAACTGGCGTACGCCGAGGCGGTCGAGGACGTCGCCGCCTTCCTCACGGGCGTGCCGGTGCGGGAGTTGTAGGTCGTCGGCGTCGGCGGCTTAAGGTCGTGCGCATGCTCATCTGGATCAACGGCCCCTTCGGGGGCGGCAAGACGCAGACGGCGCACGAGCTGCACCGGCGGCTGCCCGGCAGTGTGGTCTGCGACCCGGAGGAGGTCGGCTTCGGGCTGCACCGGATGACCCCGCGGGCGCTGCGCGGCGACTTCCAGGATCTGCCGGCGTGGCGGCAGGGGGTGTACGAGGTGCTGGATCTGACCCTGGCCAGGCATCCGGGGCCGGTGTTGGCGCCGATGACGGTGATCGAGCCGGAATATTTCCGGGAGATCGTCGGCCGGCTGCGCGAACGGGGCCACGACGTGCGGCACTTCGCGCTGTTGGCCGAGCGGGGCACGGTATTGCGGCGGCTGGCCGAGCGCGGCTTCGGGCGGGCGGTGCGCGTGGTGGCGGGCCGGGAGGCGCCGCTGCGGCGGGAGAGCTTCGCGGTCGCCCGGCTCGATCTGTGCCTGGAACGCCTGGCCGGCCCGGAGTTCGCCGAGCACATCCACACCGACCACATCGACACGCCGAGGGTGGCCGACCTGATCGCCGCGTCGACCGGGTTGACCCTGGCGCCCAACACCGACTCCCCCGCGCGGGCTCGGGTACGCCGGGCCTGGACGGGGTTGCGGCACATCCGCTTCGTCTAGCGCGTGTCCTCGATCGCCGGTCGGGTCAGATCCGCTCCCGCGGCCCGTCGGGCAGGAGGGTGGTGAGCGGGAACGCGGTGGTGTGGTCCTGGGGGCGGGACAGGTGCAGCGCGGCGTGGAACCAGCCCGCGGATTCCCGGCCTTCGGGGTCCTCGGCGGCGGCGATCACCGCGTCGACGGCGTAGCGCTGTTCCCGTTCGCTGGTGAAGCGGCGTTGCGGGAAGGTGTGCGGGCCGAACTTCTCGGTGACCAGGCCGTGGGCGGTGAGTCCGTCGGCGATGGCTCGGTAGGAGCCGGTGCGCAGCACGAACGCGGCCACCCACACCGCTGCGGGGGCGTCGGTCAGGAAGGGGCGGAAGCTGCGCGGTGACAGGAAGCTGGCGCCGCCGGTGACGGTGATCAGGCCGACCGGGCGCGTGGCGGCGAGCAGTTCGGGCGAGGGCGGCGCGAGCTCCAGGTTCTCGGCGAACCCGGCGTCGAGCAGGCCGACGGCGCGCGCGTAGGCGATGGCGTTGGCCGCCACGTCCAGGCCGATCACGGGCACCGCGTCGGCGCGGCGGCGGGCGGCGTACCACGCGCGGTCGGCCTCGATCAGCTCGGCGGTGTCCATCGCGGCGACGGGCGCGGAGCGGTACCGGTCGTACAACTCGGCGAGGGTCACGTCGTGGTTGAGCAGCGCCGCGTTGATCCCGTACGAGCAACACATGTCCAGGACCGCAACGCCCGCGGCCCCCTCGGCCCGGGTGGCGACGAGCCGCCGAAACACGTCCTGCGCATGATGCGGCGTCTGATAGCCCCACGCCCCGAGCGCCCGAAAGAACCCCCGGGGATCCGGCCGATCGTAAATATCGTCGAACGAGGTCATGGCCTCGGTCTCAACCCCACCACTCACCACACCAACCCCTCTCCTCCCCCCAACCCTGCCCACCCCCCAAACCCCCAAAGCCTCCCCCGCCGAACGAACACGAGAAACGCCCGGCACACAAGACCGCAACCACGAGGCGGCCCCGGCCGCGCGGGACGGGCGCGGAGCGCACGGGAGGGCGCGCGCCAGATGCGGACCGGCCCGAGCGGGCACGGGAGGAGCACGCGGGCAGGTGCGGAGCGGCCCGAGCGGGCGCGAGGGCGGGTCCGGGACCGGCCCGAGCAGGCGCGCGACAGGTGCGGAGCGGGCGCGGAACCGGCCCGGGCGGACACCGGGCAGGGCAGATGCGGAACCGGGCCGGGCGGGCAGACGCGCGGCAGGACCGGGCACGGGCGAGCGCGGGCGGACACGCGGCGGGTGCGGGGCCGGGCACGGGCGGACACGCGGCAGGGCAGATGCGGAACCGGGCCGGGCGGGTGGGTACGGGGCGGGTGCGGAACCGGGCCGGGCGCACACGCCACAGATACGAAACCGGGCCGGGCGGACGCCGCGGGGCAGGTGCGGAACCGAGCCGGGCGCACACGCCGCGGACGCGGAACCGGGCCGGGTGGGTGGGTGGGTGCGGGGTGGGTGCGGGACCGGGTCTGGGTGGGTTTGGGGTTGTGGGTGGGGTGGGGGGCGTTTCGGGGGTTCGTGGGTGGGTGACACTGGTCGGAGGTATCCCGCCGGCGAGGAGATCCGTGAGCACCGACGCGCAGCCGCCCGAGTCCGATCCGCCCAGCACGTCGAGTGATCGCGTGCATCCCGCGCCTGCCGGGTACGACGTCGCGCCGGGGGCCGGGGAAACCACCCTTGCCCGGGTCGATGGGCTGCGCGTGGCCGCTCGGCGGATCGATGGCCCGGCGGAGCCGGCCGACCCGCCCGATCGGTGCTGGTTCGGCGAGATCCGCGAGACGCCGCTGGGGGCCCGGGCGGTCTTTGGTGACGTGGCCGGCGATCCGCTGTGCGCGCCCGATCTGGCGGCGGAGGTGCTCGCCGCGTTCGGCGCGGTCGCCGCCGAGTTGCCCGCGCTGACCGAGGTGTCCCACCGGATCGCGCTGGCCCTGCGCGAGGACCACGCACGCGGCCATCGCCCCCTGGTCCGCCTCCTGCTGGTCGAGCGCGCCGGCGGCCCGACCGGGGACGGCTCGTTGACCCTGGTCAACCGCGGCTATCCGAACCCGCTCCTGATCGTCGGCCGACGGGTGCTCGGGCTGGAACCCATGTACGCCACCCCGCCGATCGGCGCGCTGACGCCCGGCACGTTCCGCCCGCCGGAGCTGACCGTCGCGGCGGGCCGGGGCGAGCGGGTGCTGCTGTACACGGACGAACTCGCCGAGGCCGCGGGCGCGGACGGCACGCGCTACCCGTTCGCCGAGCGCGCCCCGAGCCACGTGGGCGGCGACTTCGCCGACGCGTTGCGGCGCCTGGCGGCCGACATCGAGGCACACTTCGCCCCGGCCTTCCCCGGCGACGCGGCGCTGTTCCTGATCGAACCGGGACCGCTCGGCACCTGACGAGGCCCTACCCCACCGTCCCCCGCATCGGCGTCGGCACCAGCCGCGCCGCGTCGAGCGACCGGCGCGCCGGGCCGCTCCCGTGCACCCCGTACAGCCGGAGCTGGAACATCGCGTCGAAGCGCGCGTCGCCGTCGGCGAGGTCGATCGCGCCCACCTCGGACAACCGGCGCAGCCGATAGCGGAACGTGTTCGGGTGCACGTGCACGGCCGCCGCGGCGGCGGTCACGTCGCCGAACGTGTCCAGCCACGCCGCCAACGTCTCGGTGAGATGGGTGTCGTGTTCGGCGTCGTAGGCCCGCAGTCGGGAGACCGGTCCGGCCGGCGCGTCGTCCGTGGCGGCCACCCGGTCGGCCACCTCGACCAGCAGCGACGACACGTACACGTCGCACAGCCTGGCCACCCGCAGCGGGGATCGGCCCGAGCGCAACACGCGCAGCGCACGATCGGCGTCCGCCCGGGACGAGGGTAGGTCGACGGCGCGGGCGGCCACCCGGCCGATGCCCACCACCGCCTCGATCCGCCCGCCGATCCGGGCCAGGAACTCCTCGGCCAGCCGTACCGCCCGCGCGTCCGACTCGGTCGGCAGGATCGCGTAGGTGAAGCCGCCGAGCCGGGCCGTCGCGGTCCGCGGGTGTACCGCCGCCAGGTGCAGCGCCAGCGCGTCGACGATCCGGTGCTCCTCGGCGGTGCGTTCGGCCGGTGCCGCGTCGCCCACCACCGCGAGCGCGAGCACGCACGCCGGCTGGTGCGCCAGGCCGAGTCGGCCCGCCGCGTCCACCGCCGCCGGCCCGCCCTCGAGGACCGTGGCCAACAGGTCGGTGCGCAACCGGCGCTCCACGTCGGCGCCCGCCCGTCGGCGCAGCAGGTGCAGCGCGACCACCTTGGCCGCCTCGATCAGCGACCGCTGCAGCTCGGCGGACAGCGGCCCGCGCACCACGACCCAGATCGAGCCCAGGATCTCGTCCCCGGCGCGCACCGCGATGGCCACCCGGGGCATGTCCGAGACGCCCGGCAGGTACACCGGCCCCTCGCTGCGATACAGCGCCTGGAACGCGCCGCGCTCCTCCAGGATCCGCAACCACTCGGCGGGCACCTGGCGGTCCAGGATGGTGGCGATCCGCGGCTCGTCCGCCTCGTCCTGACGGCTGGAGAAGGCCAGTACGCGCCCGCTGCGGTCCTCCACCGTGACCGGTCCGTCCAGCAGCGCGGCAATCGCGTTGACCAGCGCGAACAGGTCGCCGGAGGGCGCGCCGTCCAGGGTTTCGCCGGTCTGTGTGCTGCCGATCTCGTCCACCGCGAGCAACGAGCGCAGCAGCGTGGTGACCTGGGACCAGGACGCCCCGGGGGTCAGCGCGAGCACCACCACGCCGGTGCGCGCCACCGCGTCCCGGATCTCCGCGTCCACCGCGAGCGGCCCGCGCACCACGACGGCCGAGGCGGCCAGCGCCGCCGCGCGGTGCACCAGGGTGGCGATCGCCGAGGACCCGTAGACCGCGACGCCGAGCACCACCGCGCCGGGCGGGTGCGCGGGTTCGTCGCCCGGGTCGTGGATGAGGACGCCGGTGACCTCGCGGTTCGGGTCCGCTTCGCCTGCGGCGACCTCGAACAGGGTCGAGCCGAGGTCGTCGATGATGCGCCCGAGCACGGCGCGCGGACGCGCGGTCATCGCGGGGCCGTCAGGGCACAGGCGAGCACAGCGGCCCGGGCGGATATCGGCCGGTTGTCGGTCAGGTCCGTCACGAGGGGATCCATTCGGTCGACACGAGCCCCCGTCGAACGCACCGGAGCGGCCGTGTCGCCGGTGGCCGATCCGTGTGCGGGAGTCTAAACGATCTTGGGTCGAAAGTGGGGAAATCTCCGGCCCACGCCCGGTTCGAGACGACGGCCGCACGTGCCGCCGAACCGAACCGGACCATGTACGTCACGGCCCTTCGGGCCGAACCGAGCACAGGTGTGCTCAGTCCCCGTCTCGTCGCCGGTCCACGACATAGCCCCCGAGCCGCCCGAAGCCGCGCACCACGCGACCCTCCCCCATCAGGCCGCCGAGCACCTCGCGCACCGCCAGCCGCCACGAGAGTGCGGCGTCCGGATCGGTACGCCGCAGGGCGTCGATGTCGCGCGGCACCCGGACGATCACCACGTCGGCATCGGTGCGCCCGAGCACGGGTCGGCCATCGGCCCCCACGTCCAGAGCGACCGCGACCCCCTCCTCCCCCGGAGCGGCCGCGTCGTCCACCGGCTGCGGGATCCCCTCGCAGGCGAGGGCCACCCGAGGGGCGGTCAGATCCCAGCGCACCAGCAGCCGATCGGTATGGTCACCGGCGTTGAACGCGTCGGTCAGACGCCCGTAGAAGTCGACCAGATACTCGGCGGGCACCGCACCGAGCTTGGCCAGATTGAAGAACGCGTTGCGCCCCACCAGGGGGTCGAACGTCCAGCTGATCCGGGTGATCCCGCGGTCCAGGCACCAGGCGCGCTGGTGCACCTTGAGCGCGTGGCCCACCTCCCGTCCGCGCGAGCGCACGTCCACGCCCGCGATGTGCGAGTGCAGGCCGTCGGTGGCGAGCAGAGCCACGCAGGCGCCGGTCAACCGGTCGCCCTCGTAGGTGCCCGCCACATAGCCGCCGGCATGCGCCAGGACCATCAACAGTTCGGGCAACATCATCGGGTTCGCCGAGTCCACCTGCCAGATGCCGTCCAGCAGCCTGCACACCTCGGACACCTCGTCCAGCGTGTGCAGTTGGCGGATCTCGACGTGCGCCGCACGAGCGGCGCGGACGGCCGCCGCGGTCGCGCGGTCGCGGAGCGCACCGGAATCGGGTGCGGGCTCGGGTTCGGCACGGTACAGGTCGCCGCCCATCCGCGCGCCCGCCGGTGTCGGGGTCATAGGTTCCCGGTCTCCGTTCCCTCGTCCGCGTCGGAGGCGGCCCGCGCCGCTCCCCCGGTCTGCGCGCCCTCGGTGACCGCGCCCTCCGGCAGCGGCTCGCCGATCCGCGGTACGCCCGACAACAACGCCCGCGTGTACTCGTGTTCGGGGTCCTCCAGGACCTGTGCGGCCGGCCCCTCCTCGACCAGGACACCCCGGTCCATCACCGCGATCCGGTCCGCCAGGTAGCGCACCACGGCCAGGTTGTGCGTGATGAACAACATCGCGAAGCCCAGCTCGCGCTGCAGGTCGCGGATCAGGTTGAGCACCGCGCCCTGGACCGAGACGTCGAGCGCGGAGGTGACCTCGTCCGCCACCAGGACCGCCGGTCGCGCGGCCAACGCGCGGGCCAGCGCCACCCGTTGCCGCTGGCCGCCGGAGAGCGCGCGCGGAAGTCGGGTGCTCATCCCCGGGTCGATCCCGACCAGGTCGAGATACCGGGCCACCTCCTCCACGCGCCGCGCCCGGTCCTCGCGCGGCAACGCCTCGGCCACCGAGGCGCCCACGCTCAGCCGGGGGTTCAGCGACGCGAACGGGTCCTGGAACACCAGTTGCACCGGCCTGCGCCCGGGCCGGCGACCCTGGTCGACGCCGTCCACCAGGACGTTGCCCGCGGTGATCGGCACCAGCCCGACCGCGGCCCGGCCGAGGGTGGACTTGCCCGATCCGGAGCCGCCGACCAGGCCGACCACGCGGCCCGCCGGCACCTCCAGGGACACGTCGTCGACGGCGGTCACCGCCGAGCGGCCACGGCCGTAGCGCACCGTGATGTGGCGCAGTTCGAGCGAACCGGACGTGCCGGCCCCGGCGGGCGCTGCGTCGGCCTCGGCCGCGACCGGGGCAACCGTACCTGCGGCTTTCATCGAACCTCCTCCAGTTCCTGCACGGCGGTGGTGATCGGGTCCCAGCACGCCACGCGGCGTCCGGGGCCGATGCGTTCCAGGACCGGTTCCTCGGTCCGGCAGCGATCGCTCGCCCGGGCGCAGCGCGGCGCGAACGGGCAGCCCACGCTCTCCTCGCCCGGCTCCGGCGGCCGGCCGGGAATGGTCGCCAGCGGGACGTCCCGGTCGGTGGTCATGGTCGGCACCGCGCCGATCAGCGCCGCGGAGTACGGGTGCGCGACGCCGTCGGCCAGGTCGCCGACCGGCAGTTCCTCGACGATGCGGCCCGCGTACATCACCACGACCCGGTCGCACACCTGCGACACGACGGCGATGTCGTGCGAGATGAGCAGCAACGCGGCGCCGGATTCGGCCCGTACGTCCCGCAGCAGGGCCAACACCTGGGCCTGGACGGTGACATCGAGGGCGGTGGTCGGCTCGTCGGCGATGATCAGTCGGGGCTCGCCCATCAGGCCCATCGCGATCATCACCCGCTGGCGCATGCCGCCGGAGAATTCGTGCGGGCGCTTGGTGACCCGCTGTTCGGGGTTGATGATGCCCACCGCGCCCAGTCGGGCGACCGCTCGGGTCAGTGCCGCCGCGCGGCCGGCGCCGTGGTGCACCTCGGCGACCTCGGCGAGTTGCCGGCCCACGGTGAGCGCCGGGTTGAGCGAGGCCATCGGGTCCTGGAACACCATGGCCAGCGAAGTGCCCTTGGGCGCTTGGCGGTTCAGGTCCCGGTCGGCGAAGCGCAGGGTACGGGCGCTGACCCGGCCGGGGTGCGGGACCAGTCCGGCCGCGGCCAGCGCGGTCAGGCTCTTGCCCGAGCCGGACTCGCCGACGATGCCGACCGCCTCGCCCTCGGTGACGCTGAGGCACACATCGTGTACGGCGGTGTGTCCGGGGAAGCGCACCCGCAGGTGGTCGACGTGCAGCAGAGCCGACTCCGCCTCGGCGGCGACTTGTTCGTCGGTCGAGACGACCGGCTCGGCCTCGGGCCGGTTCGCGCCGCGGCCACCGCTGGCACCCGCGACCACCTCACCGATCAGGCCGAAGGTGATGCCGGTCAACACGATCGCGGCGCCCGGGCCGACGGCCGACATCGGGTCGACCATGACCCGGTCGAGTTGTTCGTTGAGCAGACGCCCCCAGTCGTAGTCGGGCGCCTGCACGCCCAGGCCGAGGAAGGACAGGCCGGAGAAGGCGACCAGGATGCCGGCGGCGACCTGGGCGACGAACAGCGCGACCGGCTCGGCGATGTTGGGCAGGATGTGCCGCACGATGATCCGGAACCGGCCAACACCCAGGATCCGCGCCGCGGCCACATAGTCGGTGCCGGCGATGGAGGCGGTCAGGTTCTGCACGAGCCGGGCGGTGGCGGGGGCCGCGCCCAGGCCGATGGCGAAGGCGGCGGAGAAGGTGCCGACGCCGAAGATGACCGCGAGGAAGAGCACGAACAGCAGGCCGGGGAAGGCCACGAGCAGGTTGACCGTCGCGGTGATCAGCCGGCCGGCGCGCCGGCCGAGCACCGCCGGAAGCACACCCAGGATCAGCCCGCCGAGCACCGCGATCAACGTGGCGAACAGGGTCAGTTCGAGGGTGAGTCGGGTGGCCACCACCACCCGGGCGGCGATGTCGCGACCGAGCGCGTCGGTACCGAACAGGTGCTCGGAGCCGCTGTGTCGGCCGATCGCGTCGGTGTCGATCCGGTCCGCGGTGTCGCCGGCCAGCATCGGGCCGAAGATCGCCACGAGCAGGATCAGGGCGCTCAGGATCGCCGTGGCGATCCCCATCGGGGTGCGCAGCGCCTGGCGCAGTCTAGGGGCCTTGGACATCGTCAGCTCCCGCGAATCGTGGACTTGGGGTCGGCGACGGCGACGGCGAGGTCGACCGCGAAGTGGATCGCGAGCGCGGCGGCTCCGTAGACGAGCACGATGCCCTGAACGAGCGGATAGTCCTTCTGCAGGATCGCCTGGACGATGGTCATGCCCAGGCCGGGCCAGGCGAAGACGTTCTCGATCAGCACGGTGCCCGCGAGCAGGCTGCTGAGGATCAGGCCGCCGAGGGTGAGCGAGGAGGTGAGCAGGTTCGGCAGCGCGTGCCGCAGGTAGAGCAGTCGGGTGGGCAGCCGTTTGGCGCGGGCGGTGCGCATGTAGTCGGTCTCGAACACGCGCAGCGCCTCGACCCGGACGATCCGCGACAGCGCGGCGATCGGGGTGATGGCCAGGGCCAGTACGGGCAGCACGTAGGAGTCGGGCCCTTCGCGCAGCGCCACCGGGAACCAGCCGAGGCTGACGCCGAACACCGAGGCCAGACCGACGGCGAGGAGGAATTCCGGGATGGCCACGATCGCCCCGGTCGAGGAGGCGAAGGCCAGTTCGCTGCGGCGCCGGCGGCCGTTGAGGGTGAACACGGCCATCGCCATGCCCAGCGGGATGGACACCACCATGACCAGGATGAACGCGTAGATCGCGATCTCCAAGGTGGCGGGGAGCCGGTCGCCGATCATGCTCGACACCGAGACCCGGGCGGTGATCGATTCGCCGAGGTCGCCGTGGAAGAGCCCGCTCACGAAGTGTTTGTACTGGGTGATCAGCGAGTCGTTCAGGCCCAGTTGTTCCTTGCGGGCGGCGACCGCCTCGGGGGTGGCGTTCATTCCCAGGGCGCCGCGGACGGGGTCGCCGGGGACGAAGTGGATCATCGCGAACGCGGCGGTCACCAGGGCGGCCAGCGAGACCACCAGACGACCGGTGCGCCGCAGGAAGAAGGAAGTCCAGGGACCGAGACGGAAGTCCGTCACTCGGCCGGACAGGGTTGCGGTGCTCATCGGCCACCGACCTTGTGCAGGGAGGACGGCACCACGCCGCCACCGTCGAGTTCGAAGCTGTAGCCTCGAACGAAGTAGGGAGTCATCGAGTCCACGAACGTCACCATGTCGGCCCGCTTGATCAACGCGGACTCGGCAGCCGTCCATTCGGGGCAGCCGGCGATGTCGGGCTTGGCCATCGCCTCGCCCACCAGGCGCCGGTATTCGGGGTTGTCGAACGATCCGAAGTTGAGCCCGTCGGGGGGCTTGGGGCCGGAAACGAACGGGACGAACTGGTCGGGCGAGGTCACCGACACCGGTGCCCACGCGATTTCCCACTGACCGCCCATCAGGATCGACGCGTTCGTCGACGCCGTGGTCGGTTGGATGCTCACCTTCGCCCCGAACGACTTCCACTGCCTGACCGCCAGTTCGACGGCCGAGACGAGTTGGCTACCGAAGATGCCGGGATAAGGCATCGAGATCGACAGCTGTCGGCCGTCCTTGCTCCAGTACCCGTCGGACTTCTTCCAACCGGCCTCGCGCATCAGCGCGGCCGCCTGCTCCAGGTCATGGGGCGGGAGGTTGCCGGTGACCGAGTCCTCGGTACAGGGCGGGCTCATCGTCACGCCCAGCCGCTGCGGGGCCATGCCTTTGCCGCCGGTGGCCACCGCGCCGATCTGTTTGAGGTCGAGCGCGGACAACAGCGCCTTGCGCAGCCGGAGATCGGAGGTGACCCGATTCGATGCCTCGTTGAAGATCAACATGCCCATCGGGTCCCGCTCGATCACCGCCTTGATCCCGGCCGCGGTCAGCCGCGCCCGGTCGGCGCCGAGCACCGTCGCGATGTCGATCTGCCCGCCGAGCAGCAGGTTGGCCCGGGTGGACTCGTTGCCGACGATCTTGAAGACCACCCGGTCCGGCGACTTGGTGTTGTCGGTGCCCGCCGGGCCCCAGGCGTAGCCGGCTCGCTTGACGAAGGTGAAGTGGTCGCCCGGGACCACCTCGCTCAGCCGGTAGGGTCCGGTGCCGTCGGAGGTGTGCGCCAACTTGCCCGAGTCCTTGAGCGATGAGGGACACACCAGGCGCAGCATCGAGGTGCCGCGGACCAGGAACGGGGCCGGCAGCGAAGCGTTGAGGGTCACCGTGTTGGCCTCGTTGTCGGCGGTGGCGGTGACCCCGGGAGGCACCATCAGGCCGTACAGCGGCGACTTGTTGGCCGGGTCGACGATGTGGTTGTACTGGGCGGCGACATCTGCCGCGGTCAGCGGCGCGCCGTTCTCGCACGTCACGTCGCGTCGGAGGGTGAAGGTCGCCGAGTTCGCGTCGGAGGTCCACTTCTCCGCGACGCCGGAGACGATTCGCCCGTCGGATTGCACGTTGACCAGCGAGTCGTAGGCGAAGCGGTTCATCATCACCGCGTACGAGGTCAACGTGGTCAGCGGGTTCATGTTGTTGGGGTCGCTGGGGAGTGCGATGGTGACCGTCTCGCCGGTCCCGGAGCTTCCCCCCGAGCCGCTTCCGCCGCACCCGGCGGCGAGCAGGCCCAACGCGAGCGCCGCGGCGGCCCCGCGCGAGGCCCGTCTCATCGCGCGCCTCCGCTACAGGTGTCGACGCCGACCCGCTCGGCACCGGGCGTGGCGGCCGGCTCGCCGACCACCATCCGGGGCAGCGCGCGGGTCATGTGCACGAAGCGCGCCCGGTCTCCGTCGCCCACGAAGGCGTACTGTTCGTGCTGCCCGCCCTTCGCCTCGACGGCGATCAGCGTGCGGGCGTCGCGGGCGACCAGTTCGGTCGTCCGGACGCTCTCGCCCATCATCTTGGCCGCGGTGCCCAGGGTGCGCGTGGTCAGCTCGAAGCCGCGCTCCGACTCGACCACGTCCATCGCCAGTACCTGCGACGCGTAGCGACCGACGAAAAAGCGCGCGTCCACCACCGGCGGGTCGACGGGCGGCACCGCGGGCTCGGGCATGGCGACACCCGCGGTGCTCGCCAACACCTCGCGGACCAGCTCGTACATCACGCCCAACTCGCCGCCGTTGGTCAGGATCGCGATCGAGACGCCGCTCTCGGGGGCCACTCGCAGGATCGCGGCCTGGCCGAGGGTGCCGCCGTCGTGGCCGATCACCGGACCGCCCGCCCAGTCGAACAGGTTCCAGCCCAGGCCCCACGCGGTGCCGACCGCGCCGATGTCGGGCACGTCCACCTGCGACTCGCGCATGGCCAGGGCCGACGCCTCGGACAGCAGGCGGGTGCCGTCCGGCAGCAGGCCGCGCGCGACGTGCGCGGCGGCGAACGCGACCAGGTCGGTCGCGGTGGTGGTCAGCGTCGAGCCGGCCGGCGCGTTGGAGCGGGGCAGTTGCCACACGGGCGCCTTCACCCTCGTCCCGTCGGGGCCCTCCACGTGCCCGATCGCCACCCGGTGCAGGATCGCCTCGGCGGCGCCGGTCGCCACCCGGGTCAGTCCGAGCGGGACGGTGATCCGCTCGCGCAGCGTGGCCTCCCACGTCTGCCCGGTCAGCACCTCGACGATCCGACCGAGGGCGACGTATCCGCTGTTGCAGTAGGAGAACATCTCGCCGGGCGCGAACAGTCGCCCGCCGTGGTCGGCCAGATGCCCGACCAGCCCCGCCACCGCGTCGTCACCGGGACCGAAGTCCTCGAATACGTCGCCCTCGAACCCCGCGGTGTGGCACAGCAGTTGACGAACCGTCACGCTCGCCGCGGCGGCCTCGTCGAGCAGCTTGAAGTCGGGGAGGTAGGTGCGCACCGGTGCGTCGAGGTCGAGCACGCCCTCGTCGACCAGCTGCATGATCAGCGTCGCCGTCCACACCTTGGTGATCGAACCGACCTGGAAGATCGACTCGGTCGTGGCCGGGTATGCGATCTCCGTGTCGAGCACGCCGGTGGCGGCCGCGACCGTCTCGTCGCCCATTCGTACCGCGACGCTCGCGCCGGGGATGTTGCCACGCTTGGCCAGCTCGCCGAGACGGGTCGCTAGGTACTCGGGAGTCGGCAGCACCCGGGCAGCGGCCCCGGACACATCGGATCGTCCCATCGTGGGATACCTCCTCGGAAGGCGGCGGCGAGTGCCGCAGAGGACGATCACGGTAGGCAGCGTCACAAACCCCCGAATCGTCGTCCCGGACGAAGAACGGTCGGCGAACCTGTTCGAATCACCGACGCCGAGCCATACCCCGGGGGACGATGCTCGGCAGGGGCCGCCGCGGGGTCGTGAACCGGACCGGCCGAGGTCGCACGACACGCGCGCACCACCTTCTCGCGGGCGACCCGTCCGGCCGCGGACCCGCCCGCACCGCCTCCCCTGGCACCCCACATAGGCGCCGAACGGCAACCACCACCGGCGACCGGCCCTTCGGGGCATCCGACCACCCACACGGAGCGGACATGAGCACCGATCGAGGGCCGGTAGAGCCCACACAGCGCATCCGGGCGATCTTCGACGCGGCTCGGGTCGACGGTTTCCTGCACGTACGCGACCTCGACACCGCCGAAGAGGTCGCCTACCAGGCCGACGACCCGGTCGTGCTCGCGTCGGTCCTGAAGGTGCCGATCGTCCTGGAGTACGCCCGCCAGGCCGCCGACGGCCGGCTCGACCGGGCCGGCCGGCACCTGGTCACCGCCGCCGACCGCGAGGGCGACGGCATCGGCACCGACGGCTGTATGTACGACGTGGAGATGAGCGCGCGTGACCTCGCCTTCATGATGATCACCCAGAGCGACAACGCGGCGACCGACATCGTGCTGCGCCTGGTCGGCCGGGACAACGTGCGGGCCACCCTCGACGCGCTGGACTGCCGAGACACCTCCGTCAGCGGCTGCAAGGACCTGTTCGAGTCGGTGTTGAACGACCTGGGTGTCGACCCGAGCGGCAACGTCGACGAGCAGGTCGCCCGGGCCACGCCCGAGCAGATCCGCGCGCTGACCGTGCGCGACCCGAAGCGCACCGCCGCGACCACCCCGCGCGAGATCACCAAGCTGCTCGCCGCGATCTGGCGGGACGAGGCGGGCTCCGCCGAGGCCTGCGCCGAGGTGCGCGACATCATGGGCCGGCAGATCTGGCCGCACCGGCTCGCGTCGGGATTCGCGGACGAGATCCGGGTCTCCGGCAAGACCGGCACCCTGTGGGGCGTGCGCAACGAGGTCGGCGTGGTCGAGTACCCCGACGGCAAGCGCTACGCGGTGGGCGTGTTCCTGCGCCTGGAGTCGCTGGGCTTTCGCGCGCCTGCGGCCGATGCCTCGATCGGGCTTGCGGCCCGCGCGGCGATCGACCACCTGCGCGCCTCCTGACCGGGGCCGGGTCCGGCGGCGCGTGCCCTGTCGCCGGACCCGATACCCCGACCCGCGTCCCGACCCGTCGGCCGGCCCTCACGGCGGGTCAGGACGCGGGCTCCTCCGGCGTGCGGGCCACGTACACGGTGTTGGTGGCCGTACCGCCCTGGAGCGGGTTGTCGAAGTCGACGACGTGCGCGGCCGAGTCGGCGAAGACCTCGCCGAGCACCGCGCCGAACTCCAGGTCCGGCGGGTCGTTGGACCACAGCGCGAACACCCCGCCCGGACGCAGCCGATCGGCCAGCGCACGCAACCCGGCGGGCCGGTACAGCGCGGCGTGGCTCGGGTGCAGCACATGGCGCGGGGAGTGGTCGACGTCCAGCAGGATCGCGTGGAAGCGCCGACCCGGCACCCGCGGGTCGAACCCGCGCGCCTCGCCCGCCAGTGCGAAGAAGTCGCCCTGGACCAACCGGCAGCGGGGATCGCCCGCGAGGCCGGCGCCGAGCGGGACCAGGCCGCGCCGGTGCCAGTCGATCACCTCGCCGAGCGCGTCGACCACGATCAGGTCGCGTACACGCGGATCGTCCAGCGCCGCGCGGGCGGTGTAGCCCAGGCCCAGACCGCCCACCACGACGTCGAGTTCGACGTCGGGCAACTCGGCCAGGCCCAGCCGGGTCAGCGCGATCTCGCCCGCCGTGAACAGGCTGGACATCAGGAACTCGTCGCCGAGCTTGACCTCGTGCACGTCCTCGCCGGAGACCGGGTCGCGCCTGCGGCGCAGACTGATCTCGCCCATCGGCGTCGTCCGCCAGTCGAGTTCCTCGAAACGCGCGCTCATCCGTGCACCCTCAACCGTGTCGATACCATCCACCGGCCGCGCCGATGGGCGGAAGCCTATGGTTTCGGGCGCTTCGCCGCCGTCGGGCTCGCCGTCGGGCGGGCGGCGGGCCCTCCAGCCGGCCGGTCGGCCCGTAGCCGCCGCTCGGGTTGCCGGGCCGGTCGCCCGTAGCCGGCCGGGGCGGCGATCAGCCCCAGGCGGCGCGTTCGGCCTCGCGCGGGGCGAGCACGGTGGTCGTGGTCGGCGCGTCGAACACCCGTACCGGCCGCCGCGCGTCCCACGGTTCCCAGCCGGGATCGCCGGTCTTGGCGAACCGCACCCAGGCGGCGTGCATCTCGTCGGCGAGGGACTGCGGCGGCGCGTCCCCGGTGAGCGAGGTCCACGCACCGGAACCGAGCCCGTCGAAGACGAACGGCAACTCCATCGCGTGCGCGGCGCCGAGGTCGCGCACGGGGCTGCGCCAGGCGAACTCGTAGACGTGGGTGGCGACTCCACGATCCAGCCGGGCATCCGCGAGGCGGTTGATCGGCAGCCGGACCAGCAGATCCGTGGCCAGCGCGCCGAGCAGTTCGCCGCGCCCGGCGCCGGGTCGGGCCGCCCGGTACGCGGCCAGGATCCGCCGGCCGATCCGGAACTTCAGCCGCGCGCCCGCGAACAACACCGGTCCGACCCGATCGAGCAGGCCGGTGGGCACGAACCACAGCCGGTATTCCTCGGTGTTCGAGCCGAGCAGCAGCCCGATTCCGCAGCCCGCGCCGGCGAGCAGGGCCGCCTGCGGGTGGGCGGGCACCAGGTCGTCGCCGATCGCCAGGGCGAACCCCGCGCCGCCGGTCATCGGTGTGCCGCCGGCGGTGACCGCCTGTTCGGCGGCGACCAGTTCGTCCGGCGGCACCTCGGCGAACGCCGCCCGGGACCCGGCACGGCCCAGCCGCTCGGCCACCAGCGCGGTGATCCGCCCGGCCTTCGCGGGCGGCAACGCGTCCGGCATCCCGCTCTGCAGGATCGCGCGCGCGAACAGCGCCTCGGCGTCCGGGTGCGCGACCAGCGCTCCGAGCAGGATCGATCCGGCGGACTCGCCGAAGACGGTCACCCGCGCCGGATCGCCGCCGAAGGCCGCGATCTCCGCCTGTACCCAGCGCAGCGCCGCGACCACGTCGGCGAGGCCGACATTGCCCGGCGCGCCGTCGAGCACGGAGAAACCCTCCGACGCCAGCCGGTAGTTCACCGCGACGTACACCACGCCATCGCGGGCGAACGCCGCTCCGTCGTAGCCGGGCAGCGCGTTCGCCCCGTGCGCGAGCGAGCCGCCGTGCACCCACACCATCACCGGCAGCCCGCTCGCGTCGGCCGGCGCCCAGATGTTGAGGTTGAGGTATTCGTCGCCCTCGATCACCACCGTCGGCAGCAGTTCCCCCAGGGCTGCCCGGTACGGCGCCTGCGGCGCGGTCGGGCCCATCGTGCCGGCGTCGCGCACCCCGACCCAGCCCGGGTGCGCGACGGGCCGCTCGAAGCGCGACTGCCCCACCGGCGCGGCGGCGTACGGAATACCCAGCCAGCGGTGGACGCCGTCGGCCAGGGCCACGCCCCGAAGCGATCCGGCGGAGATCGTCACCGTGGCCCGCCCCCGCTCGGCTTCCGGGGGAACGCTCATGACTGGCCATCCGATCCGCGGGTCGACCCGCTCGACGATTCCGGCAGATCGGCCGAGGGTAGCGAAACGGGCCGCCGCGAGGCCGCGGCCGTCCGGCCCTCGGGCGGCGCCGGAACGGGCTCTACCACTTCGGATTTTCCACGCATTCCGGCCACGCATATCACCATTCGATGACACTGTGTTGCCGGGTGGACACCGACCGCCATGCCCGGTCGATCACGCCCCGGCCGAAACGTTCGCGAAGTGGGAAGGGATCGACGTGAGTTCACACGAAACGCACACGACCAGCCTGTATCCGGAAGTGGACGAGGCGACCTTGGCACAGTTGGTCGAGGCGTTGGAGAGCGGGGACACCACACGGCTCGCGCCCGCGCGGGCCGCCGAGATCGAGGAGGCCCGGGCGCTGGTCCGGTTCAGCCCGGTGCGGGTGCCCGGTGCGGGCGGCACCGAACTGGACGGCGCGCTCTGGCTGCACCCCGGGAACCGGTCTCGGCCGGTGGTCGTGATGCCGTCCCCGTGGACGCACTTCGGCTGGCTCCTCTACGTGGCCCAGGCAACCCGGTTCGCGCTCAGGGGATATCACGTACTGGCCTACACCGCCCGGGGGTTCGGCCTGTCCAAGGGCGACGTCGAGGTGGCCGGCCCACTCGACGTCCAGGACGGTATCGCGGCGCTCACCTACGTGTTGTCCCGGATCGAGGGTGAGGCCACCGGCGTCGGCTTCCTCGGCGACTCGTACGGGTCGGGCATCAGTCAGTTGGTGGCCGCGCACGATCCCCGGGTGACGGCGGTGGTGGCCCTGAGCACCTGGGGCGACCTGGGCGCGGCGTTCTACGAGAACGAGACCCGGCACATCGCCGCGGTGGAGACCCTGCGCAAGGCCGCGGACGAGAAGCGGCTCAGCGAGGACACCCGCACGCGGTTCGACAACGTACGCGACAACGAGGACATCGAGGGCACGCTGGAGTGGGCCAGGGAGCGCTCGCCCATCCACCACATCGAGGCGATCAACAATCGTGAGCAACCACTGCCCGTCCTGTTCGCGAACGCGTGGCACGAGACGCTGTTCCCGACCAACCAGCTGCTGACCATGTTCAACGCGCTGACCGGCCCCAAACGACTCCTGCTGTCCATCGGCGACCACTCCGGGCCGGAGATGTCGGGCATCATCGGCCTGCCGAACCGGATCTGGGAAGACGCCCACCGGTGGTTCGACCACCACCTCCTGGGTGTCGACACCGGCATCGACCTCGAGGACGAGGTGGTCACCGAGATCATGTGGAGCAAGGCCCTGGAGGGGCAGCCGACCTGGGGCGCGGTCACCGGACGCACCGAGCGGCTGTACCTGTCCGCGCCGCGGAACGGCGGCGACGGCATCCTGTCCGACAAACCCGGCTCCGACGGGGAAGTCGCCTTCCGGGCGGGTACGGACACCCCGGCCACCGTCGCGGACAAGATCATCGGGACCGGGAACGCGGAACTGGCCGGCAATCCGAAGATCTACCCGACCGCCGAGATCGAGCGGGCGCACGCGGGCGTATGGGCCACCGCACCGCTGCCGGTGCCGGCCAAGCTGCGCGGCGTGCCTCGCCTGCATCTGACCTACACGGTCGACGCGCCCGAATCGACGCTGATCGCCTACCTGTTCGACGTCGACGCCGAGGACAACGCGCACATCATCACGCACGCGCCGTTCACCGAACTGCGCGGCGAGAGCGGCCGACCGGTCTCCGTCGACATCGCGCTCCAGGCCACCGGCTACGACGTGCGGGCCGGCCACCGGGTGATGCTGGTCATCGACACGATCGATCCGTTCTACGGCGACGCCACCGACGCGGACAGCACGATCTCGCTCGCCCTCTCCGACGAGGATCCGTCCCATCTGGAGCTTCCGCTGAGCTGAATCGGCACGCCGGTCGCCCGGCCCGTCCGGGTCGGGCAGCCGGTGCGCGAACTTCGTGGAGACATTCTCCGTTGAGCGCAACTTCCCTGTCCGATAAGGAGTTTGACAGATTTTGCCGACCTCGCGAAGCCGCATTGTTCGGGACACTGCGGACGTGTGAGCGTTTGCCGATCGGGCACGAACCCGGCGGTCACGCTCGTCGGCGGTTCGCTCACGTCGCGAATACGCGTACGACGAAGGCCGGTTCGTGGTCGAGGTTTACCTTCCACTCAAGGAGCCTCGATGAATCGAAAAACGGTGACGGCCGGGACTGTCCTGGCCGTACTCGCCGGATTGGCGGTCTCCACCACCGCACAGTCGGCGTCCGCCGACCCGTCTCCCCCTCCCGGCTCGCAGGCATTGGCGGTAGCCGCCGCCGACCAGGCCGTCTCCAGCGGTCTGGACACGCTTGCCAAGGGTCCCGACGAGCAGTACCGGCGCCAGACGGTGACCCCCTGGGTCAACGGTCTCTACTCGGTCGCGTACGAACGCACCTACCACGGCCTGCCGGTCGTCGGCGGGGACGCGGTCGTGCTGGCCGACAACCAGGGCCGGGTCCGCGCGACCCAGTCCGCCACCGGCACCCGCATAGCCGCGAAGACCACGGCCACCATCGACGCGAGCGCCGCGGAGGCGACGTCGAAGGCCCGGCTCGCCGCCGTGGACAAGGTGGAATCGCACCGCCTGGTCGTCCGGGTCAAGGACGGCGTGAGCAACCTCGCCTGGGAAACCGTGGTCGTCGGCAGGACCGCGACCGCGCCCAGCCGCCTGCACGTCTTCGTCGACGCGAGCACGGGCACGGTGCTCGACCAGATCGACGACGTGAAGGCCGGCAGTGCGAACAGCCAGTGGAACGGCCCGAGTCCGCTGACCATCGACACCACCAACTCGGGCGGCACCTACTCCCTGCGCGACCCGAACCGGCCGGGCCTGACCTGCGCCGACTACAGCACCGGCACGATCTTCTCCAAGTCCACCGACTCCTGGGGCAACGGCCAGGCGTCGAGCAAGGAAACCGGCTGCGCCGACGTCATGTGGGCGGCGCAGAAGGAGTGGAACATGCTCCGCGACTGGCTGGGTCGCAACGGGCACAACGGTACGGGCGGCAGTTGGCCGGTCAAGGTCGGTCTGAACGACGTCAACGCCTACTGGGACGGCTCGTCGGTCTCCATCGGCCACAACCAGGCCAACCAGTGGATCGGCTCGATGGACGTCGTGGGCCACGAGTTCGGCCACGGCCTGGACCAGTTCACTCCCGGCGGTGCCGGAACCGAGCCGGGTCTGGGCGAGGCCACCGGCGACATCATGGGCGCGCTGACCGAGGCGTACACCAACGAGCCCTCGCCGTACGACACCCCCGACTACACCGTGGGCGAGGCGGTGAACCTGGTCGGCCAGGGCCCGATCCGCTACATGTACAAGCCCTCCACCAACGGCGACCCCGACTGCTACAGCTCCTCCATCCCGAACACGGAGGAGCACGCGGCGGCCGGACCGCTCAACCACTGGTTCTACCTCCTCGCCGAGGGCACCAACCCCGGCGGCGGCAAGCCGACCAGCCCCACCTGCAACAGCACCACCCTCACCGGCGTGGGCATCCAGCAGGCCGGCAAGGTCTTCTACGGCGGCATGCTGCTCAAGACCAGCGGCATGACCTACAAGAAGTACCGCACCGCCACACTCAACTCGGCCAAGACACTCGACGCGACCTGCGCACTGTTCAACAAGACCAAGGCCGCCTGGGACGCGATCAGCGTGCCCGCGCAGACCGGCGACCCGACCTGCACCGGCGGTCCCGCGCAGAACGACTTCTCGATGAGCTTCAACCCGAACTCGGGTACCGTACAGCCCGGTTCGTCGATCACCGCGACCCTGGGCACGACCGTCACCTCGGGTAACGCGCAGTCCGTCTCGCTGACCGCGGCCGGACAGCCGGGCGACGTCACCGTGGCCCTGAGCCCGAACCCGATCCAGTCCGGCGCCTCCTCGACGCTGACCGCGACGGCCGCGGCGGGCGCCGCGAACGGCACCTACGTGATCACCGTCACCGGTACCGGGCCCAACGCCACGCACACCGCCCAGTACACCCTGACCGTCGGTACCGGCGGCCCGGGCGGCGACGCGATCAAGAACGGCGGCTTCGAGGACGGCACCGCCAACTGGACGCAGAGCGCGAACGACATCACCAACAGTTCGCAGAACGCGGCACACGGCGGCACCTGGTACGCGTGGATGATGGGCTACGGCTCCACCGCCACCGAGACCCTGTCGCAGTCCAACGTCGTGATCCCCAACACCGCCGCACCCACGCTGAAGGTGTGGATCAAGACCACGACCCAGGAAACGGGGTCCACGGTCTACGACACGCTCAAGGTGCAGATCAACGGCACCACCCTCGCCACCTACTCCAACGTCGGCGCCACCGGTGCCTACGTGCAGCGCACGGTGAACCTGAGCGCCTACAAGGGCCAGACGGTCACCCTGCAGTTCGCGGGCGCCGAGGACTCGTCGCTGACCACCACGTTCCTCGTGGACGACGTGACGATCTCCTGACCGCGCGCGACCGATGACGGCCCTGCTTCCGGCGCCCCACGCCGGGAGCAGGGCTTTCGGGCGTACCGGGCGCGGGTTCGGCCGCCCGCCGATCCGGCGACCATCTCGCCCACGGTGGCCGGACACCACGACCGCGGGCAACCGCACCGCGTCCCCCGAAGCTCAGGCCGCCCGGTGCAACTCCCTGAGCATCGCGGAGATGTCCGCGTGCCCGCCCTCCACGCTCCGCAACCCGGCGATCAGCGTGTCGACGGCCAGTTGCACGATGTCGTCGACGGGGACGTCGCCGTGGGCCAGCCAGTCCAGGCTGATCTCGTCCAGGTATCCCACCCATCCGCGCAGCGCCGCGCGCAGGACCGGTGGCGGCGGTGCCTCGGATTCGAGGTCGAACAGTTCCAACACCAGGTCCACACCCGCCTGCCGGGCGGACTCGAAGATCCGCCGCACGTCCGCGTCGCCCAGGCCGGGGCGCATGAAGCCGATGAACGTCTGGGTGTGGCTGCCGATGTACTCGAAGTGGCGCCGGACCATGCCGTACAGGCGCGCCTCGGCGGTGACCTCGTCGGGGCGGGCGCGCTGGTACGCCTGGATGTCCTGGGCCACCTGGCCGAGTGCTTCCAGGTAGATCCCGCGCTTGTCCTTGAAGTAGTAGAAGAGCAGGCCGTGCGCGACACCCGCGGCGTCGGCGATGTCGGCGATGAAGATGTCCTCGTAGGGCCGCTCCGAGAAGAGCGCGACCGCCGCCTCCAGGAGTTGCCGACGGCGCTCGCCGCGCCGACCGGTGCCGGGGCCCGTGCCCGTGCCCAGCCGGTTCGACGTGCGCTTCTTCGCCGGCGCGACCGCCGCCGCGGCGCGCTTGCCGGCTCGCGGTCGAGCCGCCTTTTCCTCTGCTCCCTCAGCCATTCGCCGAGCATATCGAGCCGCGAGGAGTCGTCCGCGGCAACTCTTTGACTTGAAATCAAAGTCTGGTTAACGTTGCGGCCACATCGACGGACGACGTCCGGCCGAGGTGGCTCGACGACGCGCTCGATGCCGCTCGATGCCCCTCGGCCGGCGCCGCTCGGCGCCGCACGACGACGCCGCACGACGACGCCGCGTGACCAGGACAAGGGGAGTGCCGATGAGCGTGGCAGACGTGGACGTGCTGGTGGTGGGCGCCGGTCCGGCGGGCCTGAGTACCGGCGTGCTGCTGGGGCGACTGGGCATCTCGACCCGGGTCGTCGAGCGCCGGGCGGCCGGCTCCGCCCACCCCAAGGCGCACGTGGTCAACGCCCGCACGATGGAGCTGTTTCGCCAGTGGGGCGTCGCCGACGAGGTACGCGACGCCGCGCTGCCGCTCGACCGGGGCATCGGCGTCGGGTGGGTGACCCGACTGACGGGGATCGAGATCGGTCGCATCACCGCGGCCGACGCGCCCGACGAGTGGGACCGGTTGTGCGCCGATTCGAGCGAGGCGCTGGTGTCCTGCCCACAGGACCGGATCGAGCCGATCCTGCTCGCGGCGGCCCGGCGGCTCGGCGTACAAGTGGACTTCGGCGTCGAGGCGACCGGGCTCGGGCAGACCCCGGCCGGCGTCGACGTGCGGGTGCGGCGCGCGGCGGACGGCGGTTCGGAGACGGTGCGGGCCCGCTACGTGGTGGCCGCCGACGGGGCCCGCAGCCCGGTCCGCGAGCTTGTGGGCATCGGGAACGACGCGGTCGCCCCGGTCGGACACCTGCTCAACGCCTATGTCGACGCCGACCTCGGCCCGTACACCGGCGGCCGGCCGTACGCGCTGTGGTGGATCCTCAACGCCCGGACGCAGGGCGCGATGATCGCCCTCGACGGCAAACGGCGCTGGACCTACAACTTCGCGTTCGACCCGGAGCGGGAGAGCGTCGCCGACTACCCGCCCGAGCGCTGCGCGGAGCTGTTCCGCGAGGCGGTCGGCGTGCCCGACCTCGCGGTCACGGTGCGCAGCGTGCTGCCGTGGAAGTTGGAAATCGCCATCGCCGAGCGGTTCCGGGCCGGCCGGGTCTTCCTCGTCGGCGACGCGGCGCACCGATTCCCGCCCACCGGCGGCTTCGGGATGAACACCGGCATCCAGGACGCGCACAACCTGGCCTGGAAACTGGCCGCCGTGCTGCGGGGGTGGGCTGGCGAGGAACTGCTCGCCGGCTACGAGGACGAGCGTATGCCGGTGGCCCGGGTCAACGCCGCGCAGAGCATGCGCAACGCGGAGCGGATGGCGGGCACCGGCGCGCTGTTCACCGATCCCTCGGTGTTGGCCACGATCGAGGACGCCGCCGGGAAGGACCTGCGCGCCGCGCTGGCCGCGGGGATCCCCGCGCAGCGCGACCACTTCCTGTTCCAGGGGCAGACGTTCGGGCACGTCTACCGGTCGGCGGCGGTGGTGCCCGACGGCACGCTCGCGCCGCGCTCGACGGTCGCGGAGTACCGGATGGACGCGCACCCCGGCGCGCTCGCGCCGCATACGTGGTTCCGCACGCCCGAGGGAGCGCGGCGGGCCACGGTCGACCTGTCGGCGGACACGTTCGTGCTGCTCGCGGGTGCCGAGGGGCGGGCCTGGGTCGAGGCGGGCGACGTCGCCTCGCGTCGGCTCGGCGTACCGATCGCGGCGTTTCGGGTCGGCGCGGACGGCGACCTGGACGCGGAGGCGGACGGCTGGCGACACGTGTGGGGGATCACCCCGCACGGGTGCGTGCTGGTCCGCCCGGACGGCCACGTCGCGCTGCGTGTGCCGGGCGCGGGACCGGACGGCGTGGCGGACCTGATCCCGGCACTGCGCGCCGTCCTCGGCCGCACCGAGGCGGGCGCCCCGGCCGACGCCCCCGATCCGGCCGATCCCGTCTTCCCCTGAACCCGAACCGCTGTCCACCCCATCGAGAGGGATACCACGATGACCCCCAAGCTGCGCCTGGCGCACACCGTGTTGCAGACCAACCGCAGGGCCGAGATGTGCGACTGGTACGTGCGCGCGCTCGACGCCCATGTGGTGCACGAGACCGCGATGATCACCTTCCTGACCTTCGACGAGGAGCACCACCGGCTCGGCCTGATCGCCGCCCCGGTCCCGTTCGCGGAGCGCACGCCGACGACCGTCGGACTCGCGCACACCGCCTACACGTTCGCAAGCCTGGCCGACCTGCTGGACCGGTTCGCCGTGCTGCGCGCGGCCGGTGTCCGCCCGCACGTGTGTGTCGCGCACGGCCCGACCACCTCGCTCTACTACCGCGACCCCGACGGCAACACGGTCGAGTTGCAGATCGACAACTTCGCCGGCGCCGAGGAGACCACCGCATACCTCACCGGACCCGAGTTCACCGCCGATCCCGTCGGTCCGGCGTTCGACCCCGACCGACTGCTCGCCGACTTCGAGCGCGGTGTGCCGATCGCCGAACTCACCACGCGGACCTGGGCGGCGGCCGGAGCCGTACACAGCCACCCGCTGCTCGCGCTGACCGGCGACGAACCCGCCCGACCGGTATCCGCCGAATGACCGCCATCTTCGTCGACCCGCCGCGTCGACCCGGGGCGCCGACCGCCCCGAAGCCATCGGCCGGCGTCGATGCGCGCGGTGACCGCGGCGCGTCCGACGACCGGTTCGGCACGCCGGACGGGCGGGTCCTGCTGTCCGGCGTGCAGGCCCTGGTCCGGCTGATCCTGGACCAGCGCCGGGCCGACGCCGCCGCGGGAGCGAACACCCGGGCCTACGTATCCGGCTATCAGGGCTCGCCGTTGGGCACCGTCGACCTGGAGTTCGCCGGGCAGTCCCGGCTCCTCGACGAACTGGGGATCGTCTTTCGGCCCGGCGTCAACGAGGAGTTGGCGGCGACCGCCGTCGCGGGCAGCCAGCTCGCCGCCGGACACGACGACGGCACGGTCGACGGGGTCCTGGGCGTCTGGTACGGCAAGTCGCCGGGCGTCGACCGCGCCGCGGACGCGATCCGGCACGGCAACCTGGTCGGCACCGGGCCGGCCGGCGGCGTACTGATGCTGGTCGGCGACGATCCGGCGGCCAAGTCCTCCACCGTGCCCGGCGCCTCGGAGGCGCTGCTCGCCGCGCTCGGCGTGCCGGTGTTCTCGGCCGGGGACATCCAGGAGCTGCTGGACCTGGGCCGGCACGCCATCGCGTGTTCGCGCGAGTCGGGCCTGTGGACCGCGCTCAAGGTGGTCACCCGGGTCGCCGACGCCACCGCGACCGTCGACGTGGGCGGCGAGCACGCGCCCGACGGGCCGCCGGCCGGGCCCGGACACACGCCCGACGCGATGATGATCGGCCCACGACTGCTCGGCATGGAACGCGATCTGGTCGAGACCAGGCTCGCCCGGGCCCGCGCGTACGGCCGACGACACGCGCTGACCCGGCTCACCTCGCCGGCGCCCGACGCACGCCTCGGCGTGGTCACCGCCGGTACCGCCTACCACGATCTGCGCCAGGCCATGGATCATCTCGGCGTCGAGGACGCGCTGGTACGGGTGCTCAAGGTGGGCATGATCCACCCGATCGACGCGGAGGCGGTCCGCGAGTTCGCGGTCGGCCTCGACGAGGTGCTGGTCCTGGAGGAGAAGGGCCCGTTCCTGGAGCCGCTGGTCAAGGAGGCGTTGTACGGCGCGCCGAGCACCCCGGCGGTGACCGGCAAGCACGACCCGGCCGGCGCGGCGCTGGTCCCGCTCGCCGGCGTGCTGGACGCGGGCGTGGTCTCCCGGGTGCTCACCGCCCGGCTGCTCGCGCACCACGATCTGCCCGACCCACGTGCCGGCGGCGACCCGGTCCCCGCCGCCCGGCGCACGCTGCTGCCGCTGGTGGAGCAGCGCACCCCGTTCTTCTGTTCGGGCTGCCCGCACAACATTTCGACGAAGGTGCCGGCCGGCACCCTGGTCGGCGCGGGCATCGGCTGCCACGGCATGGTCACGGTCAATCCGCAGGACCATGGCGAGATCACCGGCCTGAGCCAGATGGGTGGTGAGGGGGCGCACTGGATCGGCATGGCGCCGTTCCTGGCCCGGCCGCACCTGGTGCAGAACATCGGCGACGGCACGTTCGCGCACTCCGGCTCGCTGGCCGTGCGCGCCGCGGTGTCGGCGGGGGTGAACATCACCTACAAGCTGCTGTACAACGACGCCGTCGCGATGACGGGCGGCCAGACCGCCCAGGGCCGGCTGTCGGTGCCGGCGATCACCCGCCTCCTGGAGGCCGAGGGCGTGCGCCGGATCGTGATCACCACCGAGGACGTGAAGCGGTATCGGCGAGTCCGCCTCGCGCGCATCGCATCGGTCCGGCCCCGCGAGGAACTGGACGCGGTGCAGCGCGAGTTGGCCGCGCTGTCCGGGGTGACCGTGCTGATCCACGACCAGTTGTGCGCGATCGAGAAGCGCCGCGGGCGCAGGCGTGGCGAACTCGCCGATCCGGCCGAGCGGGTGCTGATCAACGAGGCGATCTGCGAGGGCTGCGGCGACTGCGGCGCCACGTCGGGCTGCCTGTCGGTCGAGCCGGTGCCGACCGAGTTCGGCCGCAAGACCCGGATCCACCAGTCCTCCTGTACCAAGGACTTCTCCTGTCTGCGCGGCGACTGCCCGGCGTTCCTGACCATACGGCCCGGGCGCAGCCGCTCCCGGCCTGCCGGGTCGGCCGGGTCGGCGGGGTCGCCCAGGCCGGCCGGGCCCTCCGCCGCGCCCGCCGGTCGGCTGCCCCAGCCGCCGGAACTGCCGCTCCCGCAGCCGCGCGTGGGCACCGACGACCTTCGGATCCGCCTGGTCGGCATCGGCGGCACCGGGGTGGTCACCGTCGCCCGGGTCCTCGGCGCCGCGGCGGCGCTGGCCGGTCTGCACACCGCCGGGCTGGACCAGACCGGGCTGAGCCAAAAGGCCGGTCCGGTGGTGTCCGACCTGCGGATCTCGGCCACGCCGGTGACCGGCTCGGCAACCGTGTCGACCGGTGGTGTCGATCTGCTGCTCGGCCTCGACGTGCTCGGCGCCGCGGCGGCGGCCAACCTGGCCAACGCGAGCCCCGAGCGCACGGTGGCCGTGGTCGACACCGGCCTGGCGCCGACCGGCCGGATGGCCACCGACGTCACCACGCCCGCGCCCGATCCCACCGCCGCCCTCGCGGTGATCGACGCACACACGCGGGCGGCGGACAACGTCCGGATCGACGCGCGCGATCTCGCCGAGCGGGTCTTCGGCGACCACCTGCCCGCGAACGTGATCATGCTCGGCGCGGCCTGGCAACACGGCCTGCTGCCCGTCCCGTTGGCCACGATCGAGGAGGCGTTCCGGCGCAACGGCACCGCCGCCGAGCGTAATCTGCTCGCGTTCGGCTGGGGTCGCGCGGCGGTCGCCGCCCCGGAGGCGGTGGGTGAGCTGCGCCGATCGCACGACGGCCGACCGCGGCTCACGGCGGTCGCCGCCGCCCTGGTCGACCGGGTCGCCGACGCCTCGGGCGAGTTGCGCAGGCTGCTGACCATCCGGGTGCCGGAGCTGATCGCCTACCAGGACGCCGACTACGCCCGGCGCTACGTCGACGTGGTCGCCCGGGCGCACGCGGTGGCGGCCCGGCGGCTCGCGGGCGACACCGCGCCGGCCGAGGCGGTGGCCCGGGGGTTGTTCAAGTTGATGGCCTACAAGGACGAGTACGAGGTGGCCCGCCTGCATCTGGCCTGGCTGGCCGGGTCGCCCGCCGACGAGACGTTCGCGATCCACCTGCACCCGCCGGTGCTTCGGGCCATGGGCATGAACCGCAAGATCCGCCTGGGTCCGTGGAGCACCCCGCTGTTTCGCCTGCTGTACGCCGGTCGTCGGCTGCGCGGCACCCGGCTCGACCCGTTCGGGCCCGCCGCGGTGCGCCGCACCGAGCGGGAGTTGGTCACGGAGTACGTCGAGCATGTGCGCCACGCACTCGACCGGCTCACTCCCGAGACCCGGGACGTGGTCCTCGAACTGTGCGAACTCCCGGACACGGTACGCGGATACGAGCAGATCAAGCTGGCCGGCGTGGCCCGCTTCCGCGAGCGGGCCCGGGTGCTGCGCGCCCGGCTCGCCGAGCCCACCCCATCGACCGCCGGAGCCGAACATGCTGCTGCACCTGGTACTCGCGACGTGGAAGCCTGACGTGCGCGCCGAGGACGTCGCGGAACTCGCCGCGTCGGTCCGCCGGTTCGCGGACGACATCCCCGAAGTGCTGCTCGTCCGGGCCGGCGCCGACCTGGAACTCCAGGAGAACAACGCCGATTTCGGGATGGCGGCGGTCTTCGCGGACCCCTCGGCCCTGGGCGCCTTCGCCGCGCATCCCGCGCATCTCGCGGTGTCGCGACGGCTGGCCACGATGGTCGCCTCGGTCACCCGCCTGCAATTGCCCCTCGCCGACGACGATCCGATCGTCGGCCGGCCCGCCCCCGTGAAGGCGTGAGGAGCCCCATGCGTACCGCCACGATCGACGACCGCCTGCACATCCTGGTGGATGCCGGCGCGATCGACGTACACACCACGAGCGGCGGCCGGTTCGCCCCGGACCCCGACGCCGCGTTCGAGCACTGGGACCGGCTGCGGGACTGGGCGGACACCCTGGACCCGGCACGGGCCGTGCCGGTGGACGGGGCCCGGGTGGGTGCGCCGGTGCGGCGACCTCGGCAAGTGTTCGCCGTGGGGGCCAACTATCGCGACCACGCCGCCGAGGCGGGCTTCGAGATCCCGGCCTCACCCGTGGTGTTCGGCAAGTTCCCGAGTTGTCTGACCGGGCCGTACGACCCGGTGACGCTGACCGGGGCGACGGTGGACTGGGAGGTGGAACTGGTCGTGGTCGTCGGCCGTTTCGCACACGATGTCGCCGCCGAGGACGGTTGGGCGTATGTCGCCGGGCTGACGGTGGGTCAGGACCTGTCCGACCGTACGGTGCAGTTCGACGGGCCGATCCCGCAGTTGTCCCTGGCCAAGTCCTGCCCCGGGTTCGGCCCGCTCGGCCCGGCGCTCGTCACCCCGGACGAGTTCGCCGACCCCGACGACCTGCGGCTCGGCTGCTCGATCGACGGCACCACGCTCCAGGACGGCCGTACCCGCGACATGGTCTTCCCCGTACCGGAGTTGATCGCCCGGTTGTCGGCGCACTGCACGCTGCTGCCCGGCGACCTGATCTTCACGGGCACCCCCGCCGGGGTCGGCGCGGTCCGTCGGCCGCCGCGCTTCCTGCGTCCCGGCGAGACGCTGGTCAGCCACGTCGAGGGCATCGGCGAACTTCGCAACCCGATGACGGCGCCGCCGATCCGGCCGTGACCACCCCGACCGGTGGCCTGCTCCGGCGGGGTCCGCCGGTCGGGCGTGTGCCGGTCGATCAGGGGCCCACCGCGGCCAGCCCGGCGGCGTCGCGGCGAGCGGCCCGCGGGGCGCCGCCGGTTCCGGCCGGGGTCGCACGGCGGTGCAAAGTCGCGGCCTCGCGGGCGTAGCGGTGCACCGGGAACTCGTCGGCCGCCGCGCCGAGGATCCGTACCGCCGTCGTGCTCGTCTCCATCGCGGCCTCCACGGCGACCAGTTCGGCCACCGACGCCTGGCGGGTGTACGACAGGCCGGCATCACGGCGGCGGGCGGCGTCCAGGTACATCGCTCGGGCCGAATCGATCGCGCCCGCGCATTCGGCCAGGACCCCGCGGTCGGGTCGGGCGGCGCGGTCCGTCGCGATCTCCAGCGCCGCCTGGGCCAGTCCGGTCGCGCACGCCGCCGCGCCGAGCCGGCCGGCGTCCAGGATCTCGAACGCGATCCGCAGGCCCCGGTCCCGGACGCCGATCAGCCGTTCGGGTTCCAGGTACACGCCGTCCCAATAGGCGGTGGTGGTCGGGAAGGCGCGCAGCCCGAGCGACTGCTCGGGCGGGCCGAAGTAGAGGTATTCGTCGGCGCCGGGCGCCAGGAAGCACGAGACGTCGGGCCGCGCCGGGCCGGTGCGGGCGAACACGGTGTGGAAGTGCGCCCGGCCGCCGTGCGCCAGCTCGACCTGGGTGCCCACCATCAGGTGACCGCCCCTGGTCCGCTCGGCCCGGCAGGCCACCGCCGACGGGTCGGCGCCCACGTGCGGCTCGGCACGGCCGTGGCCGCCCATCAGCGCACCGTCGAACATCCCCGGCAACCACTGCTCGCGCTGCGCGTCGGTGCCGTGCACGGCCGCCGGCAGGCACGACAGCGTGTGCACGTGTACCGCGTCGGCGAGCCCCACCCAGCGCGCGGCCAACTCCTCCAGGACCTGGAGGTAGACCTCGTACGGCTGGCCGCCGCCGCCGTAGCGCACGGGGTAGGGGAGCCCGGAAAGCCCGGCCCGGCCCAGCGCGCGGAACAACCCCGTGGGGTAGCGCGCCTCGGCCTCACAGGCGCCGGCCCGAGGCGTGAGCTCGCGATCCGCGAACGCCCGCGTGCGCGCGATCAGGTCATGGGCGGCATCAGAGGGGAGCAAACGGTCGACAGGCACGGGCGCCTCCCAGGGCCGACGGACGGCCCGGCCAGAAATCCGGGTCGGACGCCGAACCCGCACGACACCCCCCGCACCGGAGCAGCCCGAACCAACCCCGGGAAGCCCGGGACACGTGGGCACGGTAGAGCGCCGGCCCCCACCCACAAATCGTCCATCACGACAAACCCGACCCCCCTCCTTTGTCGCCCCCACCCACCCCCGGCCCCGGTCCCACCCACCGCCCACCCCCGCCCCGCCTCCGCGAACCCTCGCCGCGCTGCCCGTGGGCCCTTGTCCGTACCCGGAGGTGTGCGCGAGCGTTCGAAGAGGGTGTGTCGTCGTGGCTTTGTGCCCGGTTACGGAAACCATCGACAGCATTGGTCATTCGGACGAAGCACTCGGTGCGCGCCGCCGCCTAGCGTCGCTGACACACCGACCGGAAGGATTCGACATGGGTTCCGACCTGCACACCCGCGCCGTCGTCGCGGATACGCACAACGACCTGTTGATGGCGGTGGTCGAGCGACCACCCGGACGTTGGGCGAGCTTCTTCCGTGAGCAGTGGTTGCCACAACTCCGCGAGGGCGGGGTGGACGTACAGGTGCTGCCGGTCTTCGTGGACGACCAGTTTCGGCCCGAGGGGGCGCTGCGCCGCACGCTGCGTATGGTCGAGTGCGCGCACGCCATCGCCGAGGGCAACCCGGACGACGTGCGCCTGTGCCTGAACGGCGACGACATCGACGCGGCGCTGGCCGAGGGCCGGATCGCCCTCGTCCTGGCCCTGGAGAGCGCCCCCGGCGTGGACGCCGACCTGGAGCTGTTCCGCACCCTGTACCGCCTCGGCGTCCGGGTCGCCTCGATCGCGCACTGGGGACGTTCCCCGCTCGGCGACGGCAGCGGCGAGGACGCCACCGGCAGCCGGCTCACCCACGCCGGCGTCGAGGCGCTGCGCGAGATGGAGCGGCTCGGCATCGTCTTCGACATCTCCCACCTGGGCGCCTCCGGCGTCGCACACGTATTGCAGGAGGCCACCCGCCCGCTGCTCGCCAGCCACTCGGCGGCCCGGGCGCTGTGCGACCACCACCGGAACCTGACCGACGAGCAGATCCGGGGCGTGGCCGCCACGGGCGGTGTCGTGTGCGTCAACTTCGTGCCGGACTTCCTGAGCACCGAGCGCGCCGAGCAGACCATCGACCGCGTCGTCGACCACATCGAGCACGTGATCGACGTGGCCGGCATCGACCACGTCGGGATCGGCCCCGATTTCCTGCGCGAGGTGCTGGCCGACATCACCCCGCCGTGCTGCGAGGGCGTCGACTACACCGGCGTGGACACCTCGACCACCTTGCCGGGCCTGGACGGTCCGGCCGAACTCCCCGCACTGACCGAGGCGTTGGTCCGGCGCGGCCTCGGCGAGAAGGAGATCATGGCGATCTTGGGCGGCAACGTACAGCGGCTGTTCCGCGCCGAGTTGGGGCGGGCCCGATGACCGGCCCGACGACCGACCCCACACCCGGCGCCACGAGCGCCGTCTCCGCCTTCGACACCGACGCCATGCTGGCCGATCTGGCCGAGCTGGTGACGTGCGAGTCCTTCTCCGCCGACCTCGCCGCGGTCGCCCGCAGCGCCGAGGTGGTCGCCGCGCAGGGCGCGCGCCTACTCGGCGCCCAGCCGCGCCGGATCGTGCTCGAAGGCGTGACCCACCTCCAGTGGATCTTCGGCACGCCGCGCGTATTGCTGGTCGGCCACCACGACACGGTGTGGCCGATGGGCTCGCTGACCACCCATCCGTGGTCGGTGCGCGACGGGATCGCCCGGGGGCCGGGGTGCTTCGACATGAAGGCCGGCCTGGTCCAGATCTTCCACGCGCTCGCCTCGCTGGACTCGCTCGACGGGATCGGCGTGCTGATCACCGGCGACGAGGAGGTCGGCTCGACCAGCTCGCGGGGGCTGATCGAGGACGCCGCACGCGGCTGTGCGGCCGCGTTCGTCCTGGAGGCGTCCGCCGACGGCGGCGCGCTCAAGATCGCGCGCAAGGGCGGCTCGCAGTACGAACTGGTCGTGCACGGCAAGGCCGCGCACGCCGGTCTGGAGCCGGAGAAGGGGATCAACGCCGCGATCGAGGCCGCGCACCTGGTGCTCGCCCTCGACGGCCTGGCCGACGTGGTCGACGAGGGGGCGGCAGGCGACTGGCGCACCACGGTGACCCCGACCGTGGTGCGGGCGGGCGCGGTGTCCAACACGGTGCCGCCGCACGCGGCGGTGACGGTCGATGTACGGGTGCCCACGCGCAAGGCGCAGGACCGGGTCGACGAGCTGATCCGCGCGCTGCCCACGACCGTGCCGGGTGCCCGGGTCGAGGTATTGGGCGGCGCCAACCGCCCGCCGCTGGAGGACACTTCCTCGCGCGCGCTGTTCGACCTCGCCGGCCTGACCGCGGCCCACCTGGGCCTGCCGCCGCTGCGCTCCGCGGCGGTCGGCGGCGCCTCCGACGGCAACTTCACCGCCGGCGTCGGCTGCCCCACCCTCGACGGCCTGGGCGCCGTCGGCGGCGGCGCGCACGCCGACCACGAACACGTGATCGTGGCCGAACTGGCCCCGCGTGCCGCGCTGCTCGCGGGCCTGATCGACGCGGTGCGGCGATGAGCGCCCCCGTGCTCAGCGCCCCGGCCATCCGGGAGCTGCACGAGCTCGACGAACTCGAGGCCGTCTGCGCGCTGTTCTGCGAGATCTGGGGCACGCCGGCGAACAACCCGCCGATCAACGTGGAGCAGATGCGCGCGTTGTCGCACGCGGGCAACTACGTCGCCGGCGCCTACGCCGACGGCCGGCTCGTCGGCGCGACGGTCGCCTTCTTCGGCGCGCCGATCGCCCGCACCATGCACTCGCACATCACCGGCGCGCTCCCCGGCCACGCGGCGGGCCTGGCGCTGAAGCTGCACCAGCGCGACTGGGCGCTCGATCGCGGCCTGCACCGGATCACCTGGACGTACGACCCGCTGATCGCCCGCAACGCGCACTTCAACCTGGCCAAGCTCGGCGGTGTGATCGACGCCTACCTGCCCAACTTCTACGGCGCCGTGGACGACGCGATCAACGCCGGCACCGACACCGACCGCGCCATGGTCGGCTGGGACCTGGCCGAACCGCGCGTGGCCGCCGCGGCCCGCCGCGAGTCGATCCCGGTGGTCGTGCCGCCCGGCGCGGTGGCCGCGCTGACCGACCACGACGGCCGGCCCTCGCTCGGCCGCACCGACGCCGAGGACCTGCTCGTCGGCGTCCCGGCGGACATCGAGAAGTTGCGGCACACCGACCCGGCCGCGGCCCGGGACTGGCGACTCGCGCTGCGCGAGGTGCTGGCCGGGCTGCTCGCCGACGGCGCCCGGGTGACCGGCTTCCACGGCCGGTCCCGATACGTCCTCACCCGCGGGCCGGTCGCATGACCTGCCACCGAACCACTTCGAACCGATCAGGAGTCCAGGCACCATGAAGATCAACGCAATCGAACTGCGCCGGATCGCGATGCCGCTGCGCGCGCCGTTCCGCACCTCCTTCGGCGTCGAGACCGCCCGCGACATCGTGCTGGTGCGCGTGGTCACCCCCGAGGGGGAGGGCTGGGGCGAGTGTGTGGCGATGTCCGAGCCGCTGTACAGCTCGGAGTACGTGGACGCCGCGCTCGACGTGCTCAAGCGTTTCCTGATCCCCGCGCTGCCGGAAAAGGTGGACGCGCGGGCGGCGAAGCGGGCGATGAAGCCGTTCAAGGGCCACCGGATGGCGAAGGCGGCGCTGGAGACGGCCGTGCTCGACGCGCAACTGCGGGTCTCCGGTGAGTCGTTCGGCTCCTTCCTGGGCGCGTCGCGCGATCGGGTGCCGTGCGGGGTGTCCGTGGGCATCATGGACTCGATCCCCGAACTCCTGGAGTCGGTGAGCGGGTTCGTCGAGGAGGGCTATGTCCGGATCAAGCTGAAGATCGAGCCGGGCTGGGACCTGGCGCCGGTGCGCGCGGTGCGCGAGCGGTTCGGCGACGATCTGCTGCTCCAGGTGGACGCGAACGCCGCGTACACGCTGGCCGACGCCCGGCAGCTGGCCAAGCTGGACGACTTCGACCTGCTGTTGATCGAACAGCCGCTGGCCGACGACGACCTGGTGCAACACGCAGCGCTGGCCAAGCAGTTGAAGACCCCGGTCTGCCTGGACGAGTCGATCGAGTCGGTCGAGCACGCCGCCGCCGCGATCACCCTGGGCGCGGCCTCGATCATCAACATCAAGCCGGGCCGGGTCGGCGGCTACCTGGAGGCCAAGGCCATCCACGACCTGTGCGTGGCGCACGGCGTGCCGGTCTGGTGCGGCGGCATGTTGGAAACGGGCCTGGGCCGCGCCGCCAACGTCGCCCTCGCCGCGCTCCCCGGCTTCGTGCTCCCCGGCGACACGTCGGCCTCGCGCCGCTACTTCGCCACCGACATCACCACGCCGTTCGAACTCGCCGACGGACACCTCGACGTGCCCACCGGCCCGGGCCTGGGCATCGACCCGATCCAGGACATCCTGGACTCGGTGACCACGTCCAGCGAGTGGATCAAGTTCTGAGACGTCGGGAGCCTTCCCCGAGCACTCGCTGAACGACCCGCGGCACCCGGACGATCGACCGGTCGTCGGATCACCATCCGATCCGACGACCGGATCGTCCGGGTGCTTCGGCATGCGCATCGGGCGCCGAACGTGTCCACCGGCTCCGGCACGGGGCCGCCATCCGCATCATGAGACACGTTGGACGAGGCGTGGCGGGTGTGCGAACTTCGATGTCATGCGGCGTCGGGCGATTATTACCGACAGCGTGCCGACACCGGGCTGACCAGGACGACCATTCCCTGCGGCCCACCGTCCGCACGCAGACCTCTCGCGCTTCGCGAGGGGTCTTTCTGTTTTCTCCGACGGTTCGCCTCGAAACCGCGCACCCTCCCCCCACCCACGACAGGAGCACAGCGACCCATGGTCGACGACGGCACCCAGGTCCTCGATGTCGCTCGGTCCACCCCACCCGGCCCACGGCTCGGCCCACCGGACCGGCCCCGAACCGCCGACCCGGAGATCGCCCACCTGGTGGCCCGCATGCGCCATCACCAAGGCTCGCTGGCCCGGGTCGCCTCCGTCCTCAACAACCACGGCGTCCACCGACTGACCTACACCTCGACCGACCTCGGCGCCGCCATGGTGGAGGTGAGCGTGCATCGGCGCGATGCCGCCCGGGTCGAGGCCAGACTGCGCCGGCTGGTGGAAGTCACCGAGGTGACCCGCCTGTCGGCCGACTGACGCGCGCCGCCGCCGAACCCGCGGCCCCGCCCACACCCGGGCGGGGTCGCGCCGATTCCCGGTTTGTCACCCGACTGGGCCTTGCGCCGGGTATGTGCGGTTGGCCAGCGTGTAGGGGCGCGCGCGACTGGCAGAAGTATCGCGTCGTGGCGAGCGGCCGACCCCCGTGGGCGTGTTCGTCCCGGCGGCGAGGACGCACGACGGCGACGGGAGTGTTGTGAGCGACCGCAACGGCAGCGGCAGGACGGGCGATGCGATCGTCCGACTACGGATCCACCCGGCCATCGGCATCGCGCGTGTGGGCAACAGCACGCGCCGCGACGGCTGGTTCCTCGGTCCCGAGACGCCGAACCCGCCGGTGTCCCCGGCGGGTTCGTTCAAGGATCCCGACGGCGCGATCAAGCGGCAGGCGGCCCGGTTCCGTCTGTACGGCTACACCGCCGACGGCCGGGTGGTGCGCGAGGTGACCACCGCCGACCCGGGCACCAGGATCACCTGGGGTGTGCACGTGGCCAACCGCAAGGCCGGCTGGTACGAGTTCCATCTGCCGCTGGACATCCCCGACTCCCGCGACCCGGCGGCCAAGCCGTCGGTGCGGCGCAACCCCCGCGTGGCCGACCGGAGTTCACTGGTGATCGATCCCGGCCGCAAGACCCTCGACGCGGCGAGCGGCGCGACCGTGCCGTTCACCGGCGGTCGTTTCCTCGGCCGGGTCGACGTGCCGCTGGGCGAGATGCACGCGGACGAGGCGGGCCGGTTGGTGGTGCTCGGCGGACACGGCACGTCCGGCTCCCCCGACCACACACCGCTGAACTCGGTCACCAACAACGACGGTTGGTACGACGACATCTCCGACGGGCCGGTCACCGCGATGGTCACCGTCGACGGCATGCCGATCCCGGTGGATCCGGCATGGGTGGTGGTCGCGCCGCCGAACTTCGCGCCCGAGGTACGCACCCTGCGGACCCTGTACGACCTGCTCTTCGACGTGTTCGTCTCGACGGGGCGACTGCCGTTCCCGGCCGAGGTCTCCTTCGGCGAGCACATCGAGCCGATCCTGCGCCGGTTCTGCGAACTCCAGTGGGTCAACGCGGGGTTCGCGGCGCAGTTCGGCTGGGCCGGTCCGGAGCACTTCCTCGATCCGGACAACCTGGCCCGGCTCGGGAGCCCGGCGGCCAAGTATCGCGAGTTGCGCCGGCAGGTGTACACGGCGCTGCGCGACTACGGCCGCGACGACAAGTCGCCGATGCCGTGGCCGTGGTTGTACGGGGACGGGATGGCGAGTGTGCCGCGCACGGTGCGGCAGTACATGACGTTGTCCCCGACCCAGGACCGGCTGCTGCTCGCGTGGTCGCGGGGCGAGTTCGATCCGGCGCCGTTCCCGGGTCACCCCGCGCGGGTGGAGGACGCGCCGCCGGCCGCGCAGCCCGGGTTGTTGGATCGGGCCGCACTGGACTTCTGTGTGGCCGACGCGTTCCATCCGGGGATCGAGGTGACCTGGCCGATCCGGCACGCGTCGATGTTCGCCGAGCCGTTTCGGATCCTGCCGCGTGCCGAGGGCGCGCCCGATCCCGACTACGGCGACACGCTGACCCCGGACAAGGCACTGGCCGCCGACGGGCCGTTGCACGCGCAGGGCCCGGGCGATCTGAGCCGCTGGATGGCGGTGCCGTGGCAGACGGACACCGCCGGGTGTCGGGCCGGATACGAGTCGCAGGCCGGGCTCGGGCCGCGCTACGACCCGTACGTGCCCACGTTCTGGCCGGCGCGCGTGCCGAACCATGTGCTGAAGCAGAGCGACTACGAGAAAGTCAACCGCCCGGACGGCGACGGCTCGGTGGACCGCGAGGCCGCCTTCACGCACCGCGCGGTGTGGTTGCGCGGCCTGACCGGGAACACCCCGCAGGAGCAGCGCCGGCAGATGGTGGACGGCTGGTACAAGCTGGGCATCGTCGAGACCCGCCCCTACACCGTGGGCGACGGGCGTTTCCCGAAGGTGATGCGGGTCGAATCGACGCCCGAGCCGCCCTTCGATCAGGCCGCCGACACCCACAACCTGGTGAACGTGCACGTCCCGGCGCGGATGGAGGTCGAGACGGCGACGGTGTCCGTGGTCGAGGCGACCGGGCACGACGCGGCGGAGGTGACGGTGGGCTACATCGACAACATCGACCCCTACCTGGACACCCGGTGACCGCGGCCGGGGCGCCGCCCGGCCGTCGGCGCCACGAGGTGATCGTGGCGGGCGGCGGTCCGGCCGGCGCCTCGGCCGCGATCACCCTGGCCCGGGCCGGTCGTTCGGTCCTGCTCGCCGACGCGGGTTCGGGGCCGCCGGCGATCGGCGAGGCGCTGCCGGCGGTCGCGGGGCGGTTGTTGGCCGACCTGGGTGTGGCCGGGCACGTACCGGGGCCGGGCCACCTGTTGTGCCATGCCACGCGGTCCGCGTGGGGTTCGGCGCGCCCGGCCACGGTGTCGGGCATCGCCGACCCGTACGGATCCGGCCGGCACCTGGACCGCGCCCTGTTCGACGCACGGCTGCGCGAGGGCGCCCGGGCGGCGGGCGCGGAGGTCGCCGAGCACACCCGGGTCGGCGCGCCGACGCGGCGTGCCGACGGCACGTGGTCGGTACCGCTGCGGCGCGGCGATCGGCACGAAGTCGCGGTCTGCGACCGGCTCGTGGACGCCACGGGCCGCCGCGCGAGCATCGCGACCGGCATCGGCGGCGCCCACCGCCGGACCCGGGACGCACTGGTCGCGCTGCACGTGACGCTGCCGGACGTCCCCGCGTCGTACACCGACGCGAGCACCCTGGTCGAAGCGGCCCCCGACGGCTGGTGGTACACCGCCCTCGTCCCCGGCAGCCGACTCCTGCTCGTCTACTTCACCGACGCCGACGCACCAACTCACGGGGCCGGCAGGGGCGTCGCCTTCCGCGTCCACCTCGCCGAGACCACCCACACCGCGGCCCGAGTGGCCGCCGTGCCCTTCCCCCGCGACCTGGCCCCACGCCGCGCCCCCGCCCACGGCGCGCACCTGGACCGTGTCTTCGGCGACGGCTGGATCGCCGTCGGTGACGCCGCCGTAGCCTTCGACCCGCTCTCCTCGCAGGGCATCCTCACCGCCCTGTACACCGGCCTGACCGCCGCCGAGGCACTCCACGCGAGCCTGGCGGGCGACCCGGGCGCCCTCGACGTGTACCGGGATCGCGTCACCACCCTGCTCGACGCCTACCGCCGCAACCACGGCGACGCCTACGCCGCCGAACAACGCTGGGCCGACCGCCCCTTCTGGCGCCGACGCCGATCGACGGACCAGGTCGCCGCCGTTGTTGACTGATGTGTACAGAACTGGTTGACGTCCTCTCATGAGCAGGCCGCGCGAGTTCGACGACCGGGCCGTCATCGACGCCGCGATGGCGGTGTTCTGGGAGAAGGGCTACGAGGCGACCACCACGCAGGACCTGTGCACCCGCACGGGACTCGGCCGGGGCAGCCTCTACAACGCGTTCGGCAGCAAACACCGGCTGTACGAGGAGTCGGTGCGCCGCTACGGCCGCACCCTGGCCGAGGCGCAGGTGGCGATGCCGGCCGCGCCGGGCGGCTCGGTCCGGGAGCGGCTGCGGGACCTGCTCCTTGGGATGATCGACCTCGACCTGGCCGACCCCGGCCGGCGCGGCTGCCTGGCCCTCAACGCCGCGACCGAGCCGAGCGGGCGCAGCGAGATGGTCGCGGACCTGGTGCACCGACAGTTCGTCGACCTGGAGCAGGCCCTCTGCCACCTGATCACGATCGGCCGGGCCACGGGCGAATTGACCGGCGACCGGCCCGTGCTCCAGGTGGCCCGGACCTTCCAAAGCACGTACTACGGCCTGCGCACGCTCGCCAAGGTCACCGACGACCGCGACGCACTCCTCGATGTCGTGGACGTGTCGATCTCGGCCGCCGGGCCGCTGGTGACCGCGTACGCCATCGGCATGATCGTCGGCGGTCCGGTGCTGACCGCGCTCACCGCCCGGGCGCGGCGCAAGCCGCTGATCACCGTCCTGCTCACGATCGTGGTGGTCGGGAACCTGGCGTCGGCGCTCGCCCCGAACTATCCGGTCCTGTTCGCGGCGCGCATCGTCACCTCGTTGGTCACGGCCACCTTCTTCGCCAACGCGATCGTGATCGCCGCGTCCACGGCGGCGCCGGGCAGGCAGGCGTCCAAGGTGTCCACGCTGGTCTTCGGGATGAACCTGTCGATGATCCTCGGCGCGCCGCTGGGCACGCTGATCGGCAACACGTTCGGCTGGCGGTCCACGTTCGTCGCCATCGCGGCGTGCTGCGCGCTGGGGCCAGCCCTGGTGTGGCGGCTGGTCGCGGACGTACGCGGTGCCGTGTCGGCCGGCTCGGCGGTCGCCGAACTGCGGGTGTTCCGCAGCCGGGACGTGCGGTGGGCGATCGCCGTCACGGCCGTCGCCAACGCCGGACTGCTCGCGGTCTTCACCTATTTCGCGCCGCTGCTCACCGACGTCGCGCACTTCGCGGAGGGATCCGTACCGATCCTGCTCCTGACGTACGGCGTCGGCGCGGCGGTCGGCAATGTCGTCGGCGGGCGGCTCGCCGGCCGCGCCCCGATGCGCACCCAGATCGACCTGTTGACCGCGCTCGCCGCGACCCTGGTCCTCATGTGGGCGACCGCCGGCAGCCGCGTACCCACCGCGATCCTGGTCTTCGCCGTCGGCGCCCTCGGCTTCGCGGTCATCCCCGGCATGCAGACCCGCGTCCTGACCACGGCCTCCGCCGCCCCCACCCTGGCCATGGCCGTCAACGCCTCCGCCTACCAACTGGCCGCCGCCCTCGGCGCCTGGCTCGGCGGCCACACCGCCGACGGCCCGGGCCTGCGCGCCATCTACCTCCTGGCCGCGATCATCACAACCGTGGGCATAGCCACCAGCACCTACGCCCACCACCGATCCCAAACCCCCGAGCCGGCCAAAGCCCCCTGACCCGCCCACTCGTTCGAGGGAACCACCCGAGTTCCCACCCCGCCCCCGAGATCCCCACGTAGGTTCAACCCGACGACAGCACATCGGCCCGGTTGATGGTCGGACGGGCGGTCGGCGGCAATCATGGACGAATGACGCGACGCGAGCCACGGGAACGGAGGCCACCCATGAACACGGTGACCGAACGTGCAGGCATGCCCGTCGAACAGTTCGAGGGCATCGCCCGCGATACCGCCGAAGCACTACGGCTGGAACTCATCGGCGGCAGGGTGGGGGTAAAGGCGATGCCCGACGGCGACCACGACGAGTTCGTCGTGTGGCTGATCGAGGAGTTCACTCGAAGGCAACGCGAGCTCTCGGTGTACCCGGAGCGCGGCCTCCGCGTCGAGCGCTACCGCAACGGTCGCGCGCGCCCGGACTGCACCGTCGCGCCCAGGCGCAGCTTCGCCGGGCACGGCGAGTGGGCGGATCCCGCAGCGGTGCTCATGGTCGTGGAGGTGACCTCGTTCGACCCGGACACCAACCGTCGCGACCGCGAGGACAAACCCCGGGCATACGCCGAGACCGGCATCCCGCTCTACCTTCTGATCGACCGCGACGATCGTGTACGGCGAACCGGACGGCGCGAAATACACCAACGTCGTCCACCGCCCGTTCGGCAGCCCCCTCCAGATCCCCGCCCCGATCGACCTCACCCTCGACACCGACCCCCTCCTCGATCTCGTCCGGTGATCGCGTGGGGCGGCATGGGTGCCGAGGAGTTCGAGGGAATCGAGCGGGCTGCCGACGGCGAGTTCGTGCGGCTGGAACTGGTTCGTGGCGCGATGCGGGCCACGGTGCGGGCCGATGGCGATCGTTCCGAGGTCGTGGCGTGGCTGATGCGGACGTTCGCACGACTGCGGCCGGAATACTCGCTCTACGCCGGGTACGGACTCATGGTCGAGGTCGACCATCGTGGGCGGCTCCGGCCCGACGCCCTGCTCGCGCCGGCCGGCAGCTTCGCCGGGCACGGCGAGTGGGCGGATCCCGCGGCAGTGCTCATGGTCGTGGAGGTGACCTCCGGCGAGCGGGCGCACGATCGGCGTGCCCGCGAGGAGAAACCGCTCGTGTATGCCGAGACCGCGATCCCGCTCTGCCTCGTGATCGACCGCGACGGTCGCGAGGCGGTCGTGCACGGCCGGCCCGAGAACGGGGCCTACGCCACCGCTGTCCGGCACCCCTTCGGCACCCGCGTGCACCTTCCCGTGCCGGTCGACATCACGCTCGACACCGATCGGCTGCTGAACCTGGTTCGGTGACCGCCTACCGATGGTGGGCCCGATGCGGGCCCACCGCCGGTGTCGGCTCAGGCGTTCGGGGCCTCGCGTACGCTGCGGGGGCGCATGTCGGTCCAGACCTTGTCGATGTGGGCCAGGCAGTCCTCGCGGGGGCCGGTGAAGCCTTCGGGGCGCCAGCCCGCCGGGATGTCGCGGTCGGTGGCCCAGACCGAGTATTGCTCCTCGTCGTTGATCACTACACGGCACACGGGTGTGGGTTCGTCGTCGGTGGTCATACCTTCTCCGGTTCGGGGTGGGTCGGGTTGGGCCCGGTGGATGGGGTCTTGGTGCGCTTGCGGCGTTCCTCGATGCCGATCAGGTCGTCCGGCATGGCGTCGGGTACCTCATCGTCGAAGCGCGAGACGACCCGGTGTCGGAACGAGGCGAGGGCCAGCAGGATCATCGCGGACGCGCAGATCAGGTACAGGAATCCGGTGCCGCGCCCCTCCCCCACGCCGATCACCCGGCCGACGCTGGAGGCGAGCGCGCCGTCCGGACGCAACAGCGGTTCGAGCAGGTGCACGGACAGCGGTGCGATCACCCCGAAGCCCAGCGGGAGGGTCGACCACGCCACCATCGTGTTCAGCGCGATCACCCGGCCGTGGAACCGCTGCGGCACCTTGACCTGGATGATCGTCGCGTAGATGCCGTTGAGCAGCGACAGGCCGAAGAACACCCCGAAGAAGGAGATCCCGACCAGCACCGGCGAGGGCCGCAGCCCGGCCAGGAAGGCGAACACCGCGATCAGCACCGTGGCGACCAGGATCCCGTGCATCCGCCGATGCCGCGGCCCGCCCCACACGCCCATGGCCAGCCCGCCGAGCAGCGCACCCGCCCCGGCCGCCATGCCGACCGCGCCGGCGGTGTGTACCGAGCCGAACGACAACACCAGTGGCGTCATCAGCACCAGCATCGGCGCCAGGAAGACGTTCAACAGCGCGAAGTAGAGCAACATCGTGCGAAATCCCGCGTGCCCCATCGAGTAGCGCACGCCGTTGGCGATCTCCTTGACCATGCTCTCGCGCCGGGTCTGCGCCATGGTGTCGGGGAACGGCACGAACGCCACCACCGTCACCGCGATCACGAAGGTGGTGATGTCGATCAGCAGGATCCCGCCGAGCCCGATGCCCGCGAGCAGCGCCACCGCGATCAGCGGCACCACCAACTGGGCCAGCCCGGTGCTCATTTGCACGATCCCGTTGGCGTGCCCCAGATAACGTTTGGGCACCAGCTGCGGTACCGCCGAGTTGTAGGCCAGTCGTTGGAACGTCGCGGTCAGCGACAACACCACGAGCAGGCCGTACACCGCGCCCACCCCCAGATGGCCCGACCACAGCAGCAGCGCCATCGTCACCTGCACCAGACCCGCCACGCAGTCCGCGGCCAACATCACCGACCGGCGGCTGTTGCGGTCCACCACCGCGCCCGCGAGCGGCGCCACCACGATGCCCGGCACCAGGGCCAACACCGAGAACAGCGCGAACCGGGTGAGCGAATCGGTGCGCAGGTAGATCCAGATCGGGATGGCGAACTCGGTCAGCGCCGACCCGGTGATCGAGGCCAGCTGCCCGAGCGCCACCGCCGTGAAGCGGCCCATGCTCGGCCGCACCGCCGACCGACCCGCGGTCTTCACATCCGCGACCGAACCCGGCACCGAACCCGGCACCGACTCGGCCACAGAGCCCGATTCGGCCCCGGAAACCCCGTGCAGCCACCAGCCCGCGTCCTCGCCGCGCACCGCCCGGGTCAGCGGTTCGGTACGCTCCCGCGCCACCGCCTCATGCGTGGCGGTGACGATCTCGGCCAACTCCTCGGCCCGGTAACGCAGGAAGTAGTGCCCCGCCTCGTCGATCACCACCAACGCCGTGGCCGCGGCCATGAAGTGCCATTCGCGGTAGCGCTCCTGGTAGAACTCGGTACTCGGGTCACGCTCGCCGATCACCGAGATCACCGGCGCGGCCAGCGGCGGCAGGTCCTGGGCCATGCGCTTGGTGAAATAGGCCTCCGAAGTCCGCCCGTCCTTGCGCATGTTGCGGATGATGAAGCTCACCTGCTCCTCGTCCAGGTCGCCGAGGTCGGCGCCCATCGAGGTCAGCCAGTTCAGATGCACCCGGTCTCCGCGCAGCCGCTCCAGGCCGGCGAATCGGGTCAGTGCGCCGAGCACACCGCCCTCGGGCCGGGCGAACGGGAAGATCGCGCCCAGGTACACCGCCTCCAGACGGCGCCCGGCCTGCTCCAGGAGATAGGCGATCTGCGCGGTGAGCGCGCTGCCCACCCCGCAGTGCCCGTACAGCGCCAACGGCCCCTCGACCCCGGCCAGGATCTCGTCCGCACACTCCCGGGCGACCTCCTCGATCGGCCTGGGCGCCTCCGGCATGGACAGGTCGTGGCCGGGAATCGCCACCGAGTACAGCGCGTGCCCCGCCGGCAGCGCGTCCGCCAACGGCTGGTAGACCACCGCGCTGCCGCCGCCGTACGGCACACACACCAGCGACAACACCCGTTGCCCGACCGGGATCGGCCGGGTCAACTCGTGCAGCAGAGACCGTGGTTCGTCCGCACCGACCGGGCGTTCGAGCAGTTGCGCCAGTTCGCGGATGGTCCGGTGCTTGAACAGTTCGAGCAGCGAGACCTGCCGCCCACCGAGCGGCAGCACCTTGCGCAGCCGGGCCAACACCTGCATGGCGAGCAGCGAGTGGCCGCCGAGTTCGAAGAAGTCGTCCGTCACACCCACCGAGGCGAGTTCGAGGACCCGGGTCCAGATCTCGACGAGTGTTGCCTCGAGTTCGCTCGCGGGCGGTACCCGCTCACCCCCACCCGCGCCCTCGGCCGCGTCGGGTTCGGGCAGCAGCGCCCGATCCACCTTGCCGTGCGCCTTCAGCGGCATGCGGTCCAGCCACACGAAGCGCGACGGCACCATGTACTCGGGCAGTCGCAACAACAACGCGCGCCGCAGGTCCGCTCCGGCGGGACGCTCACCCGAGAGCGCCGATGCGCCCCCGTCCTCCTCCGGTGGCACCAGATACGCGATCAGCCGCTGCCCGCCCGCCGGACCGCGCGCGTCCACCACGGCCTGCGCGACACCCTCGTGTGCCCGCAACGCCTCTTCGATCTCGGCGGGTTCGACCCGGTAGCCGCGAATCTTGATCTGCTGGTCGCCGCGCCCCAGGAACTCGATGTCGCCGCCGGGCAGATACCGGCCGAGGTCGCCGGTGCGGTACAGCCGCCCGCCCGGCGGGCCGAACGGGTCGGGGACGAACCGGTCGGCGGTGGCTCCGGGTTGGCCCAGATAGCCCCGGGCCAGCCGTTCGCCGCCGATGTGGATCTCCCCGGTGACGCCGATCGGCACCGGTTCCAGGTGGGCGTCCAACAGGTACACCCGCGCGTTCGGCAGCGGCCGGCCGATCGGCGTCACGGTCGAGGTCGCCGTGTCGTCGGGCCGGACCCGGTAGGTGGTCACCCCCACCGTCGTCTCGGTGGGCCCGTAGTGGTTGACCACCGCGCAACCGCCCAGTGCGGCCAGGTCCCGGGTCCACTCCCACGACGAGCCCTCGCCACCCAGGATCAACAACCGCCGGGGCAACAGCGGTTCGGTACCGACCTCGGCGGCGAGCCCGGCCAGATGCGAGGGTGTCATCTTGAGGTAGTCGACCGGATGCCGGGCCATGTAGTCGGCGAACTCGGCGCCGGACAACCGCTTGGGCATCAGGTGCAGTTCGCCGCCGGTGGTCCAGGCCAGGTACAGCGCGGTGATCGCGAAGTCGAAGGACAACGACTGGGCCAGCCCGTACACCGACCCGGGCACCACCTCGAACCGCTCGCGCACCCCCTCCAGATAGGCCAGCGCCTCCCGGTGCTGGACCGCGACTCCCTTGGGACGCCCGGTGGAACCGGAGGTGTAGATCACGTAGGCCAGATTCCCCGGCTGCGCCGTGCCCGGCAGCGGATCCGCGCTCTCCGCCTCGATCGCGGCCCGTTCACGGTCGACCAGAACCACCGCTCCGGTGTGGCCCACCGTACGTTCCCGCAGCGCGGTGTCGGTCACCACCACCCGCACCGCCGCATCGGTGAGCATGAACGTCAGTCGCTCCACCGGCTGTTCCGGATCCAGCGGCAGATACGCCGCGCCCGCCTTGAGCACGGCGAGCACCGCCACCGCCAGGTCCAAGGACTGCTCCAGGCACAACGCGACCGGCGTCTCCGGCCCCGCCCCGGCCGCCCGCAACCGCCGAGCCAGCCGATTCGCGCGCGCGTCGAGTTCGCCGTAGTCGAGCGTGTCGCCCTGGTGGGTCACCGCCGGCGCACGCGGATCGCGGGCCACCTGCGTCTCGATCGCCCGGGCCAGCGTGGTGTGTTCGGACGGCGCACGAGCCGTGTCGTTCCACTCGGTGAGCAGCCGGGCCCGCTCGGCCGCGCCGAGCAGGTCGATCCGGGACAGCGGCACGTGCGGATCGGCGACCACCGACCGCAACAGCGTGGCCAGATGCCCGGCCAGCCGCTCGACCGTGGCCGCGTCGAACAGGTCGGTGTTGTAGGTCATCAACCCGTGCATCCCGGTGCCGACCTCGAACACGAACAGGCTCAGATCGAAGCGGGTCACCCGGGAGTCGGCGGTGAACCAGTCGTGCGCGAGACCGGTGAAACCCTGCTCTCCGCGCCCGTAGTTCTGAAGCGCGAAGGTGACCTGGAACAGCGGCGTCCGGGAGACGTCGCGCACCACGTTCTGCCCGCGCACCACCTGATCGAACGGCAGATCCTGGTGGGCGTAGGCATCCAGGCTGCTCTCCCGTACCCGGCCCAGGAGTTCGGCGAAGGTCGGATCACCCGCCAGCGGCGCCCGCATGACCAGCATGTTGACGAACATGCCGATCATCGGCTCCAGATCCGGATGCGGACGCCCCGCGATGGGCGAGCCGACCGCGAACTCGCTCTGCCCGCCGTGCCGGGACAACACCGCCTGCCACGCCGCCAGCAGCGTCATGTACTGCGTGGCACCGTGGGCCCGCCCCAGCGCGGTGACCGCGTCGCACAGTTCCGGGTCGAGCACGAACGAGTGCCCGTCCCCGGAGAACGTCTGCCGGGGCGGGCGCGGCCGGTCGGTGGGCAGCGCCAGGGTACCCACGCCCGCCAGTCGTTCGCGCCAATAGGCGGCGGCACGTTCGCCCTCGGCACCGCCGAGCCGCCGCTGCTGCCAGGCCGCGTAGTCGCCGTAGCGCACCGCCGGCGCCGACAGCGGCGAATCGAGCCCGGCGACGAACGCGTTGTAGTCCGCCATGAGTTCGTTCACCATCAGGTGCACCGACCAGCCGTCGCCGACCAGATGGTGCAGCACCACGACCAGGATCGTGTCGTCCCGGTCCAACCGCACCAGCGCGGCCCGGAACAGCGGGGCCACCTCCAGGTCGAACGGCCGGGCGAACTCCTCGCCAACGAGCGCCGCGGCCCACCGCTCGCGTGCCCCGAGATCCAGGTCGAGGGGCGCGTCGCGCCGAGTCACGGGAACCGGCGCCGGCGGGTGCACGGTCGCGGTCGGGTGACCGTCGGCGCTGGTCCCGAACGTGGTGCGCAGGCTGTCGTGCCGGGCGAGCAGCCCGGTCAACGCCCGCTCCACCGCCGCCTCGTCCAGCGGCCCGCGCAGCCGCAGCGCGAACGGGATGGTGTAGGCGGCGGTGCCCGGTGTCAGGTTCTCCATGAACCACAGCGGGATCTGCGCCGAGGACAGCGGAATCTCGGCCTCGTCCGGCAGCCGGGGAATCGACGGCGGGGCGGCGGCCGTCGACCGGCGCAACCGCTGTTCCAGCAGGGCCCGCTTCGCGGCGGACAGGCCGCCCGTTCGGGTCGGGGGTGAAGTGAGCGTCATCGCGGGTCCCCCGTCTCGGTCGCGTCCAGCACCAGTCGTTCGGCGTCCGCCTCGGACAGCTCGTCCAGTTCGGCCATCAGCAGTTCCTCGATCGCCGCGGCCAGACCGGCCACGGTGGGATCGGCGAACAGGGTCCGGATCGGCACCGCGAGTTCGATCGCGGCGCCGAGTCGGGCCACCGCCCGGGTGGCCAGCAACGAATGGCCACCGAGCGCGAAGAAGTCGTCCAGCGCGCCGACCCGAGGCACCCCCAGCACCTCACCGAAGGTCTCCGCGACCAGTTCCTCGGCGCTGCCGCGCGGCGCCACGAACGACGCTTCGGGCGTGACGTGCCGCTCGGGCGCGGGCAGCGCGGCCCGGTCCAGCTTGCCGTTCGGGGTCAGCGGCAGCCGGTCCAGCGTCACGAACGCCGCGGGCACCAGATGGGCCGGCAGCGTACGGCCCAGCGCGGCCCGCAACCGCGCCGCGTCCGGCACAGGCATCGACCCGCCCGCCTCCGGCACCACGTAGGCGACCAGCCGTCGATCGCCCCGCTCCTCCCGGACCACCACCACCGCCTGCCCGATGTCCGGCCGCGCCACCAGGGCCGCCTCGATCTCGCCGAGTTCGATCCGGTAGCCGCGCAGCTTGACCTGGTGGTCGTCGCGGCCCAGGAACTCCAGGGCACCGTCCGATCGCACCCGGGCCCGGTCGCCGGTGCGGTAGAGCCGGGCGCCGGGCGGCCCGTACGGGTCGGGCACGAAGTGGCGCGCGGTCAGGGCGGGTCGGCCGAGATAGCCGCGTGCCAACCCGGTTCCGCCGATGCACAGTTCGCCGGCGACCCCGATCGGCACGGGTTCCAGGTGTCGATCCAGCACATGCACGCGGGTGTCCGCGAGCGGGCGGCCGATCGGCGGCCGGGAACCGTCCCAGGCCCCGGCCGCACCCCCGGCCAGGTCCGCCGCGGTGGCGATCACCGCGGCCTCGGTCGGACCGTACGTATTGACCACCTCGACCCGCTCGCCGAACACCTCGTGCCAGCGCCGCATCGAGGCGGCGTCGGCCTGATCCCCGCCCAGGATCAGCAGCCGCAGAGTTTCGGGCCAGGCCAACCCCGGAGTCTGGGCCACGAGTTCGTGCCAGTAGGAGGTCGGCAGGTCGAGCACGGTCAGCGAGCGCCCGGCCGCGGTGCCGAAGAAGTCCGGCAACAACCCGTCGGCGGGGGCGAGCACGAGCGTGGCGCCGCCGAGCAGGCTCGGATACAGCTCCTCGACGTGCGTATCGAAGCCGAACGAGGCGAACTGCAACACCCGGTCGCCAGGGCCGCTCCGATACCGCTCGCGCATCCACGCCACCCGACCGGCCAGCGCCTCCCGGGTGATCGGGGTGCCCTTGGGTCGGCCGGTGGAGCCGGAGGTGTAGATGATGTAGGCGAGATGGTCGGGCCCCGCGATCCGGGCGGGCGGCTCCTCATCCGTGTCGCCACGCGGATCCGCGTCGACCTCGTCCAGCAGCGACACCGGCAACTCGCCGCCCGCGAAACGATCGGCGAACCGCGCCCGGCACAACACGCGTTCCGCTCCTCCGTCGGCCAGCATCCACCCGATCCGCTCGGTCGGCGACGTCGGGTCGATCGGCAGATACGCGCCACCCGCCTTGAGCACGGCCAGCAGCGCGACGACCGTCTCGATCGAGCGCTCGGCGCAGACCGCGATCACCGTGTCCGGTCCGGTGCCGGCCCGGCGCAACACCCGGGCCAGCCGGTTCGCGCGGGCGTCGAGGTCGGCGTAGTCGACCCGGCTGTCGCCCGACTCGACGGCGACCGCACGCGGGGTGCGCAGCGCCTGCACCTCGAAGGCCACGACCGGGTCCGGGCATTCGCCGCCGGTCGGCCCCATCGCTCCCGCCAGCACCCGGATGCGCTCGGCAGCCGACAACAGCGGCAGCCGGGACAGCGGGGTGTCCGGATGCGCGACCGCGCCCGCGAGCAGGGTCTCGAAGCAACGGGCCAGTCGGGCGATGCTCTCGGGAGCGAAGCGGTCGCTGTTGTAGACGAACTCGGTGACCAGCTCGTCCCCTTCCGGCCAGACCTCCAGCGCCAGATCGAACTTCGCCTGCCGAAAGCCCGATTCGAACCCCTCGGCGGCAACCCCGGCCAGACGCAGCCCGGCTCCGGCCGGTGGGCGCAGAGTCAGCATGGTCTGGAACACCGGTGGGCTGTCCGGATCCCGGTCCACGTCCAGCGCGCCGAGCAGTCGCTCGAACGGTACGTCCTGATGCTCGTACGCCTGGAGGGCCACGGTGCGGGTGCGGCCCAGGAAGTCGCGGAACGACGGGTCACCGGCCGTGCTGCCGCGCAGGACCAGGGTGTTCAGGAAATAGCCCACCAGCGGCTCGTAGTCCTCCTCGTCCCGACCCGCCAGCGGCGAGCCGACGCAGACGTCCTCCTGGTCGCAGTAGCGGGCGAGCAGGGTCTGGTATCCGGCGAGCAGGGTCATGTAGAGGGTCACCCGTTCGCGCCGGGCGAGTTGCTCGATTCCGGTGCGCAGCGAGGCGGGCAGGTGGTGGGTGACCGTGCCGCCGTGTCCGGAATCGGTGTCGGTGCCGCCGCCCCGGGGTCGATCGACCGGCAGTTCCAGGGTCGGCGCGCCGGCGAGTTGTCGGGTCCAGTAGGTCAGTCGTTCCTCGAAGCCGGGCTCGTCGAGGAGTTCGTGTTGGCGCCGTACGTAGTCGGCGTAGCTCAGCGGCAGCGGGGTGAGCGGCGAGGGGCGGCCTTCGGCGAACGCCGCGTACAGAGCGGCCAGTTCCTCGTCGACCACGTTCATCGACCAGCCGTCGGCGACGATGTGGTGCAGGGCCAGGCACAACACGTGGTCCCGGCCGGCGGAGTCCAGGTGCAGCAGGCTCGCCGCGAACAGCGGGCCCCGGGCCAGGTCGAACGCGCGGTTGGTGCGTTCGGCGACCAGGTCGCGGGCGCGTTGTTCACGCTCGGCCGGGGCGCCGTCGACTCGCACACGCTCCAGGACGAACGTCCCGGGCGCGCCGATCACCTGGATCGGTACGCCGTCCTCGTCGGGGAAGGTCGCGCGCAGGCTGTCGTGCCGGTCGACCAGTTCGGACAGGGCGCGGTCGAGGGCGGCCACGTCGAGCGGGCCGCGCAGGCGGTGGACCTGGAACATGTTGAACGCCGCGTCGCCGGGGTTGATCCGATCGAGCAGCCACAACCGTTCCTGGCCGGCGGACAGCGGAATACGCCGCGATGGGCGGGACGCGGACGCGGACGGGTCGGCGGGCCGGTCCGGCGCCGACAACGGGTGCGGGTCGTGGCTTCGGGTCGGGTTGTTCATGGCCGCCGCTCGCTTCGCATCGCGGATACCGCGCTGGTGAGTCCGGAGATGGTCGGGGTTTCGAAGAACACGTGCAGCGGTACGTCGACGCCGAGGCGTTTGCGAATCCGCGCGCCGATCCGGGTGACGGTCAGCGAGTGGCCGCCCAAGTCGAACAGGTCCTCGTCGGGACGGATGTCGTCCAGGCCGAGCACTTCGCGCCAGATCGCGGTGATCTCGGCGGCGGGCCCGGTGTCGGCGGGGGTCTCCGCCTCGTCGGCCGGGTCGGGTTCGACCGCCCGCAGGCGCGGCGGCGCGGGCAGCGCGGCCCGGTCCAGCTTGCCGTTGGGGGTCAGCGGCAGGCGCTCCAGCGGCACATAGACGCCGGGTACCAGGGCTCGGGGCAGGGTCGCGGCCAGATGCACGCGCAGTTCGGCCGCGCTCGGCGTGGCGGCGCCGCGCGGGACCGGGTAGGCGACCAGGAGCGGCCCGTCGGCACCGTCCTCACGCACCGTCACGGCCGCCGCCGCGATGCCCTCGTGGTCGAGCAACGCGCCCTCGATCTCGCCGAGTTCGACCCGATGGCCGAGAATCTTGACCTGGTGGTCGTCCCGGCCCAGGAACTCGATCCGGCCGTCGTCGCGATAGCGGGCCAGGTCGCCGGTGCGGTAGAGGCGGGCGCCGGGCGGGCCGTACGGGTCGGGCCCGAAGCGGTCGGCGGTGACGCCCGGCAACCGGCGGTAGCCCCGGGCCAGTCCGTCGCCGCCGATGTACAGGTCGCCCGTGACGCCGACCGGGGTGGGGGTCAGGTGTCGGTCCAGGACGTACATCCGGGTGTTGGCGATCGGGCGGCCGATGGTCACCTCGTCGTCCGGGCCGATCTCGGCGGTGCTGGACCACACCGTGGTCTCGGTCGGCCCGTACGCGTTCACCAGGCGGCGAGCGCGGCGGCGCAACTCCCGTGCGAGCGGCACCGGCAGCGGTTCGCCACCGGTGACGGCGAACACCGCCGGCTCCTCGAAGCCCGCGTCGAGCAGCATGCGCCAGCCGGACGGAGTGGCCTGGACATGGGTCACCCGTCGGCCCCGGATCAACCGAAGCAGCGCCCGGCCGTCCCGGGCCTCCCCGTCCCCGGCGAGCACGAGTCGCCCGCCGGTGATCAGCGGCACGTACAGCTCGACCGCCGAGATGTCGAAGGACGCCGAGGTCAGGCCGAGCCACACCGAGTCGGCGGCGCAGGCCAGGACGTCCCGCATCGAGGCGAGCAGGTTGCTCAGCGCGCGGTGTTCGATCTCCACGCCCTTCGGGCGGCCGGTGGAGCCGGACGTGGCCAGCACGTAGGCGAGTTCGCCGGGCGTCGGTGGGGGTGCGGGCACCGGGTCGGGACCGGCCGGGTCGATCACCGCCGCCCCGGTGACGATCCCGTCCATCAGCAGCGCTTCGTCGGCGCAGCCGGGAAATCGGCCGAGCAGGTCGCGTTCGGTCAACAGGGCGTCGGCGCCGCAGTCTTCGAGCACCATCGTCAGTCGAGCCGACGGGTATTCCGGGTCCAGCGGCAGATACGCGGCACCCGCCCGCAGCACCCCGAGCAGCGCGGTGGGCAGCGCGGCCGTACGGCGCACGCAGACCGCGACCAGGTCGCCCCGGCCGATCCCGGCGCCCCGCAACCGCCGAGCCACCGCGTCGACGGCCGCGTCGAGTCGAGCATAGGTGAGCCGGGTCGTGCCGCACTCCACCGCGATCGAGTCGGGGGTACGGGCGGCCTGCGCCGCGAACCGGGCTGGCAGGGTGACGTCTTCCCTCTTCTGCCCGGTGTCGTTCCAGTCCCGCACCATACGTTCGCGCTCGTCGGCGCTCTGCAGGGCGAGGCGGGACAGCGGGGTGTCCGGGTCGGCGACGATCGCCCGCAGCAGGGTCCGGTAGTGGCCCGCGATCGCCGTCGCGGCGCCCTCGTCGAGGGCGGCGGTCGCGTAGTGCAGGTGCAGTGCGAGTCGATCCGGGTCGTCCAGGCACTGCATGTGCAGGTCGCCGCGCGCGGCGTGGTTGAACACCGTCCAGTCGATCGACGCGGGCAGGCCCGCGAAGTCGGGCACCGAGGTACGGCGGCGATAGCTCATCGACACCGGCGCGAGCGCCAGGCGCGGGGTCAGGCCGGTGACGACCCGGCCGAGCGGCACGTCGCGGACCGGGTACAGCTTGCGCAGGTCGGCCCGCAGCGCCTGGACGAAGGCGCGGAAGGTGAGGTCGGCGGACGGAGTGGTGTGGATGGGGAGTTCATTGACGTAGGGACCCACCCGCTCCCGGCTGTGCGGGGTGCGGGTGCCCAGGTCGATGGCGACCGTGGCCCGTTCGTTGCCGTAACGCCACAGCTGGGTGTGCAGCGCACCCAGGAGCAGCGCGAAGGTACTGACCCCGAGGAGTTCGGCGGTGGCGGCGACGGCCACGCGAAGTTCGTCCTCGACGGGGATCGGCACGGACCCGCCGGTGCCGCCGTCGATCGCGGTCCGGCGCAGTCCGGGCAGGGTCACGGCGGGTGGTTCACGTTCCTCGCCGGCGAAGCGGATCTCGGCCAGGCCGACCCGGCGCTCGGCCTCGGCCGCCTCGCGGGCGATACGCTCCGCGTCCTCCGACTCCTCCAGGTCCGGCAGATCCGGCTTGACGCCGGTGCCGAACGCGGCGTAGTGCGCGCCCAGATCGCGGACGAGGATGTCCTTGGAGGCGCCGTCGAAGGCGAGGTGGTGGGCGACCACGAGCAGGGTCCGGTGTCCGGGGCCCGCGTCGACCAGGGTGAAGCGCACCAGCGGCCCGGTCTCCGGGTCGAACGGGCGCAGTGTCTCGCGGCGCAGCGACTCGGCCACCTCGTGGCCGCGTTGCTCTTCGGGCGTCTCGGTCAGGTCCTCGATCACCAGGTGCGGAACGGTGTCGGCGGGGACCAGCCACGGTTCCCCGTCGAGTTCGCGCAGCGCGCTGCCCAGGACCGGGTGGCGCACCACGATCGCGTCACAGGCGTGCGCGAGCGCGGCCGGGTCGAGTTCGCCGGTGAACCGGATGCTCAGCGGCATGTGGTGCGTGGTGCCCGCGGGTACCGCGAGTTCGGTGAACCGGATGCCGTGTTGCGCCGGGGACACCGGGGCTCGGCACGGGGATTCCGGCGGCAGGGAGACCGGTCGGGTGGTGCGCATCAGCGGCCCTCCTGGGAGGCGGTGGGTGCGTGAACCAGTGCGGCGGTGTCCCCGAACACCGGCGCCTGGGGGTGGTCGAGCGCGAACTCGCAGGCCTCGACGAAGGCTTGGGCCAGGTCCTCGACGACGGACGGGGCGAACGCGCGGTCGTTGTACAGCAGCCAGCCGGCGATGGTGCCGTCGGGCTGTTCGGTCAGGGCCAGCTCGGGCACGCCCAGGTCCGGGCGGCCGTCCGGCGTGGGCCATTCGGCGTCCAACTGCCTGGGCAGCTCGAAGGGTTCGGAGAGCAGGCCCAGGAAGTGCGCCTGATTGCTCCAACTCTCGTAGCGGACCCAGGCCGCGTCCGGAAAGCGCGGGTAGAACTCGGCGAACGGGTAGCACTGGTGCTCGGTCGCGGCCACCGCGGCGGTACGGACCCGGTCGAGCAGGTCGTCGTACGACGGGTCGCCGCCCAGGTCGACCCGGATCAACAGGGACTGCACGAGGCAGCCGATCAGGTTCTCACTGCCGGGTCGGGTCCGGCCGGGTACCGGCGACATCACCACGATGTCCCGGATGCCGGACGCCCGTGCCAGGACGCCCGTCCAGCACGCGGTGGCCACCATGAACGGCGTCGCGCCCCGCTCACGGGCGGCCGTGCGCAACCGCTCGACCAGGTCGGCGGCAAGGCCGAAACGCACCGAACCGCTGTGCAGCAGAGCGGTGGCCGCTCGCCCGGGGAACGGGTCGAGGGCGGCGGGCGCCCCGGCCAGGGACGCCTCCCAGAACGGGCGGGTGCGCGGCCATTGCGCGCGGGCCCAGCCCAGGTGTTCCGAGCAGGTCGGCGTCGGCGGCGGCGGCGGAGCGGGCCGACCGGTGTGCGACGCCGAGTAGACCAGGGCGAGTTCTCGGAGCAGTACACCCATCGACCAGCCGTCGAACACCATGTGGTGCACCGCGAGGACCAGCACGTGGTCCTCGGGGTCGAGTTCGATCAGCAGGGCGCGTACGAGGGGTCCGCGTGCGAGGTCCCAGTGCTGTTCGCGTTCGGCGCCGGCATGCTCGCGGGCGAACCGTTCGCGATCGGCGTGCGTGGCGCCTTCGGCCCGGATCCGCCGCATCTCGGGCGGCAGTTCGGCGAGTACGACGGCGTCGGCGGTGCCGTCGGCGTAGTGGAAGACGGTGCGCAGCGCCTCGTGCCGGCGCACCACTTCGCCCAGGGCGGCCTCCAGGGTGTCCGGGTCGAGGGTGTCGGTGATCCGGATCCCCACGCTGACCGGGCCGACGTCGCGCGGCTGGTCGGTGGCGTACATCCAGACGAAGAAGTTCTCCTGCTGCGAGCTGAGCGGCATGCGCGCGACCGGATCCCCGGCCGACTCGCGGCTCACGGCCCCGGGCCGCGCGCACGCCGGTTCCGCCGGCGTGTCCGCGCCTTCCGATTCCGTCCGGGCGGGTTCCGGTCGCGCCCGGGCGGTGTCGATCCAGGCCGCCTGGGCGGCCAGTTCGGGTCGGTCGAAGGCGAGCGAGACGGGCACGTCGAGGGCGAACAGACGGGTCGCGGCTGCGGCCAGCCTGGTCGCCTTGAACGAATCCCCACCCAGGGCGAAGAAGTTGTCGTCGGGGCCGGCGCCGGGCGTGCCCAGCACCTCCGCCCACAGGCCGCCTACGGCGGTCTGCGTCGCGGTCCGGGGCACGCTCGGCCGCGCGGCGTCGTCCCCGGCCATCCGGGCCCGAAGTTCCGCCTTGACCACCTTGCCCGCCGGGTTCCGGGGCAGGGCGTCCAGGCGCAGGAATCGGGTCGGGATCTCGTGCCGGGCCAGGCGTTCGCGCAGGAACGCCCGCAGGTCGTCGGCCGCGACCTCGTCCCGCAGGACCAGCGCGGCGGCGACCATGGTGCCCATCACGGCGTGTGGAACACCGAACACGGCGGCGTCGGCGACGGCCGGGTGTTCGTACAGCGCGGCTTCCACCGCGAGCGTGGCGACCTTGTTCGCGCCTGACTTGATCAGGTCGCTTTCCCGGTCGATCAGGTACAGGTAACCGTCGGCGTCGAGTCGGCCGATGTCGCCCATCCGGATCCAGCCGTCGGTGAACACCCCGGCATTCGCGGCCGGTTCGCGGTAGTAGGTGCGCGAGGTGGTGGGTGAGTGCAGCCAGATCTCGCCGGCCTCGCCGGTCGGTACGGGTTCGCCGTCCGGGCCGACGACGCGCAGGTCGTCCGGGCCGGTGCCGCGTCCGACCGAGGTCGGCCGGTCGGGGTCGAAGACCATGGTGGTCTGGGCCGGCGCCGCCTCGGTCGAGGTGTAGGAGTTGACGATCACCGCGTCGGGGAAGATCTCGGTCAGGGCCAGTGCGGTGGCCGGCGGCAGTGCGGCGGCGGTCGAGCCGAAGAGTTGCACCGAGTCGAGGTCGTGCCGGGTCCAGGCCCGCGAGTTGACCAGGTCGGTCGCCATCGCGGGCACGGTGAACACGGTGCCGACCCGGTGGGCGGCGATCAGCGCGCAGAACTCCTCGGCGTCGAACGTCGGGGCACACAGCGCGGTCGGCTCGGCGGTCAGCGCGTTGAGCAACATCGTCTGCCCGGCGTTGGTGCCGATCGGAAAGGCGTGCAGGAAGTGCTTCGAGTGCGCCAACTGCCGCCGTCGGGGCGCCGGTTCGAGGCCGTGGGTGAGGTTGGCGTGGGTGGCGGCGACGCCCTTGGGGGTGCCGGTGGTCCCGGAGGTGTAGAGAATCTGCGCGAGGTCGTCGGGATGCGGCTGGGCGAGGGCCGGGGGTTCGACGGGATCGACGGGATCGTCAGGCTCGGCGGGCTCCGCGGATTCGTGCGGATCGACGGGGTCCGGCGCCGGGAGTGCGGCCGGATTCGAGCGGGCCCGCGCGTGCGCGACTGCTTCGAGGGTGGTCGAAATCGCGCTCCACGCACCGGTGTTCGGTGACTCGATGTCGACGCCGTGCAGGACGCCGACCGCCGCGCAGTGCGCGAGCAGGGCCTGCACGGCGGCGGCCGGCAGGCGTTCGGGCAGCGGTACGGCGACCGCGCCGGCCCGCTGGACCGCGCAGTAGGCGACCGCGTAGTCGGCCCATTCGCGACCGGCGAAGATCAGCGCGACCCGATCCCCCGCGCGTACCCCCCGATCGTGCAACTCGTGGGCCAGGGCGACGGATCGGCGCCACCAGTCGATGAAGGTCAGTCCGGTCTCGGAAGCACCCGGGACCAGGATCGCGACGCGATGCGGGTCGAGGTCCGCGCGGGCTGCCAACAGGCCCGGCACGGTGCATCGATCCTCGGGACGCCTCGAACCGGATAACCCGGGCCGGACGTCGGGGGCGGTCACGGCGCGCCCCGCTTCGACGTCGCCGGGCACGGACGTGGTTGAGCTCTGCGCATGGTTCTTCTCCGGGGTAGGAGTGCAAAGTTCGGTACGCCGACGGAGCAGTGTCGGCTCACGCTCGAATTGGGCGGAATTTGCCGTACGGGAACCACCGACGAGCCATGGAGCGATGACCGTCGGCGACGCGCCCAAGACTGTCAATGGACTAGACCAATGACAAGAGCCGTTCCGAATCCCGGACCACGTTCGAGGTGGAAAACCGGCCGGTCGCAGCGCCGGGAGGGCCCATCGACCGCCCCCGGCCGCCCGTCGGGCCACGTGCGAACCACGCGATTCCGGCCTTGGAGTGGAGAATTCGCCTCGTTGTTCGGAAGTCTGTCGCACACGACATTCGGGCGCTAACGTGTGCCTGCCGCACTTCCCTCACCCAGGGTCGATGATCGTTGAACCCGGCGTACTCGCCGGTAATCATCGACATCGGCGGAAAGGTATCGTCATGCGCACCGCATCGAATGCCACGCGGAACACCGTCGTAGACGCCTGGCGCTCCGGCGCCGAAACGGCCGACGGCGTGGAGAACCCCGCCGGTTCGCTCTACATCGGCGGATCCGCCACGGAACAGGGCCTCACCGAGATCGACGTCGCGGCGATCAGCTGCGGCACCGCCTGTTCCTGGTCGCGCACCCGCGCCTGTTGTTGACCGAAGCTCGCCGGTCCGCCGTTCGGCGCCGGTCGCACACGCGATCGGCGCCGGGCGGCGGGTCCGTCTCGATTGGGTGGCGATCCGCAGATGGCGATTCCGGTCCGGCCCCGTCCCGTGGTGAGCTACGACGACGCGGGTGAGTTCGATACCGCGTTCGAGCCGCTGATCGGGCCCGCCCTGAACCGCTTCCGGCGCCGATTGCGCGCCGTGCCGGACCCGCTGTCCACCACCGAGCGGGAGATCCTGCTGCGCGCCGCCCGACGTGGCCTGTTGGACACCGTGCGCCCCAAGGCCAACCGGCTGCTCCTGCTCGAACTGCACGCCGCCCGGATGTCCGGCCGGCTCACCCGCGCGACCAGCGAACAACGCTGGCAGGAATTCCTCGAACACGCCGCCGAACCCGGGTTCTGGAGCGAACTCGACTTCCACTACCCCGCGTTCGCCCCGCGCCTGAACCGGGTGATCGCCAATCGGTGCACGGCCCTGCTCACCCTGGCCCGCCGCATCGCCGCCGATCGCGACCGGCTGACCGACCTGCTCGGCACACGCCCCGGCGAACTCGTCGAGATCGGCACGGACGCGGGCGACTCGCACCGCGGCGGCCGTACCGTGGCCCTGCTCCGCTTCGAGGCCGGCCGTGTGGTGTACAAACCCCGCGCGCTCGCCGTGGACGTCGCTCTCGCCACCACCGTCGACACCCTCCTGGCCCACATCCCGCGCGAGCAACGCATCGCGGTTCCGAGGGTGTTGCTCGGCACCGACCACGGCTGGGCCGAACACGTCGAACACCGCTACTGCGCCGACGCCGCCGAACAGTCCCGCTTCTACCGCGGTCTCGGCGAGTGGATGTGCGTCGTACAACTCCTCGGCGGCACCGACCTGCACTCGGAGAACGTGATCGCCTGCGGCCCGGTCCCGTGGGTGGTGGACTGCGAGACGTTGTTCAGCCCCGAACCGCGGGTCGGCGCGAGCGGACTCGGCGACGCCTTCGACACCGCCGCCGCCTCGGTCCGGGGCACCGTGCTGCGCACCGGCCTGTTGCCGATGCGGCTGGGCCAACTCGCCCTACAGGGCGTGGACATGTCCGCCGTCGGAGCCCTCCCCGACCAGCAACCGCGCGTCCCGGTACCGGTGATCAGCGGCGCCGGTACCGATCTGGCCCGGCTCACGATGGAGCCCGCCGACGTGGCCGGATCGGCCAACCTGCCCGCCCCCGACGCCGATCCGCTCGCCCACCAGGACGACATCGTGCACGGCTATCGCGACCTGCGCGCCCGCCTGGACGGACTCGACGCGGCCGGGCGACTGCGGCCCATGCTCGACGTGTTCGCCGGCTGCGAACTGCGGGTGGTGTTGCGCCCCACCCAGGTCTACGTCGAGATCGCCCGGATGCTCTGGCATCCGGCGTCGCTGCACGACGAGGGCCCGGCCGTCGAACGCGCGCGGGATGTACTGATCCGCCAGGCGAAGGCGCTGCACGGCGCCCCCGACACGCCGGAGGTGGTCGGCGCCGAGGTCGCCGATCTCCTCGACGGCGACATCCCGTTCTTCGGCGTCCGGCCCGAGCGGGGACGGATGACCGGACCGCGCGGCACCGAATGGGGCGATCCCGCACACCTGATCGACGAGAGCGTCGCCCGCTGGCGGGCCGGGGACCCGGAGTTCGAGGAGGTGATGATCCGCTCCTCGCTGCTCGGCGTCTACCGCGACCGCAGCGCGATGCCCGAGGGCGAACGACACCGCGAGGTGACGGTACGACACGACGAGCGGGAGGAACGCCGGCGCGCCCTCGCCGCCGAATCCGCGCGCGACCTGTGCGCCCGGGCCGTCGTCGGCGCGGACGGGACGGCCACCTGGATCGGGCCGGTGTACACCGACAGCGGCTTCAACGTACGCCCGTTCGCCGCCGACCTGTACAGCGGACAGGCCGGCGTCGCGCTGGCCCTGCGCGCGTATCTGGCCGAGTCCCGCGCGGGCCGGGTGCCGGCCGTGGACGGGCTGCCCGCGCTCACCGAGGGGGCGATCCGGGCACTGGCGGCGATGGAGGACGCGGTACCCACCGCCCGGGTCGGCGCGTTCGACGGGATCGGCGCGGCGGTGCGCACCTGGCTGGCCCTGCACGCCGCGTCCGGCCGGCCGACCGACCTGGATCGGGCGATCCGGCACGCCGAGCGCGCACCGGGCCTGCTGGCCGAGGACACCATCCTCGACCTGGCCGGCGGCGCCGCCGGGCTGATCGTGCCCCTGCTCGCCCTGGCCGACCGTACCGGCGACCGCCGTTGGCGCGACGTCGCCGAATCCGCCGCGGAACTGCTCGGGCGACGCGCCGTGGTCGAGGAGGACGCCCGCGGCCGACGCACCGCCCGCTGGCCGACCGTACTCTTCCCCCACGGCATCGGCGGCTTCGCGCACGGCGCCGCGGGAATCGCCTGGGCACTGACCCGACTCGGTCTGGCCGCGAACCAGCCGGAGTGGTTCGAACTCGCCGACCTGGCCTGGGCGTTCCAGGAGGCCCTGTACGACCCGAAGGTGCGTAGCTGGCTGGACGGCCGGCAGCGGGGCGAGGTCTTGTTCCTCGACTCCTGGTGCCACGGCAGCACCGGCATCGGCCTGGCCGGCTGGGACCTGTACCGGCGCACCGGCGCCCCCGAACACCTCGACCGGGCCCTGCGCGCGGCCGCCGCGACCTGGCGCACCGGCTTCGGTTGGGACTACACGCTGTGCCACGGCGACCTGGGCTCGTGGGAACTCCTGGACACCCTCCTGCGCGGCGCCCCCGAGCAGCTTCGGTCCCACCTGCCGGAGGCCCCCACCCGCGCCCACCTCGACGCGCTCCTGCTGACCGGGCTCGAAACCTACGGCCCGCACACCCCGTCCACCCGGCACACCACCACGGCATCCCTGCTCCCGGGCAGCGCGGGCGCCCTGCACCAACTCCTGCGCATGCACCCGACGAGCGCGGGGCGCCCGCCGTCACTGCTGCTTCTGGACGAACTATGAGTGCCGGTAGGGCTGTTGCCCAGGATGGTCAGTCCACGTAGGCCGACGCCTGGATGCGGTACAGGTCGGCGTATTCGCCGTTCTCGCACATCAGTTCTTCATGGGTGCCGTGCTCGACCACCTCGCCGGCGCGCAACACGACGATCCGGTCGCACTCGCGGACCGACGCCAACCGGTGGCTGATCAGCACCACCGTGCGACCGGCCGCGAGCCGGCGGATATTGGCGTAGACCGCGTGCTCCGCACGGGCGTCCAGGGCCGCGGTGGGCTCGTCGGCGATCAGCAGGCGGGCGTCCCGGTAGAAGCCGCGCGCGATCCCGATCCGCTGCCACTGGCCGCCGGACAGGTCCACCCCGGCGCGGAACTTCTTCGACAACAACGTGTCGTAGCCGTACGGGAGTCGCGAGATCAGGCCGTCCGCGTCCGCGTCCCGCGCCGCCCGGGTCAGCGCGGTCCCGTCCGGGTCCGGCCGATCGGCGCGCCCGAGCACGATGTTGCCGCGCGCCGTCAGCGGCCACCGGGTGGGCTGTTGCATCACCAGCGCCACCTGCTCGCGGACCCTCACCGGGTCGACCATGGCCAGATCGGTGCCGTCCCAGTGCACGGTGCCCTTGTCCGGCCGATGCAGCGCGGCCAACAGCAGGGCGAGCGTGGTCTTGCCGGACCCGTTCTCCCCGACCAGGGCCACCGTCTCGCCCCGGCGAATCACCAGATCCACCCCGCGCAACGCCGGGCCGGCGCTGCCGGGATACGCGAAGTAGACGTCCCGCAACCGGATTTCGGCGAACCCGTGCGGCGCCTCGCACACCGCCGGCGGCCGGGCCCGGTCGGCCGCCTCGTCCAGGAAGGCGTGATAGTCGGTGATGTACAGGGACTTCTCGTAGAGCCGGTCCACCGCCACCATCAGCGTCGCCAGCGAACCGCTCGCGGTCCGCACCGCCAACACCGCCGTACCGGCCACCGCGAGCGGCACGATCTCGGCGCGGACCAGCAGCCCGAGAGCCACATAGGTGGCCCCCAACGCCAGGCCGGACAACGTGCGCCCGACCACGCCCACCCGCACCTGGGCGTAGCCCACCCGCACCTCGGCCTGCTCGACCAGCCGGGCCAGGCGCCGGAACTCGGTCAACAGCGCCTCCTCGGCGGTCCCGGCCCGCACCTCCGCCGCCGCCTCCCGGGCGGTGAGCAGGTCGGCGAACAACCACAGGCGCCGATACAGCGTCATGCGCTGGACCATGCCCTCGAACCCGATCCGGGCCGAGCGCAGCGCCGCCCACCCCTGCGGCGCGATCGACAGCGCCAACAGCGGCAGCAGTACCGGGTGCAGCCCGGTCACCACACCGATGCCGACCAGCAAACCGACCAGCGCGCCGAGCAGTTCGACCGCGTGCGCGAGGGCCAGTTGGGCGTGGTCGATACCGCGGTCGCGCGCCCGGGCGAGCGCGTCGTGCCAGTCGGCGTCGTCGAACGCGGCCAACTCGGCGCCGACCGCCGCCGCGTGCAGGCGCTCCTCGGCGACCCGACGGATCCCCGGCGACAGGCGGGCCTGGGTCGCCTGCACCACCGTCTCCAAGCCGGCGCGGGCCGAGGTCGCGACCACCACCGCGATCACCGCCGGCACCGCGTCGCCGACCCGGTCCGCCGCCGGCCCCGAGGCGAACAGCGCCGACAACGCCCGCGACGTGGCCAACAGGGCCAGTGCGGTGGCCACCCCGGCGGCGGCCTGGGCGCATACCAACACCACCGCCGCACGCCCACTGGCCGCCCACGCCAGGCGCCACACCTGCGCCAGCGCGACCGGCAACCGGGTGACCATGCGACCCAGTCCCGCGTTCGCCGCCTCCCCGTCGAAGGGCGTGTCGTAGCCCTCGCCCAGTTCGTCGAACTCGCCCAACTCCGGTGGCACATGCCCCGCCATCCCGAACCCCTCCCGGCCGACAAGTGGGGTATGCCCGGGGCGGAGGCACGCTACGGGTACCAAAGGGAGCGCACAGGTGGCCGGAGGGGCGCCCGGACCGTCCCGCGAAGCCCACACCGGGCACCACCGCGACACGCCGCCGGACGGGTCCGGTCCCCGGCGTGTGTCCTCAAGCCCCCGGCGGGGCTCGAAGACACGCGCTAGTCGGGGATCAACCCGCTGCGCCGCGCCAGCGCGACCGCCTCCGTGCGGCGGGAGGCGCCGACCTTGGCCATGATGTTGGACACGTGCACGCTCGCGGTCTTGGCGCTGATGTACAGCTCCTCGCCGATCTGCCGATTGCTCAGCCCACGCGCCAGCAGCTCCAACACCTCACGCTCGCGCGCCGTCAGCGTCACCTCGCCGGCCGACGCCGCCGCCGCACCGGCCAGCCGCCCGCGCCGTACCATGGCGTCCACCGCGTCGCGCAGCGGTACCGCCCCCAGCCGCTCCGCGGTCTCCCGTACCCGCTGCGCCAGGGCGGTCGCCTCCTCCCGCCGGTCGGCGGCCACCAGGGCCTGGGCCAGCCGCAATTCGCTGCGCGCCTGCTCGAAGACGTTGCCGTAGCCGTACGCCTCGGCGGTCTTCTGCCACAGCGCGACGTCGACCTCGCCGCGCACCCGCGACCACTCGGCCTCGGCGCGTGACAACCACGCGACGCTCTCGGGTCCGGTGCGCGGGAAGCGCCGATTGGGCCAGGACATCGTGGTGCGGGCCCGCTCGACGAACGGCTCCGCCCGCGCCACCTCCCGGGCCGCCGCCTCGGTGTCCCCCGCCGCCCGCAGTTCGGTCGCGGTGTCGCCGATCGCGGACAGGGCCAGGGCACAGATCCGGATGCCCGCGTCGGGGTAGGGGTTGCGGTCCTCGGACAACGCGTCGAGCGCGCGCCGCGCCCACTCGGCCGCCGCCGTGGAATCGCCGCGCCAGGCCGCCTCGTCGGTGAGCACCAGGCTGCCGACCAGGGTGCCCATCCAGTTGAACGGCCGCTCCTCGAACAGGGCGCGGGCCCGCTCCGCGACGCCCGGCTCGCCCCGGCCCAGCGGGACGTACAGCGCCGCCTCTGCGACGTGCCGGAACGCGGACGGCACCGTCTCGGGCACCACTTCGAGCGCCTCGTCCCAGCGGCCGAGGGTGTACAGGAGTTGGGCGCGCAGGTACTGCATGTCCAGCGGGTAGGGCGAGGTGGATCTGGTGGTGCGGCGGGCCAGTTCCAGGCCCTCGTCCAGCCAGCCCAGGCTCTCCGCGAGTCGGCCGGACTCGAAGCTGCCCATGGCCAGGTTGAACAGTGCCCGCAGCTCGATCGCGGTGTTGCCCGACTTGTGCGCCAAGTCGCGTGCCTGGCTCAGCCGTTCGCGCCCCTCCGGGACCTGGCGGCTGCCCCATTCCAGCCCGGTCAGCGAGATGATCGCGTCGGCGAGCGCGTCGTCGGTGCCCAACTCCTCGGCGGCGGCCAGTAGTTGATGGCCCAGGCGGCGCGCGGTCTCGTCGTCGTTGAGGTAGTAGGCGGCCTGGATGTGGGTGGCCGCCGCCCACAACCACGTGCGCGAGGGCGGCTCCGCGGGGATCATCGCGAGCGCCTGGCTGCTGTACTCGAACGCGGCGTGGAGGTTGTCCACGTTCATCAGGCTGGAGGCGAGGGTGTAGCGCACGGTGACGGCGAGGTCGACGTCGGCGTGTTCGCCGACCCGGTCCAGCGCGCTGCGCGCGAACGCGACGGCCCGATGCGCCTCGCCGGCCCGCACGGCGGCGGCCGAGGCGCGCATCATCAGCGTCACGTCGTCGCTGTCCACCAGTTCGCGGGCGTTCGGCACCGCGTCCCACACTTCCAGGGCCGCTTCGAGGCGGCGCATCTCCTCCGCCGGCGCACCCATCCGGGCGGCGGAGTCGGCGGCCTCGACGGAGGCGGTGAGCGCGCCGGGCAGGTCGTGACCGGCGCGGTGGTGGTGGGCACGCTCGGCCGCACTGCCCGCCCGCCGGCCCGGCTCGCCCAGCAGCCGGGCGAACACGGCGTGGATCCGGACCCGCTCGCCCGGAAGCAGGTCGGCGTACGCCGCCTCGCGGGTCAGCGCGTGCCGGAAGGCGTACGTATCACCCTCGTCGGCGACCAGCAGGTGCCGCCCGACGGCCTCGCGCAGCGCGGTCTCCAATTCGTCGTCGGGCAGTTCGACGGCGTCCCGGAGCAGTCCGTGCTCGACCCGGCGCCCGCCCACGGCCGCGGTGCGAAGCACCCGCTGGGCCACGCTCGACATCTGCTCGATCCGGGTGAGCAGCACCTCGGCCAGGCCACTGGGCACACCCCCGTCGATGTCGTCGGTGGCGGCGCGCAGTTCCTGGGCGTAGAAGGCGTTGCCCTCGGCGCGCTCGACGATGGCCCGGACGGTGTCCTCGGGCAGCGGGTCGGCGGCCAGACCGCGGACGAGGCGGGCCACGTCGTCGTCGTCCATCGGCCGCAGGTCGAGCCGCCCGACGGACGGCAGGCGCACCAGTTCGGCGAGCAGCGGGCGCAGCGGGTGGCGACGGTGCAGGTCGTCGGAGCGGTAGGACACGAGTACGGTCAGCCGCTGGTAGCCGGCCGCCCCCGGGCGTTGCGGCAGGAGTCGGCTGAGCAGGAAGCGCAGCAGATCGCGGGTGGACTGGTCGGCCCAGTGCAGGTCCTCGATCACCAACAACACCGGCGCCTGCTCGGCCAGGTCCCCGAGCAGTCCGGCCACGTCCTCCAGAAGCCGCAGTCGCACCCCGGAGTCCGGCATCTCGCCGGCGTGCTCCCGGCCCCCGCCGGCCCGCAACAGTCGCTCCACGGCCGGATGCGCGGCCAGCACGTCGGCATGGCGCTCGTCGGCCTCCAACCGCCGCAGCACCTCGACGAACGGCAGATAGGGCAGCCCGACATCGCCGAGGTCCACACAGTGCCCGGTCAACACGGTCATCCCGGCCCCGGCCGCCCGGGCCGCGGCCTCCGCCAACAACCGCGTCTTGCCCACACCGGCGTCCCCGGCCACGAGCACGGCACAGGGATCGCCCGCCCGCCCACGCCCCAGCGCCTCCTCGAGCCGAGCGACCTCCTCGCCCCGCCCCACCAAAGCCGCATCCCAACCCACATCCGTCACCGGGCCATCTTCACACGCCCCATCCACACCCGGTGGTCCCGTGTCCCGGCTCGACTCGCCCGAGGCGGCCGGCGGAGCTCGGTCGGCACGCCGGCGCCGGTGACCCGACAGCGGCACCAACCGGATGGCCGCGCACTCGGCGCGGTATGCGGCCACCGCACGAGTGACCCGCCGGGCGTGCACAAGGCCGCCGCGGGAGGGCGGCGGCCTTGCGGTGCTCGGAAAGGGTCGGGGTCCCGGGTCGGGGGGATCCGGGACCGCCGTGGGTCGGGGTCAGCTCTTGATCGAGTAGCTGTCCCCGTAGACCTTCCAGTTCAGGGGCGGGTCGAGGTCGAGGTTGCCGGCCTTGAGGAAGACGCGTTGTTCGGTGTCGACCCGGCTGGTGTCGCTGTGTGCGTCCTCGTGCTTCATGGCGACCTTGCGGGCGTCGAGGAAGGCGTTGAGGTAGGTGGTCTCGTTGCCGCCCTGGGCCGGCGGCTTGGCCTTCTTCAGGGCGTTGGCGCGGATCGAGCTGAAGCTGTCCCGGTCGCCACCGTCGCCGTGCATGACGATGGCGTCGTAGTACATGAACTGGCCCAGCGCGCCCAGGCCGTCCGACTTGCCGCGGTTGACCGCCGGGTTGAAGTACACCCGGTCCCGTTCGTCGTCCTGCGCCTTGCGGAAGTCGGCGTCGCCCGCGGCGGTGGCCCAGGCCTTCTCGAACGAACTGCCCAGCCCGGAATGCGAGTCCGAGCCGTTGACCTTGCGCAGTGCGGGCAGGAACTTGGCCAGCACGTTGCCCGGCTTGCGCGCGGTGTACAGCTCGACCAGGTCGAGCATGTCGCCCGTGCCGGAACAGAAGCCGATGATGCCGGCCGTGTAACCGCGGCCGTCGTCGATGTCCTCGATGTACTTGTACTGCGCCTTCCAATCCAGGGAGGAGTTCTCCGCGCTGGACACCAGTTGCATCGCGATGTCCTTCTTGTGCGGGTCGTCGAGGTCGACGCGCGCGGCGGCCGTGGCCGAGGCGGTCGAACCCGACGATGCCGCGCCGGTGGTCGCCGCGTGGGCCAGCGGCCCGGGGACGGCGATCAGCAGGCCGGTGGCCACAAGCAGGGTCAGGCGCTTGCGACCGCGTCCGAGTTGAGCGTGCACGTGCGTCTCCGTTCCGGCCGATGACGGCCATGTTCGGGGGGCTTGGCGTGCCGGCTGGAATCCTTTGTTAGGAAAGTTTCCTAACTAGGACGAGTCACATTGAAGCACTGCGGGGTTCCGTCGCCAAGGGGCAGAGCCCATCTCGGCCAAACTCGCCCACCACGGTTCACCATCCCGTCACCAGGATTTGATGATCCATCAGGTTCGCGGCCCGCTCGGCGGTGATCACCCCCGGACGGCGGGGAATCCGCCGGCCTCCTCGGCCGCTCCGGTCTCCGTCGGCGCGACGGATCCGGGAACCGATCGAGGTCGGCGCGCGTGAATGTAGTGGACATCACCAGGCCGCCCCACCCCCTGCGCGAGCCGGTGAATCAGGCCGAACCGGCCCATTTCGAACAGGGCTTGGTCGTCTTGCCCTGAATGGGTTGGGATGCCGTTTGCCAATCGATTGGGCTTCCGTGGCAGCCAACCACACCGTCACGTGACAGCATCGGGGGATGGACGAGCATCAGCGACAGCCCGAGGCCGAGCCCGAGTGGCTCGACAACGACGACTTCGAGCGACTCCTGGCCGAGGTTCTGCCGGAGCTGGAGCCCGCGTTGCCGCCGGGCCGAGGCAAGCGGATCTACGAGCGCGCCGCCCACGGGGACTCCACGACCGGGTGAACCGACCCGCGTGACCCCACTCGCATCGATCCATGTCGCCCAGCGCGACCGCGAGTCGACACAAACCCCCGCGACGCCCCGGCCACCCATCGGCCGGGGCGTCGCCCCGTTGTCGGCGGTCGATCGTCGGCTGATCAACCGCCCACGGTGACCGGGAGTTCGCCGTATCCGCGCAGCAGCAGGCGGTCGTCCCGGACCGCGCCCGGCGCCTGGGCCGACGCGGGAAAGCGAGCCAGGAATCGTGGGAAGGCCACCGTCGCCTCCAGTCGGGCGAGCATGGCGCCGACGCAATAGTGGATCCCGGCGCCGAAGCTCAGCGGCGCGATCTCGGCCCGCCACGGATCGAACCGCTGCGACTCGGGGAAGCGCACCGGGTCACGGTTGGCCGCGCCGATCAGCAGCAACACCTCGGCGAACCTGGGCACCGCGACGCCCTCGATCTCCAAGCCGTCGCGGAGCGCGATCCGCGAGGTGAGTTGGACCGGCGAGTCGTACCGCAGCACCTCCTCGACGAAGTCGCCCGGCGGCAACGTCCCCCCGGCCAGCGCGGTGCGCGCGCCGTCGTGCCCGAACAGCAGCGCCAGGCCGTTGCCGAGCAGATTCGTGGTGGTCTCGAACCCGGCCACCAGGAGCAGCACCAGGTTGGCGATCAGCTCGGCGTCGGTGATCCCGCTGTCCGGGTCCGCGTCGCGCCGCGCGACGAGGGCGCCGACCAGGTCCTCACGCGGGCGCGCCCGCCGCTGCGCGACCAACTCCGCGAAATAGTCCCGGAGTTCCACGGCGGCCCGATCCGCGGCGGTCAGATCACGCTTGACGGTCATGAACTCGAGGGCCGTCATGAGGTCGTGCGCCGACCCCCGGAACCGACGTCGGTCCGCCTCGGGCACGCCGAGCAGTTCGCAGATCACCCCGACCGGCAGGGGGAAGGCGAACCGATCCATGAAGTCGACCGGTTCGCCGCCGCGGCCGGCCACGGCCAGGTCGTCCAGGAGCCGGTCCACCGCCCGCTCGACGGCCGGCCGCATGGCGGCGATCCGCCGCGGTGTGAAAACGGCCGCGATCGGTGCGCGCATCCGGGTGTGCGCGGGCTGGTTGGCCTGCAGGATCGAGCGGCCGAACAGTTCCAGTGACGGGGGTTCGGGACAGTCGCCGAACATCGTGGCGGTCAGCTCGGGGTCGACCACGCCGAAGTCCCGGTCGCGCAGCACGCGGTCGACGGCGGCGTACCCGGTGACCAGGACGAGCATGTCGCTCACCCGCGCCACCGGGCCCAGCCGGTGGGCCTGTTCGTACAGCGGATAGGGATTGGCCCGGGTCTCGGGTGTGTCGAGCAGTTCGACGATCGCGGTCGCGTCCACGTGGTTGCCTCTCGTCCCCGTCGGACGGGCCGGCCCGGACAATCGGCGCCGGCCACCTTTCACACCGTCAACCTTCGCCATGGCCCGCCGAGTTCCCCGGTCCGGGTCCGCGGCACGCAAGCGGCGCGGGCAACGACCCGTACACCCCGACGACGGCCGCGCCGTCGGCCGGGCTCCCGTCGCGCGAACCGTGCGGCTCGCGCGAGGAGGCCATCGTCGACACGCGGGAGCAGGCGGGCGACACGCCGTGGAGCAGTACTCCACGTGATGCCCCTGTTGCTGTGGGTGAGATTCCGGGCGACCGTTGATGAGCACTCCCCGTTTTCCCTATGGAAGGGTCCGTCAGTCATGCGCAACACCCGGATCGTCGCCGCCACCACCGGCCTGTCTCTCCTTATGGGTGCCGGTGCGGCGGTGGCCGTCACCGAGGTCGGCACCGCCTCGGCGACACCGCGCACCGTCGCCGCGGCTCCCGTGGCGGTACCCGTGCCGGACGCGGCGACCGAGCTGATCGACCAGTTGGGCGCGGTCGGTGCGGTGACCAAGTCGGTCGGCGACCTGGTCGCGGCCGCCACGGCCGTCCCGCCCGACGCGGCCGAGGTCGAGGAAGCGGTCACCTCCCTGGAGGCCCTGGCCAAGGCGCTGCTGGACAAGCTCCCGGCCACCCCCGTCGCCCCCGCGGTACACGCGGGGTCGATGCCCGTGGCGCTGTCGCCGGCCGACGCGGCGGCCGCGCTGCTCAAGGACGGCCGGGACCTGCTCGAGGCGGTTCAGGCGCTCGTCGCGGTTCCCCCGGGCACCCCGAACCCCGACGTGCCGACCGTGGTCGCCGACATCGCCAAGGACCTCCTCGGCCTGGTCACGAGCGTGACGACCGCGCTCGCGGGCGGCGTGCCCCCGGCGTAGTCGGCGCTCGCGGCCCGGGGTCGCGGCACCACCCTCACGACGGGGTCCGGTCGATCACCGACCGGGCCCCGTCGGCCGTGCCGGGGCGGGCGGCCCCGCGAGAGTCCGGCGCCCGGTGGTCGTCCGGGGCCCACCGCCGTACCGCCACGGCCGCCACCAGCGTGGCCGCCGCCAACGAAGCCCACAACAACCCCGGCCCCACCGCGAACAGCGCCATCAGTACCGCCGGCGACGCCGCGGCGCCGAGCCCGGAGGACAGCTGGAAGCGGGACAGCGCGCGGCCGAGGCGATGGGCGGGTGTGGTGGCCACGATCAGGGCGACGGCGCTGCCGGTGTACATGATCTCGCCCACCGTGTAGAGCACCGACACCAGCGCGATGGCCGCCGCACCGCCGTTGCCGCCCAGGCCGCCGGCCGCCCAGAAGCCCAGGTAGGACACGGCGAGCACGAGCCCCGCGCCGGCCAGGGCCGAGCGCCTGGGGTATCGGGACAGCCGGACCACGACGGCGATCTGGGTGGCGACCACGATGACCGTGTTCCCTACGAAGATGCCGGCCGACCAGGCCGGCGACGCGTGCAGGTGGGAGACCAGCACCGCGGGCAGCGCCACCTCCAGGACGTTGAAGCAGAACGCGTACGGGAGGTTGGCCACGTCGAGCGCGGTGATCCGCGACCCCCCGGCGGCCCGCGACTTCGGCTCGTTCGGCCCGGGGGTGTCCCGATCCCCGGACCGGTGCGTCGCGGTCACCCGCAGCGAGCGGACCAGGAACGCGGCCACGGCGTAGCCGATGCCGGTCACCGCCGCGAGCAGCCGCAGCGCCCCCGTACCCCCGGCCATCGCCACCGTGGCGATCAGCGCGCCGGCCCCCAGGCCCGCGTTGCGCAACGACCGGCCGGCGGCGAGCGCGGCGTCCCGGTACCGCTCGTCGGCGACCGTACCGACCAGCGCCGCGTGCGCCGGAGCCCAGCACTGGTCGCCGATGCCCAGGAACAGCGCGGCGACGGTGAACGCCCACACGGCGGAGCCACCCCATGTGGCGCTGCCGAGCAGTACCGCGACGCCGACGACGCGGACGCACATCGCCGCGGCCACCGCCGCACTGCGCGCGCCACGATCGAGCCACCGGCCCAGGAACGGCACGGCGGTGAGGCCGAGGAGCATGCCGATCGACATCGCGGTGCCGGTGCGGGCCACGCCGAGGTCGAGCACCTGGATCCCGTACAGCAGCAGGAACGGGCGCAACATCCCGGTTCCGAGCGCGTCCACGGCGAGCGCGGTCGTGTAGCGGGGGCCGCCGGAGGTCCGCATCAGGGTGGCCAGGCGCGGGCGCGGGGATCGCTCGTGTACCGGCGTCGGCCCGAGCCGCCCCGCGTCGGGCCCGGCACGGCCGTCACCCGTGGTCGGTGCGGACGCGGTGCCATCGGGGGTCGCGGGGGCCGGGGTCGTGGTCATGGCGACACCGTGGCCGGCGGGCCCGGCGGCCGTCACGTCGATTGACGATGGTCGTCAATCGAGATGGGCCGCACCGCCACCACCTGCGATGATCCCGGGGTGAGCCTGAGCATCGACATCACCGGCGTGCCGGCCGAGCGGCTGTTGTTCGCCGTGTCCCCGCTGGCCGAGCTGACCGCGATGCTGCATGTACTGGCCGAGCCCGCGCACCATCCCGCGCACCGGGACTGGGCGGTCGAGACCCGGTCGGCGCTGCGGCCGGAGTTGGCCGAGCAGTTGCTGGAGGCGGAGTTCCTGTGGCGGGCCTCGCAGGCGGACTTCCTGCTGCCGGGGCATCCCGAGCCGACGCTGGCCGCCGAGTTGGACCGGGTCGACCTGCTCGACGACGACACGTACGTGACCGCCGCACTGGTCGCCACCTGCGGTACGGACCGGTTGTTGCTCGGCAGGCCGTCGCCGCTGCGGGACGCGCCCACCCGGGAACGGACCCTGGACCTGGCGTACGCCCGGGGCTCGCGGCAGGCGTCCTTCGCGGAGCGGCTGATCGCGGATCCGCCGATGGTGCGGGCCCGGGTGCGGCGCATGATGGAGGAGTGCGAGGCCGTGTTCTTCGCCGCGGCCTGGGCCCGGGTCCTCCCCCGGCTGACGGCGGATCTGCGGCGCAAGAACGATCTGCTGGCCCGGCGCGGTGTCGCCGAGGCGCTGGCGGCGGTGTCCGGGGCGATCGAGGTGGACGAGCACCGGCAGCGGATCGTGGTGGACAAGCTCCAGGACAGTACGACCAGCGCGGTGGGCGACGGGGTGACCTTCCTGCCCACCGTCTTCGGCGCGCCGCACCTCATCGTGGTGCACGCGCGCGGGTGGCGGCCGGTGGTGCAGTATCCGGTCGCGGTCCCCGATCACAAGCCGGCCGAGGCGGTGCCGATGGAGTCGGTGCGGCTGCGGTTGGCGGCGCTGTCGCACCCGGTACGGCTGCGCCTGGTGCGCACCCTCGCGCGCGGCGCGCACACCACCGGCGAGTTGGCCTCGACGTGGTCGCTGAGCGCGCCGGAGGTCTCCCGACACCTGGCGGTGCTGCGCCGGGCCGGCCTGTTGACCGCGCGGCGGCGCGGCCGGTACGTGATCCACGAACTCGACACCGAGGCGACGGCGGCGCTCGGTACCGATCTGCTGACGGCCGTGCTGCGATAGGGACGGGCGGGTCAGCTCGCCGTGCGCACCCGTTGTACCGCCGGCGCGGTGGCCGGGGCCACGTATTCGGTGAAGAGCTTGGCGACCAGTTCGCCTCGGCTGGCGACGCCGACCTTGCCCAGCACGGACTTGATGTGATCGCGCACGGTGTGCGTGGAGATGTGCAGCCGGCGAGCGATCTCGTCGGTGGCCAGGCCGCTCGTGACCAGCCGGGTGATCTCCGTCTCGCGCGCGGTCAGTTCGAACGTCTCGACGATGATCGTGGACACCTCGGACGCCGGAGCCGCCTCGATCATCACCACGGTGAACGCGTCGTCGCCGCTCAGCCGGGACGCGTGGCACACCAGCCAGCGCCCGGCTCGGGTACGCACCCGGACCCGGCCGGTCCCGGCGGCGGCCAGGGTGGAAATCCAGATCGGCGTCATCGGCGCCGCGGGATCGCCCGGTTCGCCGGTCACGCTCGCGATCCGGGCGCGGGCCTGTTCGTTGGCCGAGACCAGGCGCCCGGCGCGGTCGAAGAGCAGTACGCCGGTGGCCTCCTGCGCCTCGGCGACCGCGTCGGCCGGGAGCTCCTCCGGCCGCAGGAACCCGCGCAGCCGCCCGGCGAGCGGCGCGGACAGGCCGGCGACCAGTTCGGTGTCGGCGGCGGTGAAGGCGGGCCGGTCCCGGTCGCGGAACAGGCTCACGCTGCCCCACGGCCGCCCGCCCACCCGCAACACCGCGCGCAGTTCGTCGCCGAAACGACGCGGGCGCAGGTACGCGTCGTAGAGCGGACCGAGTTCGGGCCGATCGCCGGTGCTCTCCCGCAGCGCCGCCGCCGGGACGCGGGCGTCGACCAGGTCGCGGAACGCGTTGACCGTGTCCGGGTCCGACTCGCTGGTCCAGAACGCGGCGCAGCCCTCCTCGTCCAGGTTCTCCACCCGGATCGGCGCGGCGATCAGCCCGGTGAGCGGATCGGTGGCACGCCACACGGCGGCGTCGAAGGGCACCAGGCGGCGCAGCCGAGTGGACGCGCCGGCGAACAACGCGAGCGCGTCCGGCGCGTCGGCGGCCCGGGCGAGCAGTTCGTCCCGCTTCCAGGCGTCGGTGTCGGGTCGGCGGGTCATGGGGGATCCGTCCTGATCGGGGCTGGTCGGGGGCTGGTCGGGTCGATGGCTGTCGGATCCGGTTTTTCGGTTTCGGTTTCGGTTTCGGATTCGAATTCGGTCAACCTCCGGGATCGGCAGAAGCTTCCCGGTCGTTCGGCGGCTCTCCAGGTCCTCGTGTGCGTGGCGGGCGGTGTTGTCTCAGCTCCTCGGGTGGGCGGATCCCGACCCGATCGATCGTGCGCGGCGGGTGGGCGGGTGCCCATCCCTCAGGTGGGGGATGGGCGGCGCGCTCGTGATCACTCCGGGGGCAGGATCTCGACGTCTCGGGCGGCGGCGTCGGCCGGCGCGGCGAACGTGCACAGCCGGGCCGCCTCGGCCATGACCGCGTCGGTCGTTTCGGCGGACAGCGGGGCGAAGGGAGTCAGGCGCAGACCGGTGGGGTGTACGGACCAGGTACCGGCAACGAACCCGTCGACGAGAAAAGTGGGCAACACGAGCGAGTTGCCCGGCAGGACCCGGCGGCGGTACTCGTCGGGCAGGATCCGGGTCCGGTCGGCGTGGCCGAGTACGGCGTTGTCGAAGGCGGGCAGGAACCGGACCGGCGCGGGGGCGTCCTCGGCGGCCAGTTCGGCGTCGGGAAGGTCGTACAGGTCGCGCCCGTCCGCGTCGCGCAACACCCGCAGCGGCATGGCCTCGATCACCGCGCGCAGCCGCTTGAGCCCGGACCAGGCCTGTACGTCCGCCACACTCGCCGGGCCGAACGCCGCCAGATAGCGCTCGACCAGCTCGCGGACGTCACGGGTGGGGTCCATCGCCCGCCCGGTCCAGACCGGCGCCAGGGCCATCGGCACCGACGGCCGGTTGCCCCAGCCGCCCCACACGCCGTTGGGCGTCGGGTGCACGATCGGCAACATGCGCTGGACCGCCGCCGCGAGCACATACCCGGAACGACCGGGATACCGCTCTCCCAGAAGCCGGCCGAGTTCGCGTCGGACGAGCTGCCCGTCGGCTAGCAACTCCCGGCCCGTGGCGGCGAGTTCGTTGGGTTCGAGGCCGCGCGTCTCGGCGGCGTAGTAGCTCGCGCGCAGTTCGGTCCCGGGCGCGGGTTGGAGGTGCGGCCGGATCCAGGCGTAGTCCTCGGCGGCGGCGAGGTGCTGGGTGCCGCGCAGGAGCGGGCCGCGGACGACGTCCTTGTCCGTGTACAGGCCGGTCAACTCCGCCTGCCGAAACTCCGCGATGCGCGACCACAGGCCCACATACGGCCAGTTCGGCTCCTGCGCCTGCATGGCCACCAGGTGTCGGACAACCTGCGCGGCGGGCCGGCGAGTGCGCTCGGCGAGCAGCTGACGGGCGATCAGCGTCCGGTTGAGCACGCGGCGGGACACCGGGGGGCGGGACACCCGGGGGTGGGGTGCGCGGGAAGAGGGCTCCATGGGCACAAGCATGCGCGAGAATGCGGCAGAGTCCATTCCGCATTACCACTTCGTGGGTGGCCTGGGTGGTCTGGGTGGTCGGAGTCGCCCGGGATGCCCCGTGCTCCCGGGCCTTCCGCGTAGGTCGAGCCGTCGACGGGGTCAGCGGGCCGGGAACACGTTGTCGCGAAAGCCGCCCATCACGTTCCCCGGTGCCTGCCAGTTCACCACGATGTAGTTCTCGTGCCACCGCGAACCGCGACCGGCGGAGCGGGCGGCGCCGATCCGGGTGCTGCCCTTCCAGACGAGTTGGGTGAAGTTCCCGGTGTCCGGGCCGAATTCACCGCGCCCGAAGTCGTATTGGGTAACCCCGTCATACCAGACCTTGGCCGCCTCCGTAGCCGACGCCGGGCTCGACACACTGCCGCCGGCCCAGAACAGGGTCTCGCCGGTGCCGACGCGCAGTCCGGCGTGCTGCTCGTCGAGCCCCTCGCGGGCCGACACCTGTGCCGCGCGTTGTCGGGCGTAGGCATTCAGTCCCGGATCCAACCGCACCGCCGGCACGCCGTGTCGGCTTCGGTAGGTGTTGATCGCGGCCAACATCTCGTTCAGGAAGGCATTGTCGGTGACATCCGGCAGCGCGGGCCGCGCCGCCGCCGGCACCGCCGCAGCCACCACCAACAACGCCGCCGCCGCCGCAACCAGAACTCCGCAGCGATTGCGCACACTTGCCCCTCTCCACCCAGGCCACCCACTGCGACCGCAGGCCCAGCATGGGGCCCACCCCCCACCAACCCCACCGACTCCCACCCGGTTCACCCATCCGGCGCACGGAAGGTTTGAACCACCCCAAGGCGGGTGAGCGACAGCGCCGCCGACTGTTCCCAACGGGCGTTGCGCTTCTGGCTGGGGGTGGCCGGTCCGGGGCCGGTCCGGGGCCGGTCCGGGGCCGGTCCGAACCCGGCCGGCAGCAGGGACGGGAAGGTGGTCGGGTCGAGCCCGCCGGAGGGCCTTCCCGAGTGGGCCGGGCGCTTCCGGCGCGGGGCCGGTCAGAGTCGGTGATGGGCCGCCGCCGGCGTGCGGGCTTCGGGGTGTGGGCTTGCGTCGAGGCGGGGGCCCGGGCCGGGGGAAAAGCGACCTGCGGCGGGTGGCCGGGAAGGGGGTCGGGTCGGGTTCCGCCGGGCTTACGTTCCCGGGTGGGTCGGGTTGCTGCGGCGCACGTTGCGCTTGGGGTTGCGGGTGGCCGGTGCGCGGCCGGTCCGAGTCGGTGATGGGCCGCCGCCGGCGTGCGGGCTTCGGGGTGTGGGCTTGCGTCGAGGCGGGGGCCCGGGCCGGGGGAAAAGCGACCTGCGGCGGGT
>NZ_JBHTVA010000020.1:156666-157719 GCF_042793325.1 Embleya sp. NPDC056575
GGGTCGGGTTGCTGCGGCGCACGTTGCGCTTGGGGTTGCGGGTGGCCGGTGCGCGGCCGGTCCGAGTCGGTGATGGGCCGCCGCCGGCGTGCGGGGCTCCAAGACGGAGGGCTCCCAACGAGACGGGCTCCTTGCTTGGCGAAAACCGGCCGGCAGCGGCGGGCAGGGAGGTGGTCGGGTCGAGTCTGCCGGGGACCTTCCCGGGTGGGTTGGGCGGGCCGTTTCGAGGTGCGGTGGGCTTGTGGGGGGCGGGAGTTCACGAAACCGGACGGTGTGAGGAGCGGTGGACTCGGTGCGAGAGAAACCGCAGGTCAGCAGGAAGGGAAGCCGTTTCGTGTGCCTCGGGATCCGGTTTCGGCTCCCACTGGGCACTTTCGGTCGGCTCGACAGCCTCCGCGAGGTCGCAACGCCCGAAGCCGCCCCGACCGGGCTGTTTCGGTCTCCACACCAACATCGAGGAGGCCGGAGTGCATGAAACCGGCACTCGACGCCCGACTTTCCACCCCGACCCCGCAAAACCGCAGGTCACCAAAGCCCGAAGCCCACATCCACCCACCGCGATCCGGGTTCCGGCCCCAACTCCCCTCCAAACACCCCGACCCACCCGGGAAAGCCCCGGAGAGCGCGACCCGACCACCCACCCGCTCCACCGCTGCCGGCCGGTCTTTCGCCAGGCAACACACCCGCCTCGCCGAAGATCGGCAGTCTCGGAGCCCCTCACGCCGGCGGCGGCCCATCACCGACTCGGACCGGCCCCGCACCGGCCACCCGCAACCGACAGCGCAACGTGCGCCGAAACAACCCGACCACCCAGGAACGCAAGCCCGGCGGAACCCAACCCGACCCCCTCCCCGGCCACCCGCCGCAGGTCGCTTTTCCCCCGGCCCGGGCACCCGCCCCGACGAAACCCCACACACCGAAGAAGCCCGCACGCCGACAGCGGCCCACCACCGACCCTGACCAACCCCGCACCAGCCACCCGCAACCGACAGCACAACGCGCGCCGAAACAACCCGACCCACCCGCGAACGCAAGCCCGGCGGAACCCGACCC
>NZ_JBHTVA010000021.1:0-157649 GCF_042793325.1 Embleya sp. NPDC056575
CTGGTTTTTGTTTAACCTCGACCGCGGCGCGGGGGGTTGGGGGCGCGGGGGGGGGCGCGGGGGGGGGCCCCCCCCCGCGGCGGGTGCGGGCCGGGTCGGCGCCCGGTCCGCGCCGGGCGGCGCGCGGTCGGGCGCCGGGCCGTTCAGGGGGGCGCGGATGCCTCCGGTGTCGCACCGGCGTGCGACGATAATCGCGTTGCTCGCCGCGGTACGACGGAGGATGCTCGACCCCGTTCGTTGACCGATTCCCAGTGGAGGGGGTTCCCGTGGGCTCCGATTGTCCGCCGCACGACCCCGTCGACTGGAGTGGTCGCAAGCGCTGTCGCAAGTGTGGAGTCACCTTCGGCGGACCGCGCCCGCTGCCCCCCTCGCCGCCGGACGCCGATGGCTGATTCGCCGCCCCCGCCGCCGAACTTCCATACGGCGCCGCGCACTCCGTGGGACGCACTGCCCACCGACGCGCGCGCCGCGGTCGAACGGTGTGCGGGGCGCGTGCTGGGGGTCGCCACGGTGTGGGCCGGATTCAACTGCGAGTTCGCCGCCACGGTGACCACCGAGCGATCACGCTTCTTCGTCAAGGGGGTTCCGCGCGATCATCCGGCCGCCTTGCAGCAGCGGGTCGAGGTCCGGGTCGCGCCGCACGTGTACACCGTCGCGCCCCGGCTGCGCTGGGAGGTGCGGTTGGACGACTGGGTGTTGCTCGGCTTCGACCACATCACCGGCCGGCACGCCGACTTCGCGCCGGGCACCGCCGATCTGCCGCTGATCGCCGACGCGCTGCGCCGACTCGGCCGGGTCGCCGTACGGGACCTGCCGCTGCCGCGGATCGAGGAGCGCTGGCGTTCGCTGTTGACCCACCGTCAACTCGAACTGCTGCGTGGGGAAAGCCTGTTGCACACCGATCTGCATCCGCACAACGTGCTGATCGGCGACCGGGGGCCGCGCGCGTACCTGGTCGACTGGGCGCAACCGGCCCGCGGCCCGGCCTGGATCGAGGTCACCATGGTCGCCGGCCGGCTGATGGACGAGGGGCACACCGCCGAACAGGCGGCCTCCTGGGCGGACCGCTTCGCGTGCTGGCGCACCGTCTCGCGGGAGGCGATGGAGACCTTCGTGTTCGCCGCCACCAACCAGTGCTCGCGCGGTATCGGCGCCGCCGACGCCGCCCCCTGGAACGCCCGCCTGACCGCCCTGGCCGAGGCCCGCGCCGCACGGACCCACCGCCGTGCCTGCCCCGCCCGCCCCGTCGGTTCGCGCCGCCGCTCGACACTGGACTGACCCCCGCCCCGCAAGCACACCGCCCGTCGCCCGGGCCGGTCGCCGGGCTGCCCGAATATCCCCTGGGCCCACGGTGTACCGCCCGGTAGGCTCCGGCCGTTCGCACATTCGGTCGAACAGGCTCCTTCCTACGACGGGTACCCCGCATGCCTCTGCGTCGCTGTCTGGCCTCGACGGCGTTCCTCGTGCTGCTCGGGTCGCCGCCGGTCGTCGCCGCGCCGGTCCCCACCGCTCCGGCGGCGGAGGTGCCGGCCGCCGACGGGCGGGTCGAGCTGACCGGGGTGCCGGAGCGGATCCGGCCGGCCGTTCCCGTCGAGGTCACCGCGAGGATGCGCAACGCCGGTCCGACCCCGCTGCTCCTGGAGCCCGAGGTGTCGATCGGCGGGGATCGGGGGATCGCCCCGGAGCAGGTGCGCCTGGAAGTCCTCGACCCGGTCCGCGACACCTGGGTGCCCAGGCCCCTGGGCACGCTCGGCTCGGCGTCGCTGCCGTTCCCCGGCGCGGGCACCGAGACCTCGGGTCGGCTCGGGCCCGGCGCGAGCGTCGAGTTCCGACTGCGATTCACGATCGCGGCGAACGTTCCGACGCAGTTCGTCCAGGTCTCCATGAGTGGACGAAGCCACTCCCCGAGCGCCGGCGACGAGCCGCGCTTCACCGGAGGCTTCGCGTTCGACGCCGCGCTGCTCGGGCCGGACGGCAGCGCGCCCACACGCCCACCGTCCCCGGACGAGACCCGCTCGCCGTCCGTGCCGAACGCGGGCCCGGATCGGTCCGGCGGTGTCGCGAAGACGTTCCCCACGGCGCGGCGCGGGGACGGGCCGACGTTCAACCTCGTCGGTGTGCCCGGTCTGCTCCAGGCCGGCGGCGGCGCGGCCGAGTTCAAGGTCACCCTCACCAACGACACCGGCCGGATCATCCCCAACGTGCGTCCGGAAGTGGTGTTCACCACCGGCCAGTCCCCGATCACCCCGCGGCAGTTGATGGTCGAGGTGTACGACTCCTACGACCGGGGCTGGAGTCCGGTGTCGCTCCAGGTGCTCACCGACCCCGCCAACGGCCGCGACGCGCACCTCGCCGGTGCGCTGACGCCCAGGCCGTGGGACGGCCAACGGCAGCTGCCGCCCGGCGAGTTCGCGACCATCTCGCTCCGCGTGTCGATCCCGGCCGGCTCGCCGGTGGCGGGCGGCGACCTCGCCGTACTGGCCGGCGGCGCGGCCCCGAACGGGGTGGGCCCCGACCTCTCCTCGCGCAGCGACTACCAGGTGCTCCACGTGCCCAACCCCGGCGGGCCGACGCGCGCGCCCACGCTGCGGCCCGAACTGCCGCCGACCGCCCCGGACTCGGCCGCCGGGCAGCGCCGGGAGGACCGCGACGACACGTTCACGTTCGCCACCGTCGCGATCTGGGTCACCCTCGCGGCCCTCGGCGCCACCGTCGTGTACTTCGCCCGCAAGAACCGCCGGCAGGGCGCCGGAACCCCGCTCGGGCCCGACGCCTGACGCCCGACCCCGGCGCGCCGGCACGGCCTCAGCCGAACAGCACCTTCGCCTCTTCGTACAGCGCCGGCGGCACGGTCTTCAGCTCGCGCGTGGCCGCCTCCAACGGCACGGTCACCACGTCGGTCCCGCGCAGCGCGACCATCCTTCCCCATTCGCCCGCGTTGACCGCGTCGATCGCGTGGAACCCGAACCGGGTGGCCAGCCAGCGGTCGAACGCGGTGGGCGTGCCGCCGCGTTGCACGTGGCCCAGCACCGTGGTGCGCGCCTCGTGCCCGGTGCGCTTCTCGATCTCCGAGGCCAGCCAGTCGCCGATCCCGGACAGCTTGACGTGGCCGAACGCGTCCAGCGTCTGGTCCTTGGTCACCATCTGACCGGCGAGCGGGATGGCGCCCTCGGCGACCACGATGATCGGCGCGTAGTTGGTCCGGAACCGGCTGTCCACCCAGGCGCAGACCTCCTCGACGTCGAAGTTCTGCTCGGGGATCAGGATCACGTTGGCGCCGCCGGCCATGCCGGAGTGGATCGCGATCCAGCCCGCGTGCCGGCCCATCACCTCGACGATCAGCACCCGGCGGTGCGATTCGGCGGTGGTGTGCAGGCGGTCGATGGCCTCGGTGGCGATGTTGACCGCGGTGTCGAAGCCGAACGTGTAGTCGGTCGCGTTCAGGTCGTTGTCGATGGTCTTGGGCACACCGACGACCTTGACGTCGTGCTCGTGCAGCCGGGTCGCCACGCCGAGGGTGTCCTCGCCGCCGATCGCCACGAGCGCGTCCACCTCGAACTTGCCCAGGTTCTCCCGGATCCGCTCGATGCCGCGATCGACCTTGATCGGGTTGGTCCGGGACGAGCCCAGGATGGTTCCGCCGCGCGGCAGGATCCCGCGTACCGCCTTGATGTCGAGCGGCATCGTGTCGCCTTCGAGCGGACCGCGCCAGCCGTCCCGAAAGCCGATGAACTCGTACCCGTAGTCCTGGACGCCCTTGCGGACGACCGCCCGGATCACCGCGTTGAGACCCGGGCAGTCGCCGCCGCCGGTCAGTACTCCGACACGCATCGAAATCTCCGATTTCTTCCGTCCGGCACGATTCGCGGCCCACGCTACCGGTGCGAGAAGCCACCTCGACTCTTCCCACCACCCGTTCGAGGTACCCGACTTGATCGTGTCGGCTTGATCGCGCCGAACCAGGCGCTAGTCGTCCAGGCCCTTCTCGATGGCGTAGCGGACCAGTTCGACCCGGTTGTGCAGTTGCAGCTTGTTCAAGGTGTTCTGGACGTGGTTCTGCACCGTGCGGTGGGACAGGAACAGGCGTTCCGCGATCTGCTTGTACGACAGCCCCTTGGCGACCATGCGCAACACCTCGGTCTCCCGGTCGGTCAGCCGCGGCGCGGTCGGGCCGCCCGCCGCGTCCCGGCGCGGCGGATCGGTGGCCATCCGGCGGAACTCGCCGAGCACCAGGCCGGCCAACCCGGGGGTGAACACCGGGTCGCCGACGGCGGTCCGGCGCACCGCGTCGACCAGTTCCTCGCGGCTCGCGGACTTGACCAGGTAGCCGGTCGCGCCGGCCTTGACCGCCTCCAGGACGTCCTCCTGCTCACCGCTGGCGGACAACACCAGGATCCGCACCGCCCGGTCGTGGCGGACCAGTTCGCGGGCCACCTCGACCCCCGGCAGCTTGGGCAGGTTCAGGTCCAGGATCACCACGTTCGGCGAGGTGGCCCGGGCCCGGCGGACCGCCTCGGGGCCGTCCCCGGCGGTGGCGACCACGTCGTAGCCCGCCGCCGCGAGGTCGCGCGCCACCGCCTCGCGCCACATCGGGTGGTCGTCCACGACCAGGACGCGCAGTGCGGCGGCCGCTGCCTCGTCGGTCGGTGTGTCCGTGTTCGTGTCGTTCATCCGCTCCCCTGCCTCGGCACCCGGAACTCGAGTTCGGTGCCTTCTCCCGTCACCGACGACCACACCACGGTGCCGCCGAGATCGCGCACCCGGCCCTCGATCGACTGGGCCACGCCCAACCGCCCCTGGGCCCGGGCCGCCTCGAGTCGTCCCGGTTCGATGCCCGGGCCGTCGTCCCGGACGCTGACCACGATCTCGTCCGGCTCGTCCTCCAGCAGGATCCACGCCCGAGCCCGCTCGCCCGCGTGCCGGCGCACGTTGTCCAGGGCCGCGGAGACCGCCGCGGCCACCTCGCGCGCCGCGGGCGTGGGCAGCAGCACGGGCGTGCCGGGCGAGGACACGGTCACCCGCGCCCCGGCGAAGCCGCCGAGCAGCACCCGCAGGTCCTGCCGGGCCGGGTCGCCGTCGGCGCCGGAGCCGGGCAGGTCGGCCGATTCGACCCGGGCGGGTGTCGCCGAGATCAACTGCCGCAGCGCCACCTCCTGCTCGCCGGCCAACCGGCCGAGCCCCGCCGCCTCGCCGCCGAGTTCGGCGCCCCGGCGCTGCACCAGGGCGAGCACCTGGAGCACGCTGTCGTGGATGTCCCGCGCCAATCGTTCGCGTTCGCGGGTGGCGGCCTCCAGTTGCAGCGCGCGGGTCAGCGCCTTCTCGCTCACCCGGGCGATCTCGACGACGTAGCCGACCGCGCCGCCCGCGAGCAGCAACAGCACGATGTTGTGCTGGTTGTCGGCGGTGAGCGCGCCGCGTTCGAGGGTGTCGGCGGCGCCTATCGTCAGCGCCGCCACCGAGCCCGTCTTCCAGCCGCCCTTGATCGCGCACGCCAGCACCGGCGCCGAGGCCCACACCGTGGGCAGCGTCATGGTGCCCTGGGCGACCCGCTCGGGATCGTCCAGCCAACGGGTGGAGAGCAGGCATCCGGCCGCGACGCAGAGGTCGACGATCAACCAGGGCGGCTCGCGGAACCGGGGGTCGCGGAAGCCGTACGCGGTCACCGCCGTCCACACCACGAGCAGGGCCATGACGGCCCACCCGCCGACCGGGTGTTCGTACTCGTCCGCGACCTGGGCGTAGCGCGCGATCGCATAGACGAGGGCGAGCGTGCGATAGACCGTCAGCGCCCGCCACAACGACTGTTCGACCCCCATCCGAACCCCCCAGAGGTGCCGGGTGGACCCGGTCAGCCGGCGGGTCGGCCGGAGCCGCCCGAGTCGTCGTTCGCCCCGGACGCGGTGCCGGGGTCGGCAGCCCGGTCCGTGCCCTTCCCGGTGTCCTGCCCCGAAGCCCGCTCGACGCCCTGCTCGGCGCCTTGTTCCGCGTCCTGATCCGCGGCCTTCTCGGCGGCCTTGGCCGCCGCCGCCTGCTTGCGCGCCTCGTCGATGCGCTTCTTGGCGTCGGCCGCGTACATGTCGACGTACTCCTGGCCGGACAACTCCATCAGCGCGTAGATGATCTCGTCCGTGATCGCGCGCAGGATGAAGCGGTCGTCCTCCATGCCCTCGTAGCGGGAGAAGTCGAGCGGCTCGCCGATCCGGATGCCCACCCGCATGATCTTCGGCACGATCTTGCCGGGCGGCTGGATCTTCTCGGTGTCGATCATCGCGACCGGGATCACCGGCGCGCCCGACTCCAGCGCCAGCCGGGCGATCCCGGTCTTGCCCCGGTACAGCCGGCCGTCCGGCGAGCGGGTGCCCTCGGGGTAGATGCCGAACAGGTGGTCCTCGCGCAGCACCTTGAGCCCGGCGTTCAGCGCGGCCTCGCTCGCCCGGCCGCCGCTGCGGTCCACGGGCAGCTGGCCCACTCCCTTGAAGAACGCGGCGGTGAGCCGGCCCTTGACCCCGCGACCGGTGAAGTAGTCCGACTTGGCCAGGAAGGTGATCCGGCGCGGGACGACCACGGGCAGGAAGAACGAGTCCGAGAACGAGAGGTGGTTGCTCGCCAAAATGGCCGGGCCCCGGTCCGGGATGTGCTCCTGACCCTCCACCCAGGGGCGGAAGAAGAGCCTCAATACGGGGCCGACGATCATTTTCATCAGCCGGTAGAACAACCCTGACCTCCTCCTGGGAACAGGACGAACCCTAGAGCATCGCTCCCCGCCGGGACCGGGGTACGGAAGTTGTCGCCGGCGCCCGAGCCCGGGCCGGCGCGGGGGCGGACCGCGCCCGAGCCCGGGCCGGCGAGCCGTCCGGGCCGGCGCAGCGGCGCTGTACGCATCGCGCACGCCCGTGGGACGATTCCAGAGCGCCCAGGTGTTGGGGGTAAGGGGCGGAACCACTCGCCTCCCGACCCCGTTATGGAACCTGTACCGCCGTCGGCCGGCGGTCGCCACCCCACGTGGCGCCCATCCGGTCGGCTCGCCCCGCCCAGCCCGTCGCCCGAAGGAGCCCGTTGGTGTCGATCCTGCCCGGTGCCGAGCCCGACCACCACGACGGCGGTCCGGTGGGCGTCCTGCTGTGCCACGGGTTCACCGGCACGCCGCAGTCGTTGCGGCCGTGGGCCCGACACCTCGCCGCGGCGGGGCTGACCGTGTCGCTGCCGCTGCTGCCCGGTCACGGCACCCGGTGGCAGGACATGAACCTGACCACGTGGCACGACTGGTACGCCGCCGTGGACCGCGCGTTCGACCGGCTGCGCGAGCGCTGCGACACGGTGTTCGTGATGGGCCTGTCGATGGGCGGCGGACTGGCCCTGCGGCTCGCCGAGCAGCACGGCGACAAGGTGGCGGGGCTGGTCCTGGTGAACCCGTCCGTACAGGCCGACGATCCGAAGGTGCGCCTGCTGCCGGTGATGCGGCACGTCATACCGTCGGTGGCCGGCATCGCCTCCGACATCCGCAAGGAGGGCTCGGTCGAGCTCGCCTACGCGCGTACGCCGGTCAAGGCCGCCTACTCGCTGTCCCGGTTCTGGCGGGTGGTGGGCGCCGACCTGCCGCAGGTGACCCAGCCGGTGCTGCTCCTGCACAGCCCGCACGATCACGTGGTCTCGCCGGCCAACTCCGAGACGGTGTTGGCCAGGATCTCCTCCACGGACGTCACCGACGTCCTGCTCAACGACAGCTATCACGTGGCGACGCTCGACCACGACGCGGAACGGATCTTCGCATCCAGCCTGGAGTTCGTACGCCGGCTCGCGCCGGACGCGCGGACCCCGGAGACGGCCGAGAGGGACTGAACGAACGGTGCGCGGACGTGGCAACGGACTCGACGCGGAGTCCTTCAAGCCCCTGACCGACCTCGATCCCGAGGCGGCGGACGTGATGCTGGTCGCCCTGCGGGACGCGGGGGTGGCGGCATACGTCTCGACGCTGGAGCCCCGGGATCCGGACGAGGAGCCCGAGCAGATCGAGCGCCTGTGGGTGGACGCGGCGGCGACGTCGCGGGCGCGGGCCATCCTGCGTTCGCTGACCGAGCCGTCCGCGCCGCGCGCGCGGGCCAAGGAGCCGACGGCCGGACCCGCCGACATCCCGTCGGTGGAGCCGCCCCGGGCGCAGCCGGCCGAACCGGCGAACGACGATGCCCAGGCGCCCGCCGAGCGGCCGGGCGACGACGAGGTGTGGGCGCAGATCGTCGCGTCCTTCGACAGCGAGGTCGCCGACCCGGTGCCGCGCTGGCCGGTGGCCGAGGACCTGGGCGGCGAGCGGCCGGGACCCGAGGGGCCGGCCGACGGCTCGTTCAAGGTCGGCCTGTCCGCCGCGGCGGGGCCGCGCGACTACTCGCTCGCGCCGCCGGGGCCGCCGGTGATCAACGAGTTGGACGAGGACCCCGACGAGCACTTCGTGCCGCCTCCGCCGCCTCCGCTGCCCAAGACCGACGCGGCCACCAAGATCGCCTGGATCGCGCTGGTCGGCGGGCCGCTCTACCTCCTCGTGTCGGTGCTGCTCGGCCGCGCGGTCGGACCGTGGACCTCGTTCGCCGCGTTCGCCGCGTTCACCGGCGGTTTCGTCGCGCTCGTGGCGCGAATGCGGCGGGATCGGGACGAGGACGACCCCGACGACGGCGCGGTGGTCTGAGCCGGTGACGGCGCGGTGATCCGAGTCGGCGACGGGAACACCGCGTCGGACGACCTCGGATGACCCGTTTCGGCGTGATTCGGCTTGATCCCGACCGGTTCTGACGGGGCGTCATGCCACATTGGAAGTCCCCGGCCGGGTACCTTCCTTGCGTGGACGCGGACAACGAGGGACGCCTGGTCGGCGGGCGCTATCTGCTCGCCGAGCGACTGGGGCGCGGGGGCATGGGTGCGGTCTGGCGGGCTCGGGACCAGGTCCTGGGACGCGAGGTCGCGGTGAAGGAGATGTTGCCGCAACCGGGCGCCGACGACACCGAACGGGCCCGGCTGCGCGAGCGCGCCGCCCGTGAGGCGCGCGCCGCCGCGCGGCTGAGTCATCCCTCGGTGGTGCGCGTCTACGACGTGGTCGAGGAGGACGATCGGCCGTGGATCGTCATGGAGTTGGTGCCCTCGCGCTCGCTCGCCGAGGTGATCCGGGGCGATGGGCCGATGGCCGCCGAGGCGGTGGCGGAGATCGGCCTGGCCATGATCGACGCGCTGCGCACGGCGCACGCGGCCGGGATCCTGCACCGTGACGTCAAACCGGGCAATGTGCTGATCACCCCCGACGGCCGGGCCGTGCTCAGCGACTTCGGCATCGCGGTGGTCGAGGGCGACTCGTCGGTGACCCAGTCGGGCGTGGTGCTGGGCGCTCCCGCGTACATCCCGCCGGAGCGGGCCAGGGGCCTGAGTCCCACCGCGGCCTCGGACCTGTGGTCGCTCGGCGCGACGCTGTACGCGGCCGTCGAGGGCAAGGCCCCCTTCGAACGCTCCACGCCGCTCGCCACGTTGACCGCGATCGTCAGCGAGGAACCGGTGCCGGCCAAGCACGCGGGCCCGCTCGACCCGGTGCTGCAGGCGCTGTTGGCGCGCGATCCGGCCGGGCGGCCGGACGCGGCCGAGACCGAGGCGATGTTGCGCGACGCGCTGCGCGAGATCCGGGAGGAGCGGGCGGCCACCCGGGCGTTGCCGCCCGCGCTGCTACCCGCGGCGGAGCCGATACCCGCGGCCGTACCCGCGCCGCGGACGGTCGAGCCCGAGCCCGACGCGATATCCGGGGGCGAGGCGGAGGTCGTGTCCCCGCTCGTCGCCCCACCCGCCAAGCCCCCGAAGCCGGCTCGGGAGGATCGCCCCGCCCGGACCTTCCCGTGGCTGCCGCTGCCGGCCGCGATCGCCGCCCTGGTGGTCTTCGGCGTCGCGGTCGGGCTGATCCTGTTCCTGATCGCCCCCGGCAACGACAAGAACGATCGGGCGAAGGGCGCCGCCGGCTCCGACTCGCCCTCGCCGCAGTCGGGTTCGACACCACCGTCGAGCCCGGGGCCGGCCGCCGAGACCGCCCCGGTCGGCGGACAGCTCACCCAGCCGCCGAACACCGCGCCCCCGCCGAGCGATTCGGCGCCGCCGCCCGCGCGGACCACACCCCCGACCCAGGGCTCGCCGCAGCCGCCGACCGGCACCGACGGCCTGCCGGCGGGCTGGACGCCGTACACCGGTGCCACCACCGGCTACAAAATCGGCCTGCCGCCCGGGTGGCGCAAGGTCAAGACCGAGGACAGCCAGGAGTTCTTCGCCAACGCCGAGGGCACCCTCAAGCTCAACGTGGACACCGTCGCCAGTTCACCGACCGACCCGGTCGAGGACTGGAAGCAGGCCGAGCCCGACGTCCGCCGTCGCTTCACCAACTATCAGAGGGTGAGCATCGAGAAGGCCGACTACCGGGACTACCCCGCCGCCGCGTGGCACTTCACCTACGGCAGCGGCACCCGGCACCACGTGCTCAACCTCGGCTTCACGGTGCCGTCCGGGCGCGGCTACTCGCTCTACATGGACACCCCGGACGCGGTCTGGAACGACCCGGCCACGCAGGAGCTGCTGGCCGGCTTCATGGCGAGCTTTCGGCCCTGAGCCCGGGTGGTCCCGGGTGATCCGGACGATCCGGGTCAGCCGACGGGTATCCGCAACGTGGCCAGTACCGGGCGGTGGTCGGAGGCGGCGGCGTAGTCGGCGTCGGTGACGTCGTCGGGGACGCCGCAGCCGAGCACCTCGACGTGCTCGGACACGAACACCCCGTCCAGGCGGCGGCCGGGGTCGCGGCGCGGCGCGGTGAACTCCGAGCCGCTGGGCGCCGCCGGGTATCCGTCGCGGAGTTCCTCGGCCAGGCGGTCCCAACCGGGACGGCCAGCCGACTCGTTGAAGTCCCCGGCCAGCACCCGGTGTTCGGTGTCCAGCCCGGCCAGACGGCGCAACAACTCGTCGGCCTGCGCCGGCCGTTCGCCGGCGGCCGGTCCGAACTGTGCGCTGGCCACCGCGAATTCGGCGCCGCCGACCGCCACCACCGCGCCGGCCGGCCCGAGCGCGCGCCGGCCGGTCGCGGCCGGCGGCAGCTCGTCGTACGCCCGCCGCACACTCACCCGCAGCCCGCCGAGCACGAGCAACCCCGACGCGGTGCCGCCGCCGGCGATCACCACCAGGCCGCAGTCGCGCGCGAGGCGGGCCACCGCCTGCCGACGGCGCACGAAGCGGGGGCCCTCCTGGATGCAGAGCAGGTCGGGCGCGGCGTGCCGGACGATCCGCACCAGGGCGTCCCGATCGTCGCGCAGCGAACGCACGTTGTACGACATGACCCGGATCTCTCCGTTGCCGACGGCCACTGATGCCCCCTTGCCCGGTTCGAGGCTCCCGGCCCGAACCACGATCGACCAGCTGTGTACGCCCGCCCGGTCCCCGGGAGGCGGTGTGTTCCGCGCGCGTTGTGGCGGTGTCGTCAGTGGCGGGCCAGGTCCGCCGCGCCGACCAGTCCCGCGTCGCTGCCCAGGGTGGCGACCACGACCTCGGCGCCGAGCCGGTGGCCGCGGCGCAGCACGCCGCGGTAGGTCTCCAGGGCGGGGACGAGCAGGAGGTCGCCCGCGTCCGAGACGCCGCCGCCGATCACGAACGCGGCGGGGTCGAGCACGGCGGACAGGTCGGCCAGGCCCTGGCCGAGCCAGGTGCCCAGCTCGCGGAAGGCGGCCAGCGAGACGGGGTCGCCGAGCAGCGCGGCCTGGGTGACGTGCGGGCCCTGGATGCCCGCGGGGGTGCCGTCGCCGAGGGCGAGCAGCTTCTCCGCCGCCTCGGGCAGGCCGGCCGCCCGGTCGCGGGCGTAGCGGGTCAGCGCGCTGCCGCTGGCGTACCGCTCCCAGCAGCCGTAGTTGCCGCACGGGCAGGCGAGGCCGTCGGGGACCACCCGCATGTGGCCGGGCTCACCCGCTATCCCGCCGCCGCCCCGGTACAGCTCGCCGCCGAACACGATCGCGCCGCCGATGCCGGTGCCGACGGTCACGCACATCACGTTGGTGTGCCCGGCGGCCGCGCCGAAGCGCACCTCGCCCCAGGCCGCGGCGTTGGCGTCGTTCTCGACCACGACCGGGAGGCCGATCAGCGCCTCCATACGATCCCGGAGCGGCTCGCCGACCCAGGCGCCGACGTTGGCCGAGAACAGCACGGTCGAACGGTCCGCGCCGATGAATCCGGCCGCGCCGAGCCCGACCGCCTCCACGACGTGGTTGCGCCGCAGGGTGTTGACCGCCTCGGCGATCACCTGCGCGGTGCCATCGGCGTCCTTGGGGGTGGCGACCTTGAGCCGATCGAGGATCACCCCGTCGGCGTCGACCACACCCGCGAGGATTTTGGTGCCGCCGATGTCGACACCGATCGTGAGTCCCATGTCGTCCCAAGCTCGTTCGCGTGCATTGCCCGCAACGGATCGTACTGGTCCCTTCCCCGCCCCCACCCCACGCGTACGCCCGCCGGACTCCACCCGACCGCCCGAGGGCGGGCACCGGGGCCGCGGGCGGCGAGGTCACCCGGCTACTCGTCGTCGTCGAGCCGGATCCGCTCGCTCTCGGCCGGCTTCGCGGCCCACCGGCGCTCGCGGTCGCCGACGAAGGCCCGGTACGCGGACGCCAGCTCGGTCCCGGCGGCGGCCAGGTGCGCGGCCACTTCGGGGTGCCTGCGCGCCATCTGCTCACGCATCGCCCCGGCCTGCTCCACCAGCGTCTCGGCCAGCCGCCGCGCCTCCTCCGCCAATCGCGCGGCCGGCGCCTGATCCCCCTTGTCGGCGCCGGTCAACGACTCCCCGAGCCGCCGAGCCTCCTCCCCGAGCCGCGCCCAGGGATCGACCCGCTCCCGCCCACCGTCCCCCTCGGCCTTCGCGTCCGGCGGCACCTCGTCCGTGCTGCCCGCCCACGCATCCGCCGCGTCCTTGCCCGTCACCCGCTCATCAGGATCCATCCGACGCATTCTCCGCGCTCCCACCGCCCAACGCGAACCCTCCGCCCCGATCCACGCCGACGAAGGGCGGTTCCGCGCCGAGGATCCCGGCAGTCGGCGAGCCGGTGGCGCTACCGCGGCGCGCGCATCCACACGGCCGGGTCGGGGACGAAACGCACGCGCAGGACGCCGTCGCGCAGGCCCGCGCCCTCGATGAGGCAGCGGCGCAGCGCCGAGGGCAGCCGGATCAGCCGGCGGTGCGGGCCGATCGTGATCACCAGTTCGTCGCCGCGGCGCAGCAGGTCCAGGCCGTCGCGATCCGTACCCGGCAGCGGCAGCAGCAACAGCAGCCGCTCGCCGTCGCGTTCGATCGTGTGCCCGTCGTCGTCGGCCGCGCCGCCCGGGCCCACCGGGCCGAAGTGCGCCGCCACGTCGGCGAGTTCGCTCGCGCCCAGCGGCTCGGCGGGCAGCACGGGGATCTGCGCCAACGGCACGCGCGGGAACAGCGCGCACAGCGCGTCCACGGTCTCGCGCGCCACCTCGGCCCGCACCCGCACCGCCGGATCGGGCGAGTCGGCCGCGCCGACCCCGTTGACGATCACGTCCTCGACGCGGTGCCCGTACAGCGCCAGCGCCGAGGCGGCCCGCCGCGCCGCGGCCAGCGCGACCGTCCCGGGCCGCACCACCAGCCGCACGGTCGTGGTCGGCGCCGCCACCAGCGCGCGCAGCACCTCCAGCTCGGCGGCCACCCGCCGGGCCGTGTCGTACACCCAGTCGTCGGGCATCGGCACCCCGGCGACCGCCGCGAGCACCGGCCGCAACGCGCGCGCCGCCTGCCGCTCCACCGGCAGCAGCCGGTCCACGTAGCGGGCCAGCCCCTCCGGCACCGCGAGCGCCGGCACCGCCCGCTCGGCGGCGGGCAGGTCGACCACGATCAACTCGTAGCGCCGCGCGTCCACCGCCCGCGCCAGCACCCGCAGCGCCAGCACGTCCCCCGCGCCCGGCGGCACGGTGATCTCCTCGGGGTCCAGCGGCTCCACCCCGACCACCCCGAGAGCGGCGCCCAACTGTGCCTGCACCAGCAGGAACTCGCGCTCGAACTCGGCCCGGACCGCGACCCGCTGCACGGTCAGCCCGGGCAACACGTCGAAGGGATCGGCGCCGACCGGCACATCGAGCACCGTGTCCACGTCGCGCGTGCCGTCGGCGGCGAGGAGCAGCGTGCGCCGCCCCGCCCGCGCCGCGGCCACCGCGGTCGCCGCGGCGACGGTCGTGCGCCCGGCGCCCGGGAGACCGGTGACCAGCAGGACCCGCGTCACCGCCGGGTCAGCTCTCGACGCGCTTCTTGAGCCCGGTCAGGGCCCGATCGATGATGACCTTCTCCGCCTTGCGCTTGAGCATGCCCAGCATCGGGATCTTGACGTCGACGGTGAGTTCGTAGGTGACCTCGGTGCCGCCGGCGATCGGGCTCAGCGCGTAGCGACCGTCGAGCGACTTGAGCATCTGGCTGGTCACCAGGGTCCACCGCACCTCGCGGTCGTCCTCCCAGGTGTAACCGAGCACGTGCTCGTCGCTGATCACGCCCGCGTCGAGCTTGAACCGCACCCGCACCGCGCGCCCGATCGACTCGTCGATCTCCAGGACCTCGGTCTCCTTGACCTCGCCGGTCCACTCGGGATAGCCCTCGAACCCCGCGATGACGGCCATGACCTCGGCCGGCGTGGCGTCGATCGTGATGGTCGAGCTGGTCCGTTCAGCCATCGTGAGGAGTCCTCCGGAAGCTCGCGTAGCCGTTGTTGGCCGTCTCGACAACACCTCGGGATGGTCGAGTACAGCCGATCCGCTCGAAGGTTATCGTGCCCGACCTGCGGGGACGCGGCACCGGCTCACCAGGTGAGGACGTACGGTTTCCCGCTCGCCTGGAAATGCCCCACGTTGACACATTCGGTGCGCCCGATCCGCATCCGCGCGCGCAGCGGCTGATGCACGTGTCCGAACAGCACCAGGTCGGGCCCGGTCTCGTGGATCGCCCGCAACACCGCCTCGCTGCCACGCTCGAACCGCCGGGCGACCACGTCGTAGGTCAGGTCCGGCACGGCGGGCGGGATGTGGCAGCACAACACGTCGACCCGACCGACCGCGGCGACCTTGGCCGCGTACTCCTCGTCGGAGATCTCGTACGGCGTGTGCATCGGGGTGCGCAGCCCGCCGCCGACGAAGCCGAAGGTGCGACCGCCGATCTCCACCACCTGGCCGTCGAGCACGGTCACCCCCTCGCGCGCGTAGTCGGGCCACAACTCGGGCACGTCGACGTTGCCGTAGGTGACGTAGGTGGGGGTGGGGAAGGCCGCGAACAGCGCGGCGTACTGGCGGCGCACCGCCGCCTCGATCGCCTGCCGGGCGCCGCCCGGCACACCCGCCCACAACGAGCCGGAGAAGGCCCGGGCCTCGGCGAAGCGGCGGGCGTTGCGCAGCGCGAGCAGTTCGCGGGTGTTCTCCACGCCGAACAGGTCGGTGAAGATGCCGCGGTCCAGGTCGTGGTAGTCGAGGAAGAGCACCAGATCGCCCAGACACACCAGGGCGTCGGCGCCGTCGCCCGCGCGGGCGAGCGCCTCGGCGGCACCGTGGACGTCGCTCACCACGTGGACCCGCATGTCGGTCACTGTACTGACGGCTTCGAACCGAAACCGACGACACCAGGGGGTTGCCTCCGTCACACCCGCCCCGCGCGCCGAATCGATACTCTCGACATGCCCGGTCGAATCGGGACGGATGCTCGTCGGCCCCGCCACGAATCGCGAGTCGATACGGATGTGGGCTTGTCCGTAGCGTGAGACCGGGCACAGGATCCTCACGACCCCTGTCCCCCAGACCTACTTGCCAGTAACGTCTGCCCCCGTCAACGAGTCGGCAAGATGGACAGCCACCGAGACGGCCGGCAACACCGACACCGGCACCGGCAGCGCCGACCTCCGGCGCCGAGACCGCAACGAGGAGCATCAGTGCGCGAGTGCAGCGTCCCGGCCCTGGCCGAGGTTCCCGCCGAGGGCAACCTGACCGACCTCATCAAGCGCAATGCCGCAGAGGCGCCGGATGCCCCGGCGCTGGCCCGCAAGGTGGGCGGACGCTGGACGGACGTGACCTCGACCCGGTTCCTGGCCGAGGTGTACGAGGTGGCCAAGGGCCTGATCGCGGCGGGCATCGAGCCCGGCGACCGGATCGGCCTGATGTCGCGCACCCGCTACGAGTGGACGCTGCTCGACTTCGCCATCTGGTGCGCCGGCGCGATCTCGGTACCGGTGTACGAGACCTCCTCCGCCGAGCAGATCGAGTGGATCCTGTCCGACTCGGGGGCGCGGGCGGTGGTCGTGGAGAACGCGGCGCACCAGGGCGCGGTCGAGCGGGCCCGCGAGCGGCTGCCGGAGCTGGCCCACGTGTGGCGGATCGACGAGGGCGACGGCGAGGCCGCGGTACCCGCGCTCACCGCCGCCGGGCGCGAGGTGGCCGACGCGGTGGTCGACGAGCGCCGTGCGGGCCTGCGCGCCGACTCGGTCGCCACCATCATCTACACGTCGGGCACCACCGGGCGGCCCAAGGGCTGCGTCCTGACACACGGCAACTTCCAGGCCGAGCTGGGCAACGTGGTCGCGCTGCTGAACCGGCTGTTCGTCCCGGAGAAGTCGAGCTGCCTGCTGTTCCTGCCGCTCGCCCACGTGCTGGGCCGGATCCTGGAGATCGGCTGCATCATGGCCCGGGTCCGGATCGGGCACTGTCCGGACGTCAAGCAGCTCACCGGCGAACTCCAGACCTTCCAGCCGACCTTCGTGCTCGCCGTGCCGCGCGTGTTCGAGAAGGTCTACAACGCGGCCTCGGCCAAGGCGCAGGCCGACGGCAAGGGCAAGATCTTCGAGATGGCCGCCGAGACGGCGATCGCGTACAGCGAGGGCATGGACAGCGCGAGCATCAGCCTGGGCCTGCGGATCAAGCACAGGGTGTTCGACAAGCTCGTCTACGGCAAGCTGCGCGCGGCGCTCGGCGGCCGGGCCACACACGCCATCTCCGGCGGCGCGCCGCTGGGCACCCGGCTCGGCCACTTCTTCCGCGGCATCGGCTTCACCGTCCTGGAGGGCTACGGCCTGACCGAGACGTGCGCCGCGCACACGGTCAACCCCGCCGAGGGCATCCGGATCGGCACGGTGGGTCGGCCGGTGCCGGGCTCGGCGGTGCGGATCGCCGAGGACGGCGAGATCCTGGCCAAGGGTCCGAACGTGTTCACCGGCTACTGGAAGAACGACGCGGCCACCGCCGAGGCGTTCGAGGACGACGGCTGGTTCCGCACCGGCGACATCGGCGTCCTGGACGACGATGGCTTCCTGACCGTGACCGGGCGCAAGAAGGAGATCCTGGTCACCGCCGGCGGCAAGAACATCGCGCCGGCCCTGATCGAGGACCGGATCCGGGCCCACCCGCTGATCAGCGAGTGCATGGTGGTCGGCGACCGCCGCCCGTTCGTCGGCGCGCTGATCACCATCGACCCGGATGCCTTCCCGACCTGGAAGGAGCACAACGGCAAGCCCGCCGACGCGACGGTCGCCGATCTCGCCGACGACCCGGACCTGCTGGCCGCCGTCCAGGACGCGGTCGACGAGGGCAACAAGGCCGTCTCGCGCGCCGAGGGGGTACGCAAGTTCCGCGTGCTGACCATCAACTTCACCGAGGAGAGCGGCCATGTGACGCCGTCCCTCAAGCTCAAGCGCAACCTGGTGCTCAAGGACTTCGAGCAGGACATCGAGAAGATCTACGAGGGCTGAGCACACGCGGGCGGGCGCGCGGGCTCGGGCGCGACGAATACACGAGGGCGGGCGGCTCCGGGATCCCGGGGCCGCCCGCCCTCGGCACGTGTGTCGCTCAGCCCGCCTTCGGGTCGAGCAGCCCCCGGAGTCGTTCCGAGAGCAGGTCCCACCGCCAGGACCGCTCCACCCAGGCGCGGCCCGCCGCGCCCATCCGGGCGGCCCGCTCCGGGTCGGCCAGCAGGCCCGACACCCGGTCGGCGACGGCGGCCGGCGAGCGGCCGTCGACCACGTGGCCCGTCTCGCCCTCCAGGACCGCGTCGGGCGCGCCGCCCGAATCGCCCGCCACCACCGGCCGGCCCACCGCCGACGCCTCCAGGTAGACGATCCCCAGGCCCTCCACGTCCAGGCCGCGACGCCGGGTGCGGCACGGCATCGCGAACACGTCGCCCGCCTCGTGGTGCGCGGGCAACTCGGCCCACGGCACCGCGCCGGTGAACACCACCGAGTCGCGCACGCCGACCTGGTCGACCATCGTCTCCAGGCGGTCCCGGTACGGCCCGGCGCCGACGATCAGCAGCGCCGCGTCCGGCACCCGGCGGCGAATCCTCGGCAGCGCGTGCACCAGTACGTCCTGGCCCTTGCGCGGCACGAGCCGCGACACGCAGACCACGACCGGCCGATCGCCCAGGCCGTGTCGGGCGCGCACCTCGGCGCCGCCGACGTCCGGGCGGAACACGGTCTCGTCCACGCCGGGCGGCAGTTGCACCATGCGCGCGGCGGCGGCCGGGGTGAGCGCCGGCGCGATCTTGCCCCGGGTGTACTCACCCAGGTAGGTGACCGTGTCCACCCCCTCGCCGATCCGTCGCAACAGCTGCCTGGCGCCCGGCAGTACGGCCCAGCCCGCCTCGTGCCCGTGCGTGGTGGCCACAAGACGCTCCACGCCGACCGCGCGCAGGCTCGGCGCCATCAGGCCCAGCGGCGCCGCCGCGCCGAACCAGACGGTGTCGCAGCCCTCGGCCCGGGCGATCTCCCGGGCCCGGCGTACCGCGCCCGGCGTGGGCACCAGCATCGACGTACGATCACGCACCACCGGGAAGGGCTGCGCCGCGTCGAACGCGGCCGTCTCGGCCCGGTCCCGCCACGAGGAGGTGTAGACGACGACGCCGTCCGCGGGCAGCCGCAGCGCCATGGAGTGCACGAAGGACTGGATGCCGCCGGGCCGGGGCGGGAAGTCGTTGGTGACGATCAAGGTCTTCATCACGCACGAGGATCCCAGACCGGACGCGCCGGCCGGCGGAAGGATCCGGTCGAAGCGGGCGCTCTCTGTACGATCCGTCGGTGAGCCTTCCCTCGTGGCACCGTGCGCGGAATCCGTTCCGGACGCCGTCGGGCGCGCTGTGGGCCGTCGTGCTCGTCTGGGCGGCGACCCGGGCGGTGTTGCTGCTGACGGCGATGGAAGTGGTGCCCAATCCCTGGCCGTTCGTCACCGGTGACGCGCGGGCGATCTACCGCGAGTGGTTCCACGTGTTGCGCTCGGGGACCTTTCCGGTGGACGACGTGCGCTGGCAGTACCCGCCGGGCGCGGCCGGGGTGTTGCTGCTGCCCGGGCTGCTGCCGTTCGACTACGCGACATCGGTGTACCTGCTGATGCTCGTCGCCGACGCGGCGGTGGTGTGGCTGCTGGCCCGGGGCATCCCGCGCGGGGTCCCGCCGTACGGTGCGGCGTTGTGGGTGGTGGCGGTGCCGCTGCTCGGGCCGATAGTCCTGGCCCGGTACGACCTCGCGGTGACCGCGCCCACGGTGGCGGCGCTGGTCCTGATCACGGGCCGGCGCACCGACCGACACCGGCTCGCGGGGCTGTCGGCGGGCTTCGCGACGGCGATAAAGTTGTGGCCGGCGCTGATCTTCGTGGGGCTGCGCGGGCGACGCGGACCGGCCCGGGTGTACGCGTGGACCCTGCTCGGCGCCGCCGTGGTGGTGCTCGGCTTCGCCGCCGCGCTGCCGGGGGCCTTCGCTTTCCTGGGATACCAGCGCGAACGCGGCATCGAGGTGGAGTCGGTGTTCGCCGTGCCGTTCCACCTCGCCTCCTGGTGCGGATGGAGCGGGCAGGTCCGGGAGAGCTACGGATCCCTCGAATTCCACGGCCCGTACATCACCGCGGTGGGCCGACTCAGCCTGCTCACCAGCGTGCTCGGCTTCGGCTGGCTGCTGCTGTGGCGGGTGCGGGCCCGCCGGTTCACCGCGGCCACGGCGCCCGACGCGGCGCTGTGCGCGATGTTGATCTTCGTGACCACGAGCCGGGTGATCAGCCCGCAGTATCTGGTGTGGCTGATCGGCCTGGCGGCGGTGTGCCTGCTGCGGCCGGACACCACCCAGCGCCCGGTGGCCCTACTGCTGTTGTGCGCGATGCCGTTGACCACCCTGGAATTCCCGATCTGGTTCGGCGAACTCCTCCGCAGCGAACCGGCCGCGGTCCTGGCCCTGACCGCCCGCAACACCCTGCTGGTGACGGCGACGGCGTGGTCGGCCCGGCGTCTGTGGCAGGCGAGCCGTGTCGTCGACGCACCGACCCCGACAGCACCGACGAAGCAACCTTCGCCCCCGACGGACCCGCACCGCCCCGTGGCGAGGTCCACCGTGTAGGCACGCCACGCCCCTTCGCCACCGTCACAGGCCCCCGACGCACCGGCGGGACGGTTGCTCGTGACCGTCGTTCGTATACCGCCCGGCCCCCGAGCGGCCGCGCCGCTACCCCTTGCCGTGCAGGCGTTCCCAGTCTCTTGCCGAGGCGATGCGTTCGGGGGCGGAGGGGTGGGAGGCGAAGAGGAATTGCAGGATCGGGTTCGGGGTGACGTTGGAGCGGTTGGTCACGGCCAGGTTGTGCTGCATGCGGATGAACGCCTCCGGGTCGCGGGTCAGGTCGAGGGCGTGCACGTCCGCCCGGGCCTCCAGCCGCCGGCTGATCAGCATCTCGCCGGGGCCGGCCAGCGTGCCGATCACCGCGACCGCCGCGAGCAGCAGGGCGAGCGAGCGCGGGTCGCCCGCGGAGTCCGCGCCGGCCCGACGCAGCAGCGGCGTCCAGGACATCAGCAGGCCGAGCCCGCAGACGCCGGCGGCCATCGCGGCGGCGCCGATCAGCGTGCCGTGCAGCACGTCGTTGCGCTTGGCGTGGCCCAGTTCGTGTGCCGCGATCAGCTCCACCTCGCGCGGATCCGCGTCGCGCACGGTGGTGTCGTACACCGCGATCCGCCGGGTCGAGCCGAACCCGGACACGTACGCGTTGAGCGCGGTGGTCCGCCGCGACGCGTCGGCGACCAGCACGTCCTGTACGGGCACCCCGTCCCGCTCGGCCAGTTGCAAGAGCGAGGTGCGCAGCGGCCCGTCGGGCATCGAGTGGAACTTGTTGAAGGCCGGTTCGACCAGGAGCGGGTACAGGAACGAGATCGCCACCACGAGCAGCGCGCCGCCGCCGGCCGCGATCAGCCAGCCGGCCCGGGGCAGCGCCCGGATCAGCGCGTACAGCGCCAGTCCCACCACCAACAGCAGCCCGGTGGACATCGCGAAGCCCTTGCCCAGATCGGCCCACCAACTCCCCCAGCTCTGCACCGACAGCCCATAGCGCCGCCGGACCACCTCCAGGCGGGCCGCGAACGGCAGCGTGGCCAGCCGGCCGATCAGCGCGAGCACCAGCCCGCCGAGCAGGATCCGCCAGGCCCAGCCTCCACCCAGGGGCCGGGCGACCGCCTCGATGATCCGCGCCCCCGCCGGGGTGAGCCCGAGCACGAGGGACACCACCAGGGACAGCGCCATGGACAGGTAGGCGGGCGGGCGCGCGGCCCGGGCCAGCGCCTGTCCGCGAGCGATCTCGGCGGCGGTGAAGTCCCGGGCCGCGTCCGGGTGGGTGAACCCGCCCGGCGGCTCCGGCAGCGGGCGCCACGGCGTGGTCACCGCGACCGCCACGAGCAGCACCACACCCGTGCAGATCAGGCAGATCAGCAACAACCTCTGGACCGACATGCCCGCCGTGCCCCCGTCATTCGGCCTGCGTCCGCAGGTAGTCGAGCCAGGTCTTGGTGAACGCGTCGGGGCCGGTGCCCAGGACGGACACCATCGCCGACGACAGGGCCGACGCCGCGTCGGGCGCGCCGACCCCGGGCGGCCGCTCGGCGCCGACCGTACGGTACAGCTCGACCAGCTTGGGCCGGCCCCACCGCTCCGCGATCAGTTTGCAGGCCAGCCATCCCATCTCGTACGCCTGGGGCAGGTCCTCCTGCGTGGTCTCGAAGGTCGTGTCGGCGGGCAGCTGTACGGGCACCTTGCCCGCCTTGACGTCGCGGCGCAGTTCGGGCGCGGCGGTGCGCATCGTCTGCGCCGACTCCAGGTAGCCGACGTAGTCCGCGAACCCCTCGGACAGCCAGGTCGGCGTCCACGCCCGGGTGAACGCGCGGCTCGCCACGTGGGTGATCTCGTGCGTCATCACCACCCGGCGCTCCAGATCGCCCAGCTCGCGGAAGGCGTCCGGGTTGACGATCACCCGGTCGGCGGCGGCCGCGTCGGCCGCCGCGCCGCGCTCGCCGGTGGTGACCGCGGCGATCCTGGCGTACTTGCTCGGTTCGGCGCCGAGCAGTCGGGCCATCTCCGCCTGGGTGCCGGGCACCACCACCACCGCCCGCCCGGGCCAGGACTCGCCCCACACCGCGCTCACCTGCGGCACGGCCTTGTCGGTGGTGTCGGCGAACTCGCGCAGCGCGGCGCGGGTGCCGATGCCCAGCACGATGCTGTGCGCGCCCTGGACCACGGTGACCGGGCCCAGGTCCCACACCTGGGCGGGGGTACGCATCCCGATCGCGGCGCCGTCGCCGTCGGCGGCGAGGTACCAGGTCCCGCCCCGCAGTACGAAGGTCAGGAACTGCGGCACCCGCACCGGCGCCACGTCGTGTCCGGTGATCCGGTAGAGCAGGTCCACCTGGGCGGTGAACACGGGCCCACCGAGCGTGTTCCTGCGCGTGGCGGAGAGGTCGAACGCGTCGGGCGTGACGATCTCGTACTCCCACGCGGCGAACGGCACCTCGGCGATGTTGTCGAAGACGCCCATCTGGTTCTGCCGAAACGTCGGGTTCTGCGGGTCGAGGGTGGACGAGAGCGCCTCGCGGTCCCGGGTGAGGAACGCGTTCGCGCGCCGTTCCAGGAGGGCGCCGATCGCTATCCGGCGGGCGTTCGCGTGTTGCTCGCCGTCGCCGCTCGCCCCGGGGCCGGCGGAACGGCCGGCGTGCACGCCGGGAGGGGTGTGGGTCACCGTGTCGGCGACGAATCGGGTCACCCCGAGCACGGCACCGAGTTGGGCGAGCGCGCACACAACGACCAGAACGGGCAGCAGGCTGCGGATCCGGCGCGCGGCCCGATTCGGGTCATCCACCGCTCGATCGTAACGTGGGCCCGCGTGCTCCCCACTCGGAACGGTGACCGGGGCTGCGGCGAACGGGTGTCGCCGACCCGCCCCGGAGCGGTCCCGCCGCCCGGTTCAGCCCCGGCGGTCGGCCGGGCGCCGAACGCCCGGCGGCTCGCCGCCGTCGCGCACCGATCCGCTCGGCGCCGCGAACATCCCCTCCGCCGCGAACAGGCGCAGCGCGGTCAGCGTCTCCTCGTCCAACTCGATGTAGTCGGGCCGGCCGGCGGGCTCGGGGGGCGACCCGGGGTCGGTGGGATCGCCGGAACCACCGAGGTCGCCGAAGTCACCGAAAGAAGCGGTATTCGATAATTCGGGCGATATGTCGATACCGATGACGCGGGCGCCGATCAGGGCCGGCCCGATCGAAGCCGGGATCGCGCAGCCGGCGGCGCCGGCGCGCCCTCGGCCGCGGTGTGTACGACAGGCGATGCGCATGTGACTCCTCCCCCTCGTCGACCTTCCTCGTCAACGGTAGGGAGCGCTACCGACACGCGGTGCGGTCAGCCGCGGGTGAGCCTGCGCAGCAACATCGTCGAGGGCACCGGGCGGGCACCCGCCTTGCGCACGCCCTCGGCCACCTCGCGGTCCGTGGAGACCACCACGACCGGCCGGCCCGGCGGCTCGGCCCGGACCAGCCGGCGGATCAGCTCGTCGGCCGTCTCGCCCGGCTTGCTGAACATCACCCGCACCCCGCGCGCGGGGGCGAGCAGCACCGGCGCGTCCAGCTGTGCGCCGTCGAACACGCAGGTCACCTCGCAACCGGTCTGCGCGGCGAGCCCGGTCAGCCCGCCGACCAGCCGGTCGCGCTGCTTGTTCAGCGCGAGCGTGGGATAGCCGGTCTTGGTCACGTTGTAGCCGTCGATCACCAGGTGCGCCTGCGGCAGCGCGAGCAACTGGTCGAGCAGGGCCGGGTCGTCGCCCTCCAGCGCGCGCTGCGCGATGTCCTTTATCCCGGACGCGCCCGGCACGACCGCGTCCACCATGTCGGCCGGCCTGATCCCGACCGGGGGCAGCGCCAGCTCGCGACGCAGGCCCTGGGCCGCCTCCAGGACGGTGTCCAGGAGCAGCCGGACCCGGGTGTCCTCCATGCTGCGTCCCTCGCGGGCCGCCCGGCGGCTGGCCTCCAGGGCCGATTCGACCTCGGCGACCCGGCCGCGCAGCCGGCGCGCCTCCTTCTCCGCGGCGGCGATCGCGGCCTGCGCCTCGACCCGCACCGCGTCCAGCTCGGAGCGGGCCCGGCGGGCCTCCTTCTCCTCGTGCTTGGCGCTGCCCTGCAGGCCGCGCACCTGGCGGCGCAGGTGGTCGGCCTCCTTGCGGGCCGTCTCCAGCTCGGTGCGCAGTCGTTCGTGCTCGGTCTTCGAGGCCGCGCGCAGTACACCGACCTCGTGCTCCAGGCGGGACAACGTCTCGGCGGCCTCGGCCTCGGCGCGGTCGGCGGCGGCCTCCTTGGCCGCGTCGCCGGCGGTCTCGATCAGCCGGACCCAGCCGCGCGGGCGCAGCAGGTAGGCGGCCGCGGCCACGTCGAGCGGGTCGGCCGCGGCGGGCACCTTGCCCGCTTCGAGCGCCTCGGAGATCTCCGGCAGGCCCTTGCGGAAGCGCTCCGCTATGCGCTGGCGGAACACCGGATCGTTCTCCAGCGCGGCGGCCAGCGGCGTCGCGGCGAACTTGGCCCGGCGCTGGTGGGTGAACCGGGCGAACCGGCGCAGCGGCCCCGGGACCTCGTCGGCGGTCATCGTGCCGAGCGCGTCGGCGGCCACCGAGATCACCCGGACCCGGACCGCCTCCGGCAACGGCCCGGTCAACGCCTCGGGCTCGACGACCGGCGCCTCGGACGCGGCCCGCTCCGCCTCGGGCTCGACGGCCCCGGCGAACTCCTCGGACCCCGCAGATCCCGCGGACCGTAGCGACCCCGTCGCGGAGTCGACGAGCCCGTTGGGCCCGGCCCGCCGCCCCGGTTCGACGGGCTCCGCGTCCGTCGCGGCATCGGTCGCGGCATCCGTGGCCGCCGCGGTCCCGGACTGCGCGTCGAGGTCGGGCTCGGCGTCCGGCACCGCCTCGGCGGCGTCGGCGGCGTGCGCAGGCGTGACCTCGTCCGCGCGGGTATCCGGTCCGCTCACTGCTCCTCCGGTCCTTCCCGTTCCCTCGAGGCCCCTCCCCGCGTCACCGTTGCCGGGACGCCGACGCCTTGATCATGGCGTGTTCCGCACCGCCGGCGGTCGCGCCGGGCCGCCCCGATGCCGAAACGATGCACAGTCCCATTGTCCCCGGACGGTCTCGGCGATCAGGTCGCGTCGGGGCGCGCCACCAGTTCGACGGAATCGGTCGCGTTGCACCAGCGGCAGCGCACCGACTCGATCTCGTCCGAGACGATCTCGCGCTCCTCGACCCGGGGGGCGCCCGCCAGGTCGAGGTGGGTGAACTCCACGACCTTGGTGGTCCGCGTCACGTCGAACCGGGTCAGGTTGCCGCACAGCGTGCAACGCCACCGGGTGTCCTCGGTGGGGGCCTGGATCGACATGCGTGTTCCTTTCCTGGTTCGGTCCGCGAAGCCTTACCCGTTCACCGTCGGCCGCGTACACCCCATGATGCCGGGCTGCGAGAGGTACCTGGGCGCGGCCGTGTCGGGCCGGAAACGTACCGTCCGGTACATGAGCAGCACCGCGCACCGGGATTGCCGGTCACGAGGTTCGGCGGGTCAGGGCTTGCCGGCGGCCGACCCGCCGCGGCGTTCCCGCCCGCCGGACAGTATCGCCCCGGGCCACGAGTTGCGAACCATGCCCGGATCCCGAGCGATTCGTGACGAGGTGGAGCGACAGGTGTTCACGGTCGTCGATCTGGAGACCACGGGCCTGGATCCGCAGGAGGCCCGGATCACCGAGATCGCCGCCGTCCGGGTGCGTGGAGCGGACCGCCTGGGCGAGTTCGCGACCCTGGTCGCGCCCGGGGTGCCGATCCCGGAGTTCATCACCGACCTGACCGGGATATCCGACGATCTGGTGGCCGACGCGCCCCCGCTGCGTCTGGTGCTGCCGGCGTTCACCCACTTCGCCGAGGACGCGATCCTGGTCGCCCACAACGCCCCCTTCGACGTGGGCTTTCTGCGTACCGCGAGCATCGCGTGCGACCACGCCTGGCCCGACTTCCGGGTCGTCGACACCCTCGCCCTGGCCCGTGCGCTGCTGCCCGCCGGGACACTGCCGAACCTGCGATTGGGCACCCTGGCGCGCTACTTCGAGGCGCCCACCGACCCGACCCACCGAGCGTTGGCCGACGCACGCGCGACGGCACACGTGCTACGCGCGTTCATCGACCGGATGCACGCGAGCGGGCGCCACGAACTGGCCGACCTCCTGGCCCTGGGCCGCCCCCCGGCACCGGGCGTCCGCGAGCGCCAAACCACTCCGATCGGGTGACCCGTGACCCGGCTTCGAGTACACATGGTCGCGCCGGCGATCCCGCACCGACGGGCGCGCCGACTAAGCTCGGGCATCTTGTCGTCGACAGCCGGAGGACTACCCCGTGATCACCGCGATCGTGCAGGTCAAGACGCGTGTGGACCAGACCCCGGAAATCGCGGAGGCGATCGCCGCGATCGAGGGCGTGAGCGAGGTCTACTCGGTGACCGGTGAATTCGACCTGATCGCCATGGTGCGCGTACGCGCCCACGACGACCTGGCCGACGTCATCCCCGGCCGCCTCAACAAGGTCCCGGGAGTAGAGGCCACCACCACCCACATCGCCTTCCGCACCTACTCCCAACACGACCTGGAAGCAGCCTTCGCCATCGGCCTCGAATAACCAACCCCAACCGCCCCCCACCCCCGACCCGGCACCTCTCAGCCCGTCCGGCGTTTGAGGACTCCCGGGCCGGAGGCCGGCCCAGAACGCGACCCAGCCCCAATCAGCCCGTCCGGCGTTTGAGGACGCCCCACCCCGTCCAAGGCCCAGGCACGCGACCCCCGCCCGCCCACACCTCCGTCACGCCGCAGGCAACACGCGCGGGTCCGAATCAGGAACGCACCGGCCTCCATCCACCGTGTAGCTCCACCGCGCCCCCCGCTCCACCACTTCCCGAACCGCCGCCGCGAAGCGGTCCAGGTGCTCGACGGGCGTCCCCACACCGAAGCTGACCCGGATCGCGTTGAGGTTCTGCTGCCCCTCCGGCGCGTCCGGCGACCCACACTCGGTCGGCTGATCGGCCCGCCCGCCCAACAGGTGCCGCACCAGCGGGTGCGCGCAGAACAGCCCGTCGCGCACCCCGATCCCGTACTCCGCCGACAACACCGCCGCGAACCGCGAGCTGTTCCACCCCTCGACCACGAACGAGAGCACGCCCACCCGCGCCGACTCGGGCCCGAACAGCTCCAGCGTCCGCACCTGGGGAATCTCCGCCAACCGCGCCCGCAACCGCGCCAACAGCGCCTCCTCGCGCGCGACCAGCGCCGCCGGCCCCGCCTCGGTGATCGCCCGGCACGCGGACGCCAACGCGTAGGCGCCGATCACGTTCGGCGACCCCGCCTCGTGCCGGGCCGCGCCGCTCTGCCACTCGACGTGGTCGCGCGAGACCGCCTTGCTCGCCCCGCCGCCCGCCAGGTACGGCTCCGCCGCGTCCAGCCAGTCCCCGCGCCCCGCCAACACCCCCGAGCCGAACGGCGCGTACAGCTTGTGCGCCGACAGCGCGACCCAGTCCACGTCCAGGTCCGCGACCGACACCGGGTGGTGCGGCGCCAGTTGCGCCGCGTCCAGCACGATCCGCGCCCCGAACCGGTGCGCCACCTCGGCCAGTTCCGCCACCGGGAACAGCTCGCCGGTCACGTTCGAGGCGCCGGTCACGCACACCAGCCGAGGCCCGTCACCGGAGCCTTCGAGCGCGGCCTCCAGCGCCGCGACCGCCTGCGCCGGCGAGGACGGCGCCGCCAACTGGGTCACCCCGGCATGCCGACGCCACGGCAGCAGCGCCGCGTGGTGCTCGGTCTCGAACACGAACACCCGCGTGCCGCGCGGCAGTACCGAGGCGAGCAGGTTCAGCGAGTCGGTGGTGCCCCGGGTGAACAGCAGCGTGTCGTCACCCCGCAGCCCGAGGAACTCCGCGACCGTGGCCCGGCTCTGCTCGTACAGCTCGGTGGACAACTGCGACAGGTAGCCGGCGCCGCGGTGCACGCTGCCGTAGTACGGCAGATAGCCGGCCACGTCGTCCCACACCCGCTGCAGACACGGCGCGCTGGCCCCGTAGTCGAGCGCCGCGTACTCCACCTCACCCCCGGTGACCAGCGGAACGAGCACATCCCGCCCGACCACGGGCAACGGGGCGGCAATGGCGACATCGGCGTCGAAGGCAACGGAGGCGGCGGAAGCGGCGGAGGCGGCGGAAGCGGTACCGGCGGTCATGGCAAATCTCCTCGGCAGACGAGAACCGACCCCACGCGATGTCGAGAAGTCGACATCAAAACAGCGCGGAGTGATCCCCGGATGAAATGTGGTCTCGGAAAAGCGACGCGCGACGACTCAGCGCGTACGGAATGGGCCGATCAGCCCGTTTCGAGAAAGAGATTTCACGCCATCACATGCTCCCCAGGTACAGGACCCGGTTCGCATGGGGCAATTGCCTACCGCCACACCAGGGGTCCGCGCTTGCCGGGACGCCTGACGACGCCCGACCGTGTCATCACCCGGGGCACCCCACCGCGGAGCGAGGGTTGCCGGACAGCAAGCCGGGGCTTTCCACTGTCACTCGTGACCTGCGCAGAATTATTACCGCAGGAATCGCCGCGCGCAACGACCACCCCACCGGTTCCACATACTGGACACCCGCCCCCGCGCCCGGACGGAGCCGAACGCGACGACGCCGGGCGGGCCGACCTCGGCCCACCCGGCGCACACATCCGCCTCCGGCTACCCCCGGGCGAACGACCGCGTCACGCCCACCCATCGATCGAGCGCCGCCTGCGCCGCCCCCGAGTCGATCGCCTCCGCCGCCCGCTCGATCCCGGCCGCCAACTGCTGCGTCAACGATCCGTCTCCCGGGCCGAGCGCGGCCAGCGCCGCCGCCGAGTTCAACAACACCGCGTCGCGCACCGCGCCCTTCTCCCCCGCGAGCAGCTTCCGGGCCACCCCCGCGTTGAACATCGCGTCGCCGCCGCGCAGCGTCTCGATCCCGTTCAACGCGATGCCCAGGTCGCGCGGATCCACCCGGTCCTCGCGCACGTCGCCGTCCCGCACGATCCACACCTGGGACGTGGTGGTCACGGTCAACTCGTCCAACCCGTCGTCACCGCGAAAGACCAGGGCGGTGGCCCCACGATCGGCCAGCACACCGGCCACGATCGGCGCCATCCGCAGATCCGCGACCCCGATCGCGTGATGCCGGACCCGCGCCGGATTGGTCAGCGGACCCAGGAAGTTGAACGTGGTCGGCACCCCCAGCTCGCGCCGCGCCTGCGCGGCGTGCCGCAGCGACGGGTGGAAACGCTGCGCGAAGCACAGCGTGATGCCCGCCTCCCCGGCCGTCCGGGCCACCTGCTCCGGGGTCAGATCCAGCACCACGCCGAGCGCTTCGAGCACGTCGGCCGCGCCGCTGGCGGACGACGCCGCCCGGTTGCCGTGCTTGACCACGGTCTCGCCCGCGCCCGCGACCACGATCGCGGACATGGTCGAGATGTTCACCGTGCGGGCGAGGTCGCCGCCCGTGCCGACGATGTCCACCGTGCGACCGGGCACCTCGATGGTCGACGCGTGCTCGTACATCGCCCGCACCAGACCCGAGACCTCGTCCACGGTCTCGCCCTTGGCCCGCAGCGCGATCACGAACCCGGCCACCTGCACCGGCGTGGCCTCACCCGTCATGATGTGGTCCATGGCCCACGCCGTGGCATCCGCCGGCAGGTCGTCACCCCGCATGAGCGAGGCCAGGATGTCGCGCCAGGAACGGGCCGCCGGATTGCCGCCGCTCTGGTACGTGGAGGCCGAGGCGCCCATGGTCCGCTCCCGCAGTGTCATCGGATGAGTCGGCGCCAGCGTACCGACCGGGGCCGGCGACACCCGACGGTTATCCGCGATGCGGTCAGGCCGGCTGACGTCCCGCGATCCGCCCGCGGATCAGGTCGGCCGCCGCCGAGGCGAGCGTGCGCGGGTCCAGCGGATGCGCGACCACCGCGTCGGCCCGGCACCAGGTGGCCAGCCACGCGTCCTGCGGGCGACCGACCAGGGTGAGTACGGGCGGGCAGTTGTAGATCTCGTCCTTGAGCTGACGGCACACACCCATGCCGCCGGCGGGGGCGGTCTCCCCGTCCAGGATCACGAGGTCCACGCCGCCCTTGTCCATCGCCGCGATCACGGCGGGCTCGGTGGCGCACTCCAGGTATTCCACGAACGGCACGTCGACGGCGGGCCTGCGCCCGAGCGCGAGGGTGACCTTCCGACGGGTGTTGCGGTCGTCGCTGTACACAAGGACGGTCATGGTCTCGCCGCGCGTCATGTCCACCTGCCTGAGTCCGGGTACGGGACGACAACTTGGATCCGCCCCGGATGTTAGCGCTTTTCCCCGCCGGAATGTGGGGCTCGTCACGCCCCGATCCCGGCCCGACCGCCCGGGTCCGCCCGACTCACCCGCGCGCCAGCACCTCGTAGCCCTCGGCGTCCCCGCCCAACCGCTGCGCCAGCCCCGCCATCCGGGTGCGCTCGCGGGCCGGTTCGAGGCCGGTGAGCACCTGCTGCCGCGCGATCCGCACCCGCAGCGGCCGCTCGTCGGCCGCCACGACCGTGACCGCCCACTCGTCCGCCGCCAGGATCCGGGTCGCCTCCGCGACCGCGTCGTGGTCCGGCAGGGTCACCAGGTGCCGCATCACGAACGGACCGGTCTCCACCGCCACTCCGGCCGCCCGCATCTCCGCGACCACCGCCGAGTCGGCACGCGCCGGATCGAAGCAGGAGCCGACCACGACCAGCGTGCCGTCGTCGACGAGCACGGGCACCGGCTCGGCACGCCGCCTGCGGAGGAACCGTTCGAGGATCATGCCGCGACGCTACTCGGCCGCGCCCGCCGGCCTCGGCTCGGCCCCGGGGGGCACCCGGACGGCCGAATCGCCGTCCTCCGTTCGGGCAGAGTCACCCGCACGAGTGCTCTTCGCGACGGATTTTCCGGCGCCCCCGGCGCTCCCGACGGCCTCGGCACCGTCGCCGCCCGCCGCCGCCTCGCGCGCCAACCGCTCCTCCCGGGCCTTGCGCCCGGCCTCGATCAGTTCGAGTCGATCGAGCCGCCGATCCTCGCGCACCGCCTCGCGCTCGGACGCCTTGGCCCACTGCACGAACAACACGAGGAAGACGAGCAGCCCGATGATGTCGCCGCTGCCCCACAGGATCCCGCCGGCGGTGCCCTGATCGGACAGCGGACTCGCGCCCCAATCGCGACCGAGGTCGTTGTACCAGTCACCGGCCAGCACGGTGGACGAACTCATGATCGCGATGCCCAGCCAGGCGTGGAACGGCAACGTCGCGAAGACCGCGAGCAACCGCATCGGATGGCTCGCGCGCGGCATCGGGTCGAGCCCGAGCAGTGGCCAGAACCACATACAGCCGATGATCACGAAGTGCACGTGATTCATGTCGTGCATGAAGGTGTTCCGCAGCGTCAGCTCGTACCAGGGCGTGAAGTACAGCGCGAACGGATTGAGCACGAAGACGAAACCGGCGAAGGCCGGGAAGGTGACCACCTTCGAGAATCTGCTGTGCAGGAGGGCGTTGAGCCGATTACGCCACTTGGTCGGCAGGGTGCGCAGCGCGAGGGTGATCGGCGCGCCCAGCGCCAGGAAGATCGGCGTGATCATCGCCAGCACCATGTGCTGCACCATGTGCACGCTCAGCAACACGGTGTCGTAGGCGGCCAGCGCCGACTCGGTCGCGATCAGGAACGTGCCGAGACCCAACCCCAGGAACGAGAAGGTGCGCCACCGCGACCACGCGTCCCCGCGAGCCCTGAGCTTGTGCACCCCGTACAGATAGAGCCCGCCGAACAACATCGCGACCAGGATCGGGATCGGCTCGAACACCCACCCGGTCAGGAGCCGAATGGGGGTCAGTTCGGGCGGGACGTTCCCGGGGGTCGCGTGTGCCAGGAACATCCCGGCATCGCCTGCAGAGCCACTCACGGAACCAGAGCCTAACCCCGACACGTTCAACGAGGGTTACCCCCCGAAGTGTGGGCAGATCCGGCGACCGCAATAATGGCCGCCGTGGCGACAGCAACTTCACTAGAAACCGGGCCCCCCTCACACGGGACACACGGGACACTCAACCGTCCCAACTTGGTCAGCATCGGCACGATCGTCTGGTTGGCGTCGGAGCTGATGTTCTTCGCGGCCTTGTTCGCGATGTATTTCACGATCCGGTCGGTCACCGGCTCGGACGCCTGGCGCGAGCATGCCAGTGAGCTGAACATCCCGTTCTCGACGGGCAACACGACGATCCTCGTGTTGTCCTCGCTCACCTGTCAGCTCGGCGTCTTCGCGGCCGAACGCGGTGACGTCAAGAAGCTCCGCATGTGGTTCATCATCACCTTCATCATGGGCGCCGTCTTCGTCGGCGGTCAGGTGATGGAGTACACGGAGCTGGTCAAGGAGGGCACGACTCTTTCGTCGTCGGCTTACGGTTCGGTCTTCTACCTGACCACCGGCTTCCACGGCATGCACGTGACGGGCGGTCTGATCGCCTTCCTGTTGGTCCTCGGACGCACCTACGCGGCCCGACGGTTCACGCACGAGCAGGCCACGGCCGCAATCGTCGTCTCGTACTACTGGCACTTCGTCGACGTGGTCTGGATCGGTCTGTTCTTCACGATCTACGTCATCAGGTAGACGTCCCGACACTCACTACGCAGACGACATTGGACCGGGGTTATCCGTGAAAAAGCTCTCCGCGCGGCGACGCCACCCCTTGGCGGCGATCGTCGTACTCATTTTTGCGCTCGCGGCCACGGGGGGGCTGTACGCCGCGTTCGCGCCCGCCAAGAAGGCGGAGGCCGACGACTCTGCCTCCATCGCGGTCGAAGCGGGCAAGAAGCTCTACCTGAGCGGATGTTCGACCTGCCACGGGCTCGACGCCCAAGGCTCCTCGGACGGCCCCTCCCTGATCGGCGTCGGCGCGGCCGCCGTCGACTTCCAGGTGTCGACCGGCCGGATGCCCCTCCAGCAGCCCGGTGCCCAGGCACCGCGCAAGCCCGAGGTCTACACCCCGGCGCAGATCGAACAGCTCTCCGCGTACGTGGCCTCCCTCGGCGTCGGCCCCAAGATCCCGACGCCGGACATGTACGCGCCCAACGGCGACATCGTCAACGGCGCCGAGCTGTTCCGCACGAACTGCTCGCAGTGCCACAACTTCTCCGGCGAGGGCGGCGCCCTGACCCAGGGCAAGTTCGCGCCGCCGCTGAAGAACGTGGACCCGAAGCACATCTACGAGGCCATGCTCACCGGCCCGCAGAACATGCCTTCGTTCCCGGACAGCACGATGCCCGAGCAGCAGAAGAAGGACATCGTCACCTACGTGCGTGAGACGACGCACAAGGAGCCGAACCCCGGCGGTCTCGGTCTCGGCCGCCTCGGCCCGGTCTCCGAGGGCCTCTTCGGCTGGATCATCGCGCTCGGCCTGCTGATCGGCTGTGCGATCTGGATTGCCGCCCGGACCCCCAAGGCCAGGACCAAATGAGTAGCCAGGACAAATCCGAAGTGCCCGAAGAGCACCTGCCCGAGGTTCCCGCCTCGGCACATGTTCCGGCGGAAAGCGACCCGTTCGCCGACCCCGGCCTGCCGGCCCACGAGCCGCGCCGCACCGACATCGACGAGAAGGCGGCCAATCGCGCCGAGCGTCAGGTCGCGTTCCTCTTCGTGATCTCGATGCTGGCCACGATCGGCTTCATCTGGTCGTACGTCGGCATCGACAAAGACCGCATCATCGACATCTTCTTCTTCGGGAAGATCGGCGCCCAGAACGCCGCCCTCGGCGGCACCCTCGGCATCGCGCTGTTCTGCATCGGCGCCGGCGCGATCCACTGGGCGCGCACGCTGATGACGGACGAGGAGATCGTCCAGGAGCGCCACGAGTTCACCTCGGACCCGGAGACCCGCGAGTACGCGATCCGCGAGTTCACCCAGGGCGCCTCCGACTCGGTGATCGGCCGTCGGCCGCTGATCCGGCGCACGATGATCGGCGCGATGGCCCTGGTGCCGCTGTCCGGCGTGGTGCTGCTGCGCGACCTCGGCCCGATGCCCGGCACCAAGCTCCGGCACACCGAGTGGAAGCCGGGCAAGGAGCTGATCAACGAGGCGACCGGCCTGCCGATCAAGCCGGACGACATCGTCAAGGGCTCGCTCACCATGGCGCTGCCCGATGGTCTGGTCGAGAAGTACGGCCCGGCCGGCCAGAAGGAGGAGCTCTCGCACGGCTGGCTGGAGAAGGCGGGCATGTCCGCGGTCCTGCTGGTCCGGTTGGAGCCGAAGGACATCAAGTCCAAGAAGGAACTGGCCTGGGGCTACGAGGGCATCGTGGCGTACTCGAAGATCTGCACCCACGTGGGTTGCCCGATCGGCCTGTACGAGCAGCAGACGCACCACCTGCTGTGCCCGTGCCACCAGTCCACCTTCGACCTGGCGGACGACGGCAAGGTCGTGTTCGGCCCGGCCGCTCGCTCGCTGCCGCAGTTGAAGATCCATGTGAACGAGGCGGGTAACCTCGCCGCGTCGCAGGACTTCGCCGAACCGGTCGGCGCGAGCTTCTGGGAGCGTGGCTGATGTCGAGCGAACAACCCAAGGGCGGGGCCAACAAGAGCACCCCGATCCCGGACAACGCGGCCGTTCGCGCGGCCGACGCGCTGGACAGCCGGCTGGGCATCTACGGTGCGGCGAAGAAGAACCTGCGCAAGGTCTTTCCGGACCACTGGTCCTTCATGCTCGGTGAAGTGGCGCTGTACAGCTTCATCGTGCTGCTGCTGACCGGCGTGTTCCTCACGCTGTTCTTCAAGCCGAGCATGCAGGAGGTCGTCTACGACGGCTCCTACGTGCCGCTGCAGGGCATCCACATGTCGCAGGCGTACGCCTCGACGCTGGACATCAGCTTCGACATCCGCGGTGGTCTGGCGATGCGTCAGATCCACCACTGGGCGGCGCTGATCTTCGTGTCGTCGCTGTTCGTGCACATGTTCCGGATCTTCTTCACCGGGGCGTTCCGCAAGCCGCGCGAAATAAACTGGCTGTTCGGCTTCCTGCTGCTCGTGCTGGCCATGGTCAACGGCTTCACCGGCTACTCGCTGCCCGACGACCTGCTCTCCGGTACCGGTCTGCGCATCGCCGAGGGCGTCGTCCTGGCGATCCCGCTGGTCGGCACCTACGTGCAGTTCTTCCTGTTCGGCGGGGAGTTCCCGGGCGAGGACATCGTCCCGCGCCTGTTCACCATCCACGTGCTGCTGATCCCGGCGATCATGGTCGGTCTGGTGACCGTCCACCTGATCCTGGTCTTCTACCAGAAGCACACCCAGTTCCCCGGCCCGGGCAAGACCGAGAAGAACGTCGTGGGCCTGCCGCTGCTGCCGGTCTACGCGGCCAAGGCCGGTGGCTTCTTCTTCATCGTGTTCGGCATCACCGCCGCGCTCGGCGGCCTGGTGCAGATCAACCCGATCTGGTCCTACGGTCCATACAACCCCGGACAGATCACGGCGGGCTCCCAGCCCGACTGGTACATCGGATTCCTCGAGGGATCCCTGCGCCTGATGCCGAACTGGGAGTGGAACATCTGGGGCCACACGTTCAGCTTCAACGTGCTGATCCCGTCCCTGATCCTGCCCGGTGTGCTGTTCACGTTCATGGCGATGTACCCGTGGATCGAGGGCTGGATCACCGGCGACAAGCGTGAGCACCACCTGCTGGACCGCCCGCGCAACATGCCGGTGCGCACCGGTCTGGGTGTCGCCTGGATCACCTGCTACGGCGTGTTGTGGGTCTGCGGTGGCAACGACATCATCGCGACGCACTTCCACATGTCGATCAACGCGATCACCTGGATCGGCCGGGTCGCCTTCTTCGTCGCCCCGGTGCTGGCCTACCTGGCCACGGTGCGGATCTGCAAGGGTCTGCAGCGCCGGGACCGGGACAAGGTCCTGCACGGTCGCGAGACCGGTGTGATCAAGAAGCTCCCGCACGGCGAGTTCATCGAGATCCACGAACCGCTGGACCCGGCGATGCGGCACACCCTGACCGCGCACGAGCAGCCGAAGCCGTACGCGTTGGAAGCGGCCGAGGACGAGAACGGCGTGGCCCGCAAGGTCAAGCGTTCGGACAAGCTGCGGTCGCGGATGTCGCACTGGTACTTCGCCGAGCCGATCGAGAAGCCGACGGCGGAGGAGTACAAGGAGCTGACCAGCGGACACGGTCACCACTGACGCGACCGGGGCCGGGCTGCTGACGCCACATCGGCACGACCCGTAGGACGCGCAGGAACGACGAAGGGCCCCACCGGGGATCATCCGGTGGGGCCTTCGTCGTTCGCCCCCCAGCCGGCCGTACAGGGCCGTTCCCGGCCGCCCCTCGGGCCGACGCGGCCCCGGAGGTCACGGTTGGCGGCACAGGCACCGACATCGGCCTCACAGCGGCCGGGTCGTGCCCGCTCCCGCGACGCTCCTGGCCAGCCAGTCCGGCCAGTCCAGGTTCCACTCGCCGTAGCCGTTGCCGATCGGCTCCATCGCCTTGGGATCGCCCGTGTTCACCACGGTGACCACGTCGCCGATCTTGACCTGGTCGTAGAACCACTTGGCGTTGTCGGTGCTCATCCCCACACAGCCGTGGCTCACGTTGGCGCTGCCCTGCGAGCCCACCGACCACGGCGCGGCGTGTACGAACTCGCCGCTCCAGGTCACCCGGGTGGCCCACTCCACGTCGAGCCGGTAGCCGTCGGCGCTGTCCGCCGAGATGCCGACCGTGGTGCCGTCCATCAGCACGTGCGGCGCCTTGCCGAGCACGACCTTGGTACCGGAGCGGGTGGTGAAGCCGGGCTTGCCCGTGGTCACCGGCACGGTCTTGAGGTCGGTGCCGTTGCGCTCGACCGTCATCGTGTGCGCCCCGGAGTCCACCGTGGCGATCACCGAGTCGCCGACGTCGAACCCGACCCGCCCGCCGGGACCGCCGTACACGCCGTGCCCGAAGTCGACGCCGAGCAGGCTGGTGAGCACCGCCACCTTCGTGCCGACCGGCCAGTACGCCCTGGGCCGATAGCGCACCGTCTTGTCGTCCACCCAGCCCCAGGCGCCCTCGACCGGCGCGGAGGTGGACACCTCCAGGTGCCGCTCCACCTCGGCGCGCTGCGCGGGATCGGTGACCGGCCCGTGGAACGTGACGGTGATCGGCATGCCCACGCCCACCGTCGAATCGGCGTCCGGCGCCACCGTGTCCACCGTCAACTCGGCGTCCCGGGCGATCGTGGTGAAGTCCTCGGTACGCGTCGTGGTGTGCCCGAAGGCGTCCACCGCGGACGCGGTGAGCGTGTATTTGGTGGCGTAGCCCAGCGGCTCGGAGTTGGACCAGGTCGCGTCGCCGGGCGCGTTGCCTCCGGGCACCACCTTGCCGTCGGGGCCGACCAGGTTCACCGCGTACAACCGGCCGTCGCGCACGCTGACCACGATCGGCCGGCCCGGCTGCGCGGGACGGTCCGGCCGCACGTCCACGGCCACCTGGGCGACGCCCGCGTCGGGGCGGGGCTTGTCGGCGTCGCGATGCTTGTCCCAGGTCCCGCAGCCGGCGACGAACACCAGGGGCAGCGCCGACACGAGGGCCGCGCAGAGCCACCGGGGGCGGACAGCTCCATTCCGCATCATGCAAGACCTCCAGCCATGCGGGGCGAGCGCGGAGCACGCGCGGTTGCCGCATCGAGAGTGGCCGGGATGATCCCGATTCATTCGGATAAACAGACAAACCGCCCGATCGCATGATTCCGACCACCGGTCGGATCGCGCGATCGGGCGGTTCGCCCTATCGTGTCGGGCCCGATCACGGGCCCGGTCCGCTGTTCTCGTCTTGCTCGGGTCTCGCGCCCTACGCGGCCGGAGCGGCGGGAGCCGCCGTCGAACCGGCGCCGCCGAGCGCGCTGCCCTTGACCCAGGTCGCCCAGTCCACGTTCCAGCCGCCGAGCCCGTTGCCGGCCTTGACGGTCTTGTCGGTGCTGTTCACGACCTCCACCGGGTCACCCTGGTCGACCAGGTCGAAGAAGGTCTTCGCGTTGGAGGCGCTGAGCCCGATGCAGCCGTGGCTGTCGTTCTGCCGCCCGAACTTGCCCTCGTTCCACGGCGCGCCGTGCGCGTACGTCCCGGACGCGGTCAGGTGCACCGCGTGCCGCACGTTCTTCATGTTGTAGGCGTCGCCGAGACCGACCGTCTCGGAGTCCATCGTGATGCCGTCGACCTTGTCGAGCACGACCATCGTGCCGCCCCAGGTCGGGTAGTTGGGCCCGCCGGCCGAGATCGGCAGGTCCTGTACCTCGGCGCCGTCCTTCTTCACCGACATGTGCTTGGACTTCAGGTCCGCGGTCGCCACCAGCGAGCGGCCGATGGTGAACTTGATGTCCTTGGTCTGCTTGCCGTAGACGCCCGGCGCCGCCTTGGCGCCGGTCAGGTTGGCCTTGAGGTTGACCTTCGTACCGCTCGCCCAGTACTTCTCCGGGCGGTAGTCGATCCGGTCGTTGCCGTCGAGGTCCTTGAGCCAGGACCACGAGCCCTGCACCGCGGGCTCGCTGACCACCTTGAGGTTGCGCTCGATCGCGGCCTTGTCCTTGATCGGCGCGTTGAACTTCAGCGAGATGATGGCGCCGACGCCCCAGGTGCTGTCGGGGTCGACGTTGAAGTCGGCCACGAAGGTGTCGTCGGCGGACTTGGTGTTGAACTTGCTCTGCGCGGTGACCTCGGCGCCGTCCGCGTTGGCGGCCTTGGCGGCCACCGTGTAGGCCCCGGCGTTGGCCAGCGGCGCGGTCGGCTTCCAGCCGATGCCGTCGGGGCTGATCTGCCCGTCCACGGTCTTGCCCTTGGCGTCGGTCACCACCACCGACGTGAGCTTGCCCCCGGTCGCGTCGACCTTGAGGACACCGTCGGTCTCCACACTCTTGGTGCCGTCGGCGGGAGTGATCGCGATGGTCGCCGGACCGGCCGCGACCTTCTTGTTCGTACCGCCCCCCGTGCCGCCGGAAGTACCTCCGGAGCCGCCGGGTTCGGTCTTGCCGCCGTCGGACGAGCAGCCTGCGATGAATATGAGCGGCGCCACCATGAGTCCCGCGAAGAGGCGTATGCCGCCGCCCGCTGCCCCCGTGCGCGATGCTCCGTGTATCCGGGGCACGCGTGTTCCTCCCTCGTCCTGGTACTCCCTTGCGCCCATTTGACGCATCGACCCCCCGTCGAGGTTGCTACAACCGGCGAACAGTCACACATCGGTGACATTCGAGGGTGTGGGAGTCCCTTGTAGATATCACACAAGGCCGACCACCCTTTCGGATGATCGGCCTTGTGGCGAAACCGTATTGCGTTGGTTGCGAACCGGTGGCCCGCGGCGGCGGTCCTAGTAGCGCTGGTCGGCGCCCCGGTAGAACTCGAAGACCCAGCCGAAGACGCCGATCGCGACGATCGGCGCGGCGAACATCGCCAGCCACCAACCGAAGATGACGCCCAGGAACAGCAGCGCCGAACCGAACGCGAGCATGAGCGGCTGCCAGCTGTGCGGGGCGAAGAAGCCCAACTCGCCGGCGTCGTCGGCGATCTCGCCCTCTTCGTTGTCCTGCGCGAGCAGGTCCATCCGCCGCGCGGTGAAGATCAGGTAGAACCCGATCATCAGCGCGAGGCCGAAGGTCAGCGACAACGCGGTGGTACCGGTCGGGTCCTCGGAGAGCACCCAGTAGACGATCGTCACGGGCAGCAGGAACACGGCCAGGACGGCGAACAGGACACCGTTGAACTTCACTTCTCGGCTCCCTTCGCCAGCTCGGGCGATGCCTCGGAACGCTCGTCGGTGAGGTACTCCAGCGCGGCGATCTCCGGGTGGTGGAGGTCGAACGCGGGCGCCTCGGAACGGATCCGCGGGATGCTCGTGAAGTTGTGCCGCGGCGGCGGGCAGGAGGTCGCCCACTCCAGCGAACGGCCGTAGCCCCACGGGTCGTCCACGGTGATCTTCTTGCCGTACTTGTGCGTCTTCCAGATGTTGTAGAAGAACGGCAGGATCGACAGGCCCAGCAGGAACGAGCCCAGGGTCGAGATCGTGTTCAGCGTGGTGAAGCCTTCCGAGTCCAGGTAGTCCGCGTACCGACGGGCCATGCCCTCGGCACCCAGCCAGTGCTGCACCAGGAACGTGGTGTGGAAGCCGATGAACAGCGTCCAGAAGGTGATCTTGCCCAGCCGCTCGTCGAGCATCTTGCCGGTGAACTTGGGCCACCAGAAGTGGAAGCCCGCGAACATCGCGAACACCACGGTGCCGAACACCACGTAGTGGAAGTGCGCCACCACGAAGTAGGTGTCGGAGACGTGGAAGTCCAGCGGCGGCGAGGCGAGGATGACGCCGGTGAGGCCACCGAAGGCGAAGGTGACCAGGAAGCCGACGGTCCACAACATCGGTGTCTCGAAGGACAACGAGCCGCGCCACATGGTGCCGATCCAGTTGAAGAACTTCACGCCGGTCGGTACGGCGATGAGGAACGTCATGAAGGAGAAGAACGGCAGCATGACCGCGCCGGTCGGGAACATGTGGTGCGCCCACACGGTGACCGACAGGCCCGCGATCGAGATCGTCGCGGCGATCAGGCTCTTGTAACCGAACATCGGCTTGCGCGCGAAGACCGGGATGATCTCCGAGACGATGCCGAAGAACGGCAGCGCGATGATGTACACCTCGGGATGGCCGAAGAACCAGAAGAGGTGCTGCCACAGGATCGGTCCGCCGTTGGCCGGATCGAAGACGTGTGTGCCGAACTTGCGGTCCGCCTCCAGCGCGAACAGCGCGGCGGCCAGCACCGGGAACGCCATCAGGACCAGGACCGAGGTCAGCAGGACGTTCCAGCAGAAGATCGACATGCGGAACATCGTCAGACCGGGCGCGCGCATGCAGATGATCGTGGTGATGAAGTTGACGGCACCGAGGATGGTGCCGAAGCCCGACATCGCCAGACCCATGATCCACATGTCGCCGCCGATGCCCGGCGAACGCACCGCGTCCGACAGCGGCGCGTACGCGAACCACCCGAAGTCGGCGGCACCCTGCGGGGTGATGAAGCCGGCCACCGCGATGATCGAGCCGAACAGGTACAGCCAGTAGGCGAACATGTTCAGGCGCGGGAACGCCACGTCGGGGGCGCCGATCTGCAGCGGCATGATCCAGTTCGTGAAGCCGGCGAACAGCGGCGTCGCGAACATCAGCAGCATGATCGTGCCGTGCATCGTGAACGACTGGTTGAACTGCTCGTTCGACATGAACTGCGTGCCGGGGCGGGCCAGCTCCGCGCGCATGAGCAGCGCGAGCACACCACCGATGCAGAAGAAGACGAAGGAGGTGATCAGGTACATCGACCCGATCGTCTTGTGGTCAGTGGTCGTCATCCACTTGACGACGATGTTCCCGGGCTGCTTCCGGCGGATCGGGGGCGGCCCGTCCGGGGCCACGGTCTGTGGCTCACTGAGGATTGTCACTCGTCACTTCTTCCCGTGCGCGTCAACGGGGGCCGGCTCGTTGATCTTGCTGCGCAGCTCGCCGGTCTGGCCCTTCGCGGCCAGCTCCTTGAGGTGCTGGACGTAGTCGGCCTTGTCCACGATCTTCACGTCGAAGAGCATGCGCGAGTGGTCCACACCGCACAGTTCGGCGCACTTGCCGCCGTAGGTGCCCTTCTTGGTCGGAACGACCTCGAACTTGTTCGTGCGGCCCGGGATGATGTCCTTCTTGTACAGGAAGTTCGGGACCCAGAACGAGTGGATGACGTCCGGCGACGTGAGATCGAACCGGATCGACTCCTTGACGGGCAGGTAGAGCGTCGGCTTCTTGCCGGGCGTGCCCTGCTCGTAGACGTCGACCGTGCCGTCGGCGGGGTCGCCCTTGTAGTTGAAGGACCAGCTCCACTGCACACCGACCACGTTGATCACGTTGTCGGGGTTCTTGGAGAGTTCTTCGAGCTTGGTCTCGTCACGCGCGGTGAAGTAGAAGAAGACCGCGATCATGATGCCGGGGATGACCGTGTACAAAACCTCGATGGGGAGGTTGTATCGCGTCTGCGGCGGGATCTCGATCTTGGTGCGCGACCGGCGGTGGAACGCGACGCTCCACAGGATGAGCCCCCACACCACGGCCCCGACGATCAGCGCTGCAATCCAGGCGCCCTGCCAGAGCGACAGGACTCGCGGACCCTGCTCGGTGACAGGGTTGGGCAGGCCGAGTCTCGGCAGGTCCTTGGAATCGACGGAGCAGCCGGTGGCGGTCGCGGTGACGAGGCCCAGAGCCAGCAGCTGCGGCACCCTGCGCCGCATCCAGCGCCGCGGCGAGCGGTCGGAGCCGTAGGGACTCACGTAGCGCCTTCCCGAATGTCTCGCCCGCGCGCGAGTCGGGGTGGGGAACTTTTCTTCCCTGGCGACCCGTTGCGCGGACAGGTATGGATGTTTCTGCGGGCCAAACCCTACTCCAGCCCTATTCGGGTCGCGCGCGGAGGTCTGGTGTGGCGGGCCGGGTTGATGTGACGGTGCGTCCGTTCGGGCGAACGGCCCGAACGCGTCCGGGATTCGGATATTGGCTACGGTCCGACCCATGGCGTATTTCGACGCGGCCTCCACCGAACCACTGCACCCGGCCGCGAAAGCGGCGTTCCTGAGCACGCTCGACGAGGGCTGGGGCGACCCCGCACGCGGTTATCACGACGGTCGACGGGCGCGGATGCTGCTCGACGCCGCGCGGGAGACCGTGGCGTCCGTGCTCGGCACCCGACCCGATGAAGTGTCATTCACCACATCCGGGACACAGGCGGTCCAGTTGGGCATGCTCGGCGTGCTCGCCGGACGCCGCCGGGTGGGTGCCCATCTGGTGCTCGGCGCGGTCGAACACTCCTCTGTACTGCACACCGCGGACAGCCACGCGGCCCGTTCCGAGCAGCGCGGAACGACCGCGGAAATCACCCGGACGGGGGTGGACCGTACGGGCCGCCTGGACGTGTCGGCATTCGCGTCGGCGCTTCGTTCGGACACCGCGCTCGCGTGTGTGCAGAGCGCCAACCACGAGGTGGGCACGGTACAGCCGATCGCCGAGGTGGTGACGGCGTGTCGGGCGGCGGGCGTGCCGCTGCTCGTGGACGCCGCGCAGTCGGTGGGCCGGATGCCGGTCCCGGACGGGTGGTCGGTGTTGACCGCGAGCGCGCACAAGTGGGGCGGCCCGGCCGGGGTCGGCCTGCTCGTGGTGCGCAAGGGCACCCGCTACGTGTCGGCGCTGCCCTACGACGAGCGCGAGGCGCGGCGCGTGCCCGGCTTCGAGAACGTGCCGGCGATCGTGGCGGCCGCGGTCGCGCTGGGCGCGGCGAGCACCGAGTCGGCCGAGGAGGACGCGCGCCTGTCCGGGCTGATCGACCGGATCCGGGCCCGGGTCCGCGAGACGGTGCCCGACGTCGAGGTGGTCGGCGACCCGGTCGAGCGACTCCCGCACATCGTCACGTTCTCCTGCCTGTACGTCGACGGCGAGGCGCTGCTGGCCGAGTTGGACCGGGCGGGGTTCGCGGTGTCCTCGGGGTCCTCGTGCACGTCCTCGACGCTGACGCCCAGTCATGTCCTGGAGGCGATGGGCGTGCTGTCCCAGGGCAACATCCGCGTCTCGCTGCCGCGCGGCACGGCCGAGGCCGAGGTGGACCGTTTCCTGGCGCTGCTTCCGGGCCTGGTCGCCCGGCTGCGCACGGTGGTCGCGCGGCCGGCGGCGGCGCCGGCCGCGGTCGGCGCCGAGGAGGGTGTGGTGGTCGACGCGCTGGGCCGGCGCTGTCCGATCCCGGTGATCGAACTGGCCAAGCGCATCCTCGACGTCGAGGAGGGCGCGGCCGTGACCGTGCTCTCCGACGACGAGGCGTCGGCGCTGGACATCCCGGCCTGGTGCGAGATGACCGGCCACGAGTTCGTCCGCGCCGAACCCCGCGAGCGCGGCAGCGCGTACGTGGTCCGGCGCCGTTCCTGATCCGCGCCGCGACGACTTCGGGCGCCGGTCGGACCGAAGCGGTCCGGCCGGCGCCCGAGGGGTGTCCTCACGTCAGAGCGGCAGGTGCTCCGCGACCTCGGCCGCGGCCACGTCGCCGTACGCCCCGGCGAGCCGGGCCAGGAACGGCCCGCGGCGCAGCGAGTATTCCTGGGTGCCCACCGTCTCGATGACCAGGGTGGCCAGCATGTTGCCCACCTGCGCCGCGCGCTCCAGGGACAGGCCCCACGAGATGGCGGACAGGAAGCCGGCGCGGAACGCGTCGCCGACGCCCGTCGGGTCGACCTTGGCCTCCTCGGCCGGGCAGGTCACCACGATCGGTTCCGCGTCGGCCTGCTCCACCCGGGCGCCACCGGGGCCGAGGGTGGTCACCCGTACGCCGACCTTCTTCAGGATGTCCGCCTCGGACCACCCCGTCTTCTGCACGATCAGCGCGCTCTCGTACTCGTTGGTGAGCAGGTACGCGGCGCCCTCGATGAGCCGGCGGATGTCCTCCCCGTCCATCCGCGCCAACTGCTGCGAGGGGTCGGCCGCGAACGGGTAGCCGCGCTCGCGGCACTCGTCGCTGTGGCGCAACATCGCCTCGGGGTCGTTGGCGCCGATCACGACCAGGTCCAGGCCGCCGACCCGATCGGCCACCGGCCGCAGTTCGATCTCCCGCGCCTCGCTCATCGCCCCCGTATAGAAGGAGGCGATCTGGTTGTGCTCCTCGTCGGTGGTGCACACGAACCGGGCGGTGTGGTGGGTCTGCGAGATGTGCACCGACTCGGTGTCCACCTGGTGTCGATCCAACCACGAACGGTAGTCGACGAAGTCCGCGCCGGCGGCGCCGACCAGGATCGGCGACAACCCCAGGCAGCCCATGCCGAAGCAGATGTTCGGCGCCACTCCGCCGCGTCGGATGTCCAACCTGTCGACGAGGAAGGAAAGCGAGACCACGTGCAACTTGTCCGAGACGAGCTGGTCGGCGAAGCGACCCGGGAACGTCATCAGGTGATCGGTGGCGATCGATCCGGTCACGGCAATACGCATGGCACGTCTCTCCTGTGGAGTACGGCGAGCAACGGTGCGAACGAGGGAGGGGGGTGGGGGAAACCCGCACACACTAACCCACCTCGCTCGGGTGACCTTCGCAAACTACCCATCGGTAGATCGTGCCGTCACGCTCTGTGCGAATTAGGCTGGAAATCCCCCGGTGATCAGTCAAGTCGAGGAGTCAGGGAATGTCCCCGATGCCCGTGATGCCCGTGATGCCGTCCCAGGCCGAGCCCGAGACGCTCGACGACCTGCGCGGCGACTGCCGTCACATCGACGCCTCGTGGACCACGCCCGGCCCGGAGCGCACTCCGGCCAAGGCGGCACCCGCCGGCTCGCACGCCCCCGCCACCGACGTGCCCGCGCACGGCGCGACCCTCGTGGCGGGCATGTCCGAGTACGGCGACTGACCGTCCCGGGTCGCCCCGCCGCGGGAACCGCCCCGGCGGCGGGTGCGTCCAAGGGCCATGCGTATCCACGGCGAGCCCGATGACCGCATCCGACCCGAACCCACCGCGCGCCGGCGCCCGTTGATCACCGTCCTGGCGATCGTCGGGGTGCTCGGCATCGGCGGCGGCGCCTGGGCGCTGCAGGGCGACGGCGACGAGGGATCACCCCGTTCGAGCGCCGCAGACCCGAGCGCACCCGCGCAGATCGAACCGGCCGCCCCCGGCGGCGCGGCGAGCGGCGCCCCGCCCGCCGCCCCGAGCGACGCCGCCCGGGCCCGACCCGGCGCGCCCGGCGGCGACAGCGGCTCGGGCCCCGACACCTCGACGTCCTCCCCCGTGCTGCCCGGGGCCGCTCCGCACACCTATCACCCGGCCCAGCCCAATACCCGCTTCAGCCGCTACACGGTGGCCCCCGACGGCCGCGCCCTGACCGCGTGGTTGTGGGGCGGCCAGTGCGAGAGCGACCGCCTGGTGGTCGCGAGTGATACGGCCGACGCGGTGGCCGTGCGGGTGGAGGTCACCCGGACCGGCGACGTATGCACCGACATGGCCGTCGAGAACAAAGCCGACGTGATGCTTCCCACACCGCTGGGCGCCCGCCGACTCGTCGACGCCGAGACCGGCGCGACCATCACCCCGGGCGGCAACCCCTTCACCGCCGGCTGACCGCACCCGCCCCGGACCCACACACGACGACGCCGCGCCGGCCCCTGCGGGCCGACGCGGCGTCGAGTTCGGGACGGGTCCCGACAGGATCAGTGGAACGAGTCGCCGCACGCGCACGAACCGGCCGCGTTCGGGTTGTCGATCGTGAAGCCCTGCTTCTCGATGGTGTCGACGAAGTCGATCGTGGCGCCGCTCAGGTAGGGCGAGCTCATCCGGTCGGTGACCACGGAGACACCGTTGAAGTCGGCCACGACATCGCCGTCGAGCGAGCGCTCGTCGAAGAACAGCTGGTACCGCATGCCGGAACAACCGCCGGGCTGGACGGCCACGCGCAGCGCGAGATCGTCGCGACCCTCTTGCTCCAGCAGAGTCTTGACCTTGGCCGCCGCCTCATCGCTGAGGAGGATGCCACCGGTCTTGGTGGTCTCGTCCTGGACAGTCATCTGCAAGCTCCCACGTGGTGGTTCGACATTCGTACGCCACTTCCACCGTCGGCAACCGATGGTGGCTCGGCCCTATTCCCACATCATGCTTCGGGCCCTCGCGTTTTACTCATGGTCGCACACCCCCACTCTCGTCAACCTGACATGAACAGGATAGGATGATTAATGTCAAGTAGACGAAAAGAGGTGCGCGCAGTGACCGCGACACACGATCTGGACCTGCCGCCGGGGGTGCGGCCGACGCCGCTCGCCCTGCTGATGCTCGGGCGCGCCGCCGACGCGCGCAGCGAACGCGGCGTCGAGTGTCCCGGCGACCTTCCCTCGCCCTCCGACCCGAACCTGGTGGCCCGGGCGCGCGCGGCCAAGGAGAAGCTCGGCGACAAGGTCTTCATCCTGGGTCACCACTACCAGCGCGACGAGGTGATCGAGTTCGCCGACGTGACCGGCGACTCGTTCAAGCTCGCGCGCGAGGCGGCGGCCCGGCCCGACGCGCCGTACATCGTCTTCTGCGGTGTGCACTTCATGGCCGAGAGCGCGGACATCCTCACCTCCGACGAGCAGCAGGTGATCCTGCCCGACCTGGCCGCGGGCTGCTCGATGGCCGACATGGCCACCTCGGAGCAGGTCGAGGAGTGCTGGGACGTGCTCGCCGAGGCGGGCATCGCGGACGTGACCGTGCCGGTCTCGTACATGAACTCCTCGGCCGACATCAAGGCGTTCACCGGGCGCAACGGCGGCACGATATGCACGTCGTCCAACGCCAAACGGGCCCTCGACTGGGCCTTCGAGCAGGGCGAGAAGGTGCTCTTTTTGCCCGACCAGCACCTCGGCCGCAACACCGCCGTCCTGGAGCTGGGGCTGAGCCTGGACGACTGCGTGCTGTACAACCCGCACAAGCCGAACGGCGGCCTCACCGTCGAGCAGCTGCGGGCGGCGAAGATGATCCTGTGGCGCGGGCACTGCTCGGTGCACGGCCGGTTCGACGTGAGCTCCGTCGAGGAGGTGCGCGAGCGCATCCCCGGGGTCAACGTGCTGGTCCACCCGGAGTGCCGACACGAGGTGGTCACCGCCGCCGATCACGTGGGCTCGACCGAATACATCATCAACACGCTGGACGCCGCCGAGCCGGGGTCCGCGTGGGCGATCGGCACCGAGCTGAACCTGGTCCGCCGGGTCGCCGCGGCGCATCCGGACAAGCAGGTCGTCTTCCTCGACAAGACGGTGTGCTTTTGCTCGACGATGAACCGGATCGACCTGCCACACCTGGTCTGGGCCCTGGAGTCGCTGGTCGAGGGCACCGTGGTCAACCGCATCCGGGTGGACGCGGAGACCGAGAAGTTCGCCAAGGTCGCGCTGGACCGCATGCTGGCCCTGCCCTAGGCGCCCGCCCACCGCGGGCCCCGACGGCGGATCGTCGCCGGGCGGCGCGGACGGTGTACCGACGTGAGCGAGCGGTGTGTCCCGGAAGCCCCGGGGCACACCGCCCACACGCAGCACGGAAGAGCGATGGTCTGGTCAGCCCGGGATCAGGCCGTCCGCACTCAACATCTTCCTGACCTCGTCCACATGCGCGTCCTCCGCCGGCAGCAGCAGGTCGGAGGGCACGATCTCGTCGTCCGGCACCGGGGTGCCGAGGTCGCGGACCCTGGACAAAAGCGCCGTCAGCCCCGCGTGGAAGGCGGCGTCGTCGCCACCCTCGATCGCGGCCTGAAGCTCCTCGTCGAGCCGGTTGAGCGCATCGAGATGCTCCTCCGCGACGTCGAGCTGGCCCTCACCCACGATCCGCACGATCATGTGCCTTCTCCCTGCTTGTCGAACCGCGGCCGGGGCTGACCCGGGCCGATCGCCGGCGGCGGGGTGCCTCCGGACAGCTCGGCCTTCATCCGCTCCAGCTCCAGTTCCACATCCGACGTGCTGGACAAACGCTCCAGCTCGGCGGTGATGTCGTCCTTCGCCATCCCCGTCGGGTCGTCGAGCGCGCCCGAGGCGAGCAACTCGTCGATCGCGCCCGCACGGGCCTGCATCTGCGCGGTCTTGTCCTCGGCCCGCTGGATCGCGAGCCCGACGTCGCCCATCTCCTCGGAGATGCCGGCGACCGCGCCACCGATCCGCGCCTGGGCCTCGGCGGCCGTGTAGGTCGCCTTGATCGTCTCCTTGCGGGTGCGGAAGGCGTCGACCTTGGCCTGCAGTCGCTGCGAGGCAAGGACGAGCTTCTCCTCCTCCGCCTGGAGGTTCTGGTGTTGGGTACCGAGATCCGAGATCTGCTGCTGCACACCCGAGCGGCGCATCAGCGCCTCGCGGGCCAGATCCTCGCGACCGAGCGCCAGCGCCTTGCGGCCCTGGTCCTCGAGCTTGCCCGACTGCTGCTGCAGACCGGTCATCTGCAATTCGAGCCGCTTGCGGGAGGTCGCCACATCGGCCACACCCCTACGCACCTTCTGCAGCAGTTCGAGCTGCTTCTGGTACGAGTAATCGAGCATCTCGCGTGGATCCTCGGCCTTGTCGAGGGCCTTGTTGGCCTTCGCGCGGAAGATCATCGCCATTCGCTTCATTACACCGCTCATGGGCCTCGCGTGCCCCCTTCGTAGGCAACCCGTGCTGCTCCCTGAAGCCTAAATGCCCAAGCGACCTTGTGGCAGCAGGGCTTTGCCTCACTTGACGTGTTCCCGCCCGCGAGAGTTCCGGATCGTCCTCGTGCCCGATTCGGGGAGCGTTGAAATCTCCCGCCCCTCGAACACGTAGGCTTTGACCGTGTTCCGACGACGTTCCCACGCAGAGCCCGAGACCGCCGAGCAGTCCCTGGAGCGTCTCCAGGGCGAGTCGGCCGTCCGGGACCCCCAGGCCCCGAAGGGCCGCCCCACGCCCAAGCGCTCCGAGGCCCAGGCCAACCGCAAGACCAAGGTGTCCGTCCCCAAGGACCCCAAGGCGGCGCGCAGGCAGGCCCGGCTGCGGATGCGCGAGGAGCGCGAGACGCAGCGCCAGGCGCTGCTCACCGGCGACGAGCGGGCGCTGCCGGCCCGCGACCGGGGGCCGCTGCGCCGGTTCGCCCGCGACTACGTCGACGCGCGCTACACGGTCGGCGAGTTCTTCCTGCCCTCGGCCGTGATCATCCTGATCCTGAGCATCCTGCCCAGCCTCGCGATCAAGAACTTCTCGCTCTTCCTGTGGATCGCGGTGATCCTGCTGATCATCCTCGACTCGGTCCGGGTCAACATGGGCCTGAAGAAGGCGTTGCGGGCGAAGTTCCCGAAGGAGAACCTCAAGGGCGTCACCCCGTACGCGCTGATGCGCTGTCTCCAGCTCCGTCGGCTGCGGTTGCCCAAACCGCAGGTCAAACGAGGCGAGAAGGTCGCATGACGACGATCACCGGGCTGAGCGGCGACCTGCACACGCAGGTCCGCCGCGAGTTGGTGGCCCGCCAACTGGCCGAGCACATGACGAGCCTGCGCGACCGCGGTCCGCTGCGGGTGCTCGACGTCGGCTGCGGGCCGGCCTCGCCCGGCATCCTGCTCGCCCGTGCGGGACACATCGTCACCTCGGTGAACACCGACACCGACGTGCTCACCGCGCTGCACGAGGACCTGGCCCGGGAGTCGGCCGACGTGCAGGGGCGGATGCGGCTGGTCGAGGGCGACGGCGCCGAGGCCGGCCGGCACTTCCCGCCGGGCAGCTTCGACCTGGCCATCTGCCACGACGTGCTGGAGGCCCAGCCCGAGCCCGACGGCATGCTCGCCGCGCTGGCCCGGATGATGACGCAGGGCGGGCTGATCTCGGTCACCTCGCGCAACGCCGGCTCGCTGGCGATGCGCGCCGGCGCCGCGGCACAGTGGACCGCGACGCTCAAGGGCCTGTCCGCGACCACGTACCCCAACCCGGCCGGCGGCACGCTGCGCGCGGACACCGTCGACGGGCTGTGCACGGTGCTCGCGGACCTGGGCGCGCCGGTCCTGGACTGGTACGGCGTGGGCGTCTTCAGCGGCCTCCAGCCCGACGACGCCGAGCCGCCGCGCGGCCAGAAGGCGTGGACGAACCTGCTCGCCTGCGAGGAGGACGCGTCGCGCCGCGACCCGTACCGCCTGATCGCGCCGGTCCTGCACCTGGTCGCCGAGAAGACCGTGCGCTAGGACGCGCCCGGGCTTCGGGGGGGCGGGCCGACACGTCGGGAGCCCGGTGTCCCGTCGTGGGACGGGTGTGTCCGGTGATGCGGAAGATCGTCGCGCGGGTGTCCGACATAGGGTGTTCGCATGGACTTCCGACACCTCGGCCGCAGTGGTCTCGTCATCAGTGAGATCGCCTACGGCAACTGGCTCACCCACGGCTCCCAGGTGGAGGAGGACGCGGCACTCGCATGTGTGCGGGCCGCGCTCGACTGTGGCATCACCACCTTCGACACCGCCGACGTGTACGCGGAGACGCGCGCGGAATCGGTGCTCGGCCGGGCACTGAAGGGCGAGCGCCGCGAGGGCTTGGAGATCTTCACCAAGGTCTACTGGCCCACCGGTCCCGGTCGCAACGACCGGGGTCTGTCGCGCAAGCACATCCTCGAGGCGATCGACGGGTCGCTGTCACGCCTGGGCACCGACTACGTGGACCTGTACCAGGCCCACCGCTTCGACTACGCGACGCCGCTGGAAGAGACCATGCTGGCCTTCGCCGACGTGGTCCGCGCCGGCAAGGCGTTGTACATCGGGGTCTCCGAGTGGAACGCCGAGCAGATCCGCGCCGCCGCCGAACTCGCCCGCGAGTTGCGGGTGCCGCTGGTCTCGAACCAGCCGCAATACTCGATGTTGTGGCGGGTGATCGAGGCCGAGGTGGTGCCGGCCTCGGAGGAGCTGGGGCTCGGCCAGATCGTCTGGTCGCCGATCGCGCAGGGCGTGCTCACCGGCAAGTATCTGCCGGGGCAGCCGCCGCCGGCCGGGTCGCGCGCCACCGACGACAAGGGCGGCCAGGACTTCGTCTCGCGGATGCTCACCGACGACGTGCTCACCCGGGTGCAGCAGCTGCGCCCGCTGGCCGACGAGGTCGGTCTCTCGCTCGCCCAGCTCGCCGTCGCGTGGGTCCTGCAGAACCCGAACGTGTCGGCCGCGATCATCGGCGCGTCCCGCCCGGAGCAGGTGCGGGAGAACGTCAAGGCGGCGGGCGTCCGGCTGGACGAGAGCCTGCTGACCAAGATCGACGTGATCCTGGACCCGGTGGTCAACCGCGACCCGGCGCTCACCCTGAGCCCGAGCACGCGTCCGTAGCCGAACCGCCGGAGGGCGCGGCCCGGGCCGCGCCCTCCGGCGTGTGCGATCGGCGCGGTCCGCCGCGCGTGGTCAGCCCTCGGCCGCGCGCAGACTCATGTGCTCGTAGACGACGGCGTCGTCCTCCAGCAGGCTCACCTGCTCGATGCCCGCCGCGAGCAGGTCCTTCCAGGTCTCGCCGAGCCAGCTCTCGGCGTCCGACTGGTTGGTGAAGTCCTCGGCCTCCGGGCCCTCGACGGGGGCACCGTCCGCGTCCTCATACCGCCACACCCACGACATGTCGGGCTCCTCATCTGGGATCTCGGACCGTGAAAAGACCTGCACAGTAGATCAAGCCCACCCACCTCATAGCCAGGAGCTCGACGACACCCATGGAGCTGACGCTGCTCGGCACGGCCGGTCCCAAGGGCTGGCCCCAGCCGTTCTGCACCTGTGCCTCGTGTCTGGGGAGCACCGGGCCGGCGGTGCGCGGACCCGCGTGCGTGCTGCTCGACGGCACGCTGCTGCTCGACTGCGGTCCAGAGCCCGCGCACGCCGCCGCGCGGGCCGGGTACCCGCTGACCGGGGTGCGACGGTTGTTGCTGAGCGGTCCGGCCGAGGCCGCCCCGCTGGCCTGGCTGCCGGCGGCGGGGCTCGACGAGGTGGCCGCGCCGTCCGCGCCGCCGGCCTGGTTGCCGGCTCCCTCGGCGGGCGGGCCGAGGTGGCGACGGGTCGCGGCGGGTGACACGTTCGAGGTGGACGGTCGGCGAATACGGGTGTTGCCCGGCGGGACTCCCGGACGGGTCGCCTACGAGGTGATCGGGGCCGACGGCACGCGGCTGCTGTACGTGCCGCCCTCGACGCTGCCGCCGGAGGCCGAGGCCGGCCGGGCCTGGACGCGCGAGGGCGGGCACTACGACGTGGTGTTGCTCGACGTGGTGTCGTGGCCGGAGCGGCTGGCCACGCTGCGGCGCGACGGCGCGGTCACCGAGGACACCGACGTGCTGGCGATCCATCTGTCGCACGAGTCGCCGCCGGGCGAGGAGCTGCACCGCCGGTTGGCCGCGTGGGGCGCTCGCGCGGTGCCGGACGGCGGTGTGGTGCGGGTCGGCGCCGACCCCTCGCCGAGGCCGCGTCCGCATCGCACGCTCGTCCTGGGCGGGGCCCGCTCGGGCAAGTCGGCGGAGGCCGAACGGCGCCTGGCGGCTTGTCCGGACGTGCTCTACGTGGCGACCGGCGGCACCCGGGAGGGCGATCCGGAGTGGGCCGAGCGGGTCGCGCTGCATCGTGATCGCCGACCGGACACCTGGGGCACCGCCGAGACGGTGGAGTTGACGGCCCTGCTCGCGACGGCGCGTCGGCCGCTCCTGGTGGACTGCCTGTCGTTGTGGCTGACCGCGGTGATGGACGCGCACGGCGCGTGGGACGACGACGCGTGGGCGGACGGCGGCGCGCGCGAGGCGGTGCGGGCCGACGTCGCGGCGCTGGCCGCCGCGTGGCGGGCGTGCCGCGTCCCCGTGGTCGGGGTGAGCAACGAGGTGGGCAGCGGGGTGGTGCCGGCAACCTCCGCCGGCCGCCGCTTCCGCGACGAACTGGGCCGTCTCAACGCGACGATCGCGGCCGAATCCGACGAGGTCCTGCTGGTCGTGGCAGGCCAGGTCCTCACCTTGCGCACCCTCCCGAGCCAAGCCAAACACGCCGCCCCCTAACCCCAACCCCGAAAACCCACGAAGCAAGCAAGCGGGCGAGCGGGCGAGCGAGTGGGCGAAAGCGCGACCGGGGCCGGTGTTGCGTAATCGCTCGCAACGGCTCCGAACGGGCCTGCGGGCGTGATCGGCGGGACCCCTACGCCGTATGACCGCAGCCTTCGACCGCAACGCAACGGGTGAAGCGCGCGGGTGAACCAACCCGGACACACCGAGGCGCAACCACCGCGCCGACGACAACTACCCTGACCAGGTGACAATCGACCTCGACTCCCTGGCCGCACAGGTGGAGCGCCCGGACGACGACGCCCGCGCACGCGTCCGCACACACCTGGCCGACCTCGCGGGCGCCCCGAGCGCGTACGGCCGACTCGAAGAGCTGGCGATCCGGTACGCCTCGATCCGGGGCGGCAAGACCACCGCGCCCATCGGCGCCCCCCGAGTGGTGCTGTTCGCCGCCGACCACGGCGTAGCCGCGCACGGCGTATCGGTCCGCCCGCCCGGCTGGACTACGCGCGAGGTGCGGGCCACCCTCGCCGGCACCACGCCCGCGGCCACGTTCGCCGCCGCGCTCGACACGCCGATCCGGGTCGTCGACATCGCCGTCGACGCCGAGCCCGATACCTTCCCCGAGCCGATCGCACGCCACCGGATCCGGCGCGGATCCGGCGCGCTGGACAGCGCGGACGCGCTCGCTCCCGGCGAGGCCGAGGCGGCGTTCCGGGTCGGGACAGAGATCGCCGACGCCGAGATCGACTCCGGCGCCGACGTACTGCTGCTGGGCTCCCTGGGCGCGGCGGCCACCACCCCGGCCGCCGTCCTGATCGGCGCGCTCACCGGCATGGACGCGGCGGCGGTGATCGGCCGCGGCTCCGGCATCGACGACGCGACCTGGATCCGCAAGTGCGCCACCATCCGCGACGCGCTGCGCCGGGCCCGGCCCGTGCTCGGCGATCCGATGCGGCTGCTCGGCGTCAGCGGCGGGGCCGACTTCGCCGCGATGACCGGATTCCTGCTCCAGTGCTCGGTCCGCCGCACGCCGGTGCTGCTCGACGACGTCTCCACCGCCGCCGCGGCCCTGGTCGCCCAGCGGATCTCCTACCGCGCGCCCGACTGGTGGCTGGCCGGCCACGTCACCCCCGAGCCCGGCCACGTCAAAGCGCTGGACCGGCTCGCCCTCGAACCCGTCCTGGACTACCGGGTCCGCGGCGGCGAGGGCGTCGGCGCGCTGCTCGCGCTCCCGGTGCTGCGCGCGGCGGTCGACCTGGTGGCCCGGGTGCAGCCCACCCCGTGAGCGCCGGTACCACCTCGGCCGGGCTGCGCCTGGCGTTCGGCATCCTGTCGGTGATCCCGGTCGAGGTGGAGCGGGTGGACCGCCCGGTGGCCGGCCGCGCGATGGCCTGCGCGCCGCTGGTCGGCCTGGTCCTGGGCGGCCTCGCCGCGGGTGTCCTGGCCCTCGCCGACCGGGCCGGCACCGGCGCGTTCACCGCCGCCGCGCTCGCCGTCGCCACCCTGGCCCTGCTCACCCGCGGGCTGCACCTGGACGGCCTGGCCGACACCGCCGACGGCCTGGGCTCGGCCAAGCCCGCCCCGGACGCGCTGCGCGTCATGAAGGCGTCCGACATCGGCCCGTTCGGCGTGCTCGCCCTGCTCTTCCTGGTCCTGATCGAGATCGGCGCGCTGAGTCGGCTCGGGCGACACGGCGACGGATCGGCCGCCGCCGCCCTGGTGTTCGCGGTGGTCACGGGCCGGGTCGCGCTGTCCATCGCGTGCGGCCGGGGCGTACCGTCCGCACGTCCCGACGGACTCGGGGCGATGGTCGCCGGCACCGTCGGGCGCGGCGTGCTCCTCGCCTGGTCGCTCGTCCTGGTCGCCGGCGCCGGCCTGTACGGCCTCGTCCGGGACCCGGCCGAGGCACTGCGCGCGCTGGGCGCGGCGATCGCCGGACTCACCGCCGCCGCCCTGCTGTTGCGGCACACCACACGCCGGTTCGGCGGCATCACCGGCGATGTGCTGGGCGCCGTCGTGGAGACCGCCGGATGCGTCGCGCTGGTGGTCCTGTCCACTGGCTGAGACGTTTGCCGGGAAGGCGTGAAATGCTGAGGGCGAACGTATCTTCCATACGGCTCGTCACCGCTCGACGAGGCATCCCGAGCAAGGATCGCCGCGTCGGTGCCCCACCGATCGTGCGGGCACTCAGCACCTCCGAGAGATGAGAGACAGGACACTCGTGACCACACTGAGTATCGGCTCCACCGCGGCCCTTTCCCTGCGCGCCGACGTTCTCGTGATCGGCGCCGTCAAGGGCAAGGACGGCGCCGTCCTGGCCGAGGGCGCCGAAAGCGTCGACGCGGCGCTCGACGGCCGGCTCACCGCCACCCTGTCCGCGGTCGACGCCACCGGGGCCGAGGGCGAACTACACCGGGTGCCGACGTTCGGCGCGGCCAAGGCCCCGCTCGTGCTGGTCGTCGGCCTGGGCGAGCAGCCCGCCGACGGCTTCGCGCACGAGACGCTGCGCCGCGTGGGCGGCACCGTGGCGCGGGCGCTCGCGGGCGTCAAGAAGGCCGGTGTGGCGCTGCCGTTGGCCGGTGCGGAGGCGGTGGGTGCGTTCGGGGAGGGCGTGCTGCTCGGCGCGTACTCCTTCGAGACCTACCGGGAGAAGTCGCGCGAGGGCCGCAAGGACGCGGTCAAGGACGTCGTGCTGCTCGGCCAGAAGGCCAACAAGGCGGCCAAGGCCGCCGCGGAGCGCGCCGCGATCACCGCGGAGAGCGTGAACCACGCCCGCGACCTGGTCAACACCCCGCCGAACGACCTGAACCCGAAGGACTTCGCCGCGATCGCGGTGGACACCGGCAAGAACGCCGGCTTCAAGGTCGAGGTACTGGACGACAAGGCGCTCGCCAAGGGCGGTTTCGGCGGCATCCTCGGCGTCGGCCAGGGTTCGGCCAACAGGCCGCGCCTGGTCCGCCTGGGATACACGCACCCCAAGGCCAAGCGCACCATCGCGCTGGTCGGCAAGGGCATCACCTACGACTCGGGCGGCATCTCGCTCAAGCCGGCCGGGTCCAACGAGACGATGAAGATGGACATGGGCGGCGCGGCGGCCGTCCTGGGCGCGGTCACCGCGGTGGCCCGGCTCGGCCTCGAGGTCAACGTGACCGGCTGGCTGGCGCTGGCGGAGAACATGCCCTCGGGCACCGCGATCCGCCCCGGCGACGTGCTGCGGATGTACGGCGGTCGCACCGTCGAGGTGCTGAACACCGACGCCGAGGGCCGCCTGGTGCTCGCCGACGCGATCACGCGCGCGTGCGAGGAGTCGCCGCAGATGCTGATCGACGTGGCCACGCTGACCGGCGCGATGATGGTCGCCCTGGGCAACGACATGTACGGGATCATGGCCAACGACGACACCTTCCGCGACGCGGTGTACGACGCGGCGACGCGGGCGGGCGAGCAGGCCTGGCCGATGCCGCTGCCGGCCGACATGCGCAAGCAGATGGACTCGCCGATCGCGGACCTGAAGAACATGGGCAACTCGCGGATGGGTGGCGGCCTGATCGCCGGCATCTTCCTCCAGGAGTTCGTCGCCGAGGGTGTGCACTGGGCGCACCTGGACATCGCGGGCCCGGCGTTCCACGAGGGCGAGGCCGGCGGCTACCGGGCCAAGGGCGGCACGGGCGTCGCGGTGCGTTCGCTGCTCCAGGTCGCGCAGGACGTGGCGGACAACCGGATCTGACCCGGACGCGGGACGGCGGTCCGGTCCGGGCGGGGCACGCAGGCGCCCCGGCCGGACCGGCCGTACCGCGCCGGCGTGCGCCTCACCCGCGCACGGCGCGGCGGCGAATCGGGTCAGGAACCGCCGCCGGACTGCCGTCGGGTCCACTCGCGCATGCGCTTGGGATAGCCCACCAGGGCCGCCTCGTACACCGGGATGCCGAGCTTGCGCGCGAGGGAGCGCGCCGCCGCGGGGTCGGCGACCCGGCGCCGGGTCCACTCCCCCGTATCGGCGATGAACACCACGGTCGTGCCGCTCAGCGTGGTCACCGGTTCGATGTACGCCTCGACACCCTTGCGGCTGCGCGCGAATTCGCTGAGGTGGCCGGCCGTCGCGGCGGCCTGCTTACGATCGGGCGCGTCCGTGCCGGTACCGCGTTTGCGTCGGAACAGCCCCACGGGGATTTCCTTCCTGTCGTTCGCGCGTTCGCCCGCGTCCGTCCTGCGCGGACGCCGGGATCGTGCCGGAACAACGAGTCGCGAGGGTGTGTTGTGCCCCCGACCCGCCATTTCGGTGCGGCCCCTGTGGGACAGGCAACACCGGGGCGGAGTGCCGGGTCGCCTCCGACAAGTGGGAGGATGTTGTACCGGCACTTGAGACCTTCCACAAGAAGGGGGTGCCGCCCGCCGCGTACCGCGCGGGTCGGCATCGCAATCACAGGAGGACGTGACGTGGCGAACGACGCCGGAGCCGTTTTCGATGTAGTCATTCTCGGCGGCGGGAGTGGCGGCTACGCGTGCGCCCTGCGCGCGGCCGAACTCGGTATGCGCGTCGTCCTCGTCGAAAAGGGCAAGCTCGGCGGCACGTGTCTGCACAACGGCTGCATCCCGACCAAGGCGCTGCTGCACGCCGGCGAGGTCGCGGACCAGACGCGCGAGAGCGAGCAGTTCGGCGTCAAGTCGACCTTCGACGGCATCGACATCGCCGCGGTGCACGCGTACAAGGACGGCGTGATTTCGCGCCTGTTCAAGGGCCTGACCGGGCTGATCGCGAGCCGCAAGATCACCGTCGTCGAGGGCGCCGGGAAGCTTGTGTCGCCGACCGCGGTCGAGGTGAACGGGCAGCGCTACGAGGGTCGACACGTGGTACTGGCGACCGGCTCGGTGCCGAAGTCGCTGCCGGGCCTGGAGGTCGACGGCAACCGCGTGATCAACAGCGACCACGCGCTCGTGCTGGACCGGGTCCCGCAGTCCGCGGTGGTACTGGGCGGCGGCGTGATCGGCGTCGAGTTCGCCAGCGCCTGGAAGTCCTTCGGTGTGGACGTGACCATCGTCGAGGCGCTGCCGCACCTGGTCGCCCTGGAGGACGAGGCGAGCAGCAAGCTCCTGGAGCGCGCCTTCCGTCGTCGCGGCATCAAGTTCGAACTCGGCGCGCGCTTCTCCGGTGTCGAGTACACCGACGCGGGCGTTCGGGTCTCGCTGGAGAACGGCAAGCAGATCGAGGCCGAACTGCTGCTCGTCGCCGTCGGCCGCGGCCCCGTCTCGGCGGGCCTGGGCTACGAGGAGGCCGGCGTCGCGATGGACCGCGGCTACGTCCTGGTCGACGAGTACTGCGCCACCAACGTGCCGACGATCTCGGCCGTGGGCGACCTCATCCCCACCCTTCAACTCGCCCACGTCGGCTTCGGCGAGGGCATTTTGGTCGCCGAGCGGATCGCCGGGTTGAACCCGGTGCCGATCGACTACGCGGGCGTGCCGCGCGTGACCTACTGCGACCCGGAGGTGGCGTCGGTCGGCCTCACCGAGGCGCAGGCGGTCGAGCGTTACGGTTCGGACAAGCTCGCGTCGATCAGCTACAGCCTCGGCGGCAACGGCAAGAGCCAGATCCTCAAGACGACCGGCCAGGTCAAGGTCGTCTCGGTCAAGGACGGCCCGGTCGTCGGCATCCACATGGTCGGCGCCCGGATGGGCGAGCTGACCTCGGAGGCCCAGCTGATCTACAACTGGGAGGCCCTGCCGGCCGAGGTCGCCCAGCTCATCCACCCGCACCCGACGCAGTCCGAGGCGCTTGGCGAGGCCCACCTCGCGTTGGCGGGCAAGCCTCTGCACGTCCACGACTGACGACGCGCCCCTATCGCGCCCCGTCATCCAAGACCCACGCCTTGAAGCGTTGAGAAGGAGTCATTGACCCATGCCGGTCTCCGTAACACTGCCCGCGCTCGGCGAAAGCGTGCAGGAGGGCACCATCACCCGCTGGCTGAAGCAGGAGGGTGAGCGCGTCGAGCTGGACGAGCCCCTGCTCGAGGTCTCGACCGACAAGGTCGACACCGAGATCCCCTCCCCCGCCGCGGGCATCCTGGTGTCGATCAAGGCCCAGGAAGACGACACGGTCGACGTCGGCGCCGAACTGGCCGTGATCGACGACGGCTCGGGGGCCGCGGCTCCGGCCGCCGCGCCGGCTCCGCAGGAGGCCGAGGCTCCGGCGCCGGCCGCGCCCGCGCACGCTGCTCCGGCCGCCGAGGCCCCCGCTGCTCCGGCCGCGCAGGAGCCCGCCCAGGCTCCGGCCGCGCCCGCCGGCGACGCGCAGGGCACCCCGGTGCTGCTGCCCGCGCTCGGCGAGAGCGTGCAGGAGGGCACCATCACCCGCTGGCTGAAGCAGGAGGGTGACACGGTCGAGGCCGACGAGCCGCTGCTCGAGGTCTCGACGGACAAGGTCGACACCGAGATCCCGTCGCCGGTCGGCGGCGTGCTGCTGAAGATCAAGGTCGCCGAGGACGAGACGGTGGAGGTCGGCGCCGAGCTGGCCGTCATCGGCGCGCCCGGTGCGGCTCCGGCTGCGGCGCCCGCTCCGGCGGCGGCCGCTCCGGCTCCTGCCGCTGCTCCGGCCACCGCGCCGGCCCAGGCCGCGGCGCCCGCTCCGGCTCCCGCCGCGGCTCCGGCCCAGGCGCCCGCGCCGAAGCCGGCTCCGACGCCCGCGCCGGCTCCGGCCCCGCAGGCCGCCGCCCCGGCGGCGCAGCTCGCCCCGCCGGCCGAGGCCGACGGCGCCTACGTCACGCCGCTGGTGCGCAAGCTCGCCGCCGAGCACAACGTGGACCTGGGTGCGATCGAGGGCACCGGCATCGGTGGCCGCATCCGCAAGCAGGACGTCCTGGAGACGGCCCGCAAGCAGCAGGCGGCCCAAGCCGCCGCGGCCGCCGCAGCCGCCTCGGCTCCGGCCGCGGCTCCCGCCGCCGCTCCGGCCGCCAAGGCCGCGGCGCCGATCGAGCCGTCGCCGCTGCGCGGTCGGACCGAGAAGTTGTCGCGGATGCGCACGGTGATCGCCAAGCGCATGGTCGAGTCGCTGCAGACCTCGGCCCAGCTGACCACCGTCGTCGAGGTGGACGTCACCAACATCGCCCGCCTGCGCGACCGGGCCAAGAACGACTTCGTGGCCCGCGAGGGCGTCAAGCTGTCGTTCATGCCGTTCTTCGCCAAGGCGGCGGTCGAGGCGCTCAAGGTCCACCCGGTCCTGAACGCCTCGATGGACCTGGACGCGGGCACGGTCACCTACCACGACGCCGAGCACCTGGTGATCGCGGTGGACACCGACCGCGGTCTGATGGTCCCGGTCATCCACAACGCGGGCGACCTGAACATCGCGGGCCTGTCCCGGAAGATCTCGGACCTGGCGGAGCGCACCCGCACCAACAAGGTCAGCCCCGACGAGCTGGCCGGCGGCACGTTCACGCTGACCAACACCGGTTCGCGCGGCGCGCTGTTCGACACGCCGATCTTCCCGCAGCCGCAGGTCGCGATGCTCGGCACGGGCGCGGTCGTCAAGCGCCCGGTCGTGGTCAACGACCCGACGCTCGGCGAGGTCATCGCGGTGCGCTCGATGGTGTACCTGGCCCTGTCCTACGACCACCGCCTGGTGGACGGCGCGGACGCGGCCCGCTTCCTGCAGACGGTGAAGACCCGTCTCGAGGAAGGCGCCTTCGAGGGCGACCTCGGCCTGTAGGCGGCCGGCGACACGTACGACCCGAAGGCGGCTCGGACCCCGGTCCGGGCCGCCTTCGGCATGTTCGGCGCCTGGGGCCCGTCTCGGTGGGCGAGGATGCTCCCATGCGTATCGCCGTCACCGGCTCGTCCGGCCTCGTGGGTTCCGCTCTCGTCCGCTCGCTCACCGCCGACGGCCACGAGGTGGTCCGGCTGGTCCGCCGGTCCCCCCGCGGGCCCGACGAGGTGCGCTGGGACCCGCACGGCGGCACGGTGGACACCGCCGCGCTCGGCCCGGTGGACGCGGCGGTGCATCTGGCCGGCGCGGGCATCGGGGATCGGCGCTGGACGGCCGCGTACAAGCGCGAACTCCGGGACAGCCGGGTCCTGGGCACCGCGGCCGTCTCCCGCGCGCTGGCGGCCCTGCGACCGGCGCCGCGGGTACTGCTGTCCGGCTCCGCGATGGGCTACTACGGCGACACGGGCGAGTGCGAGGTGGACGAGTCGTCCCCGCCCGGGACCGGCTTCCTGGCCGACCTGTGCACGGAGTGGGAGGCGGCCACCGCGCCCGCCGTCGAGGCCGGCATCCGGGTCGCCCACCTGCGCACCGGCCTGGTGGTCTCCCGCTCCGGCGGCGCGTGGGGCCGGATGTTCCCGCTGTTCCGGGCGGGCCTCGGCGGCCGACTCGGCTCGGGCCGGCAGTACTGGAGCTTCATCTCCCTGACCGACGAGGTGGCCGCGATCCGCCACGTCCTGGACCACCCGACGCTGTCCGGCCCGGTCAACCTGACCACCCCGCACCCGGTCACCAACGCCGAGGCCACCAAGGCCATGGGCAGGGCCCTGCACCGCCCCACCGTCCTCGCGGTCCCCCCATTCGCCCTGCGCATCGCCCTCGGCGACTTCGCCAAGGAAATCCTCACCGGCCAACGCATGGTCCCCAGGGCCCTCCTGGACTCCGCCTTCACCTTCGAACACCCCACCATCGACACCGCGATCGCCGCCGCCCTCGACGCCTGAGCCCCGACGTCACGTCCGGCACGCTCGTCGACAGGTGGACGCCCTGTTGTTGCCCACCGGACAACCGGTGTTCGTCAGGGCGCTCCTTCGGGCTTTTGATGGGTATGACCTGTAGGCGTGAGATCGACCCGGCTTTCGAGGGGTATGACCTGTAGGCGTGAGACCGACCGGGCTTTCGACGGGCATGACCTGTAGGCGACGACACCGACACCGCGGCGCGGGTGATCGCGGGCCGGGGACGGGAGGACGATCGTGGTCGACGTGCGCCGTACCGAGGTGATCGTGGTGGGGGCCGGGTTGGCCGGCTTGAGCGCGGCACGGACCGTGGCCGCGGCCGGGGTGCCGGTCACCGTGCTGGAAGCGGGCGATCGACCCGGGGGACGGGTGCGGACGGATCTCGTGGACGGTTTCCGGGTCGACCGCGGCTTTCAGTCGCTGACCACCTCCTGGCCCCAGGTGCGCCGGCAACTCGACGTCGCCGCACTGGGGTTGCGCGCGTTTCAGCCCGGTGTGCTGCTGTACGAGGACGGCCGCACGCAGCGGATCGGCGACGTGCGCCGGGTCCGGGACGCGATCGGCGGGTTGCGCAACGGCAGCGGCACCGACCGGACGCGGCTGGCCGCACTGCTCGCCCGGACCGCGTCCGCCCCGGTGGCGCGGGTGTTCGGCGCCGCCGAGACGGCCGCCGCCGACGCGCCGGTGTTGCGCGCGCTGCCGCCGGAGCTGACCCGGCGGACCCTGCGCCCGCTGCTGGCCGCGCTGTTGCACGATCCCGCGTTGCGCTCGTCCAGCCGGTTCGCCGAGTTGATGCTCCGGTCCTTCCTGCGCGGCCGGGTGGCGCTGCCCGCCCGGGGCATGGCGGCGGTGCCGACCCAGCTCGCGGCGGCCCTGCCGGCGGGCGTGGTGCGCTACGGCGTGCGCGTGTCGTCCGTCTCGGCCGATCGTGTACTGACCGACCTGGCGGGCGAGATCAGGGCCCGCGCGGTGATCGTGGCCACCGATCCGAGTACGGCGGTGGCGCTGCTGCCGGGCCTGCGGATGCCCGCGTTCCACCCGGTGACCACGCTGTACCACGTGGCCCGAGGCGCGCCCCGGGCCGACGCGTCGCTACTCGTGGAGGCCGACGCCCGCAGCCCGTTCACGCACACGACGGTGGTCAGCCAGGTCGCCCCCACCTACGCGCCGGACCGCCGGGCGCTGATCGCCACCACCGTGCTCGGGCACGACGGCTCGGAGCCCGCCAAGCTCGAACTACGGGTCCGCGAACGGCTCGCGGTCGTCCACGACACGCCCACCACCACGTGGGCACACCTGACCACCTGTCACATCCCGCAGGCCGTCCCGGTGGTCGAGCCCGGCCACAACTTCCGCCGACCGGTCCGGCTGATCGGCGGTCTGTACGTCTGCGGCGACCATCGCGATTCCAGCTCCATCCAGGGCGCCCTGGCCTCCGGTCGCAGAGCGGCCCGCTCCGCCCTCGCCGACCTGGGCGCCCTCGCGGCCTGATCCGCCGCGCCGCTCAGGCCGTGCGGACGAAGCAGCCCGACCGCGCCTCGAATTCGCGTACCGCAGGCACATCCCGATACGGCGCCAACCGATGGGTGAACTCGCGTACGTAGTCCACCGCCCGCGACGACCGCAGCCCCTCCGCCTGTTCGGTCGCCTCCGCCTCCACCCGGCACGCCTGCTCCACCTCGCCCAACTCCAACAACGCGGTGGCCAGGATCGTCTGGCAGAACAACCGGCTGCGCGCGTATTCGCTCCCGCGCAGCCGCAACGAGCGCTCGGCGTATTCGCGCGCCTTGTCGTAGTCCTCCAAGTCCCGGTAGCAGTGCGCGTGATCGTCGGCCAACTGGGCCTCGTCCATGAACACGACCCACTCCGGCTCGTCGTCCCCGGACGTGACGCACTCCAACGCCTGCTCGGCCCGCAACAGCGCCGCCCCGCACGCCCGCGCGTCGCCGAGCAGGCCGTGCCCGCGCGCCTCGACCGCGTGGAAGAGCGCGCGCACCCGGGGCGTGGCCACCGCCGACGCGCCCTGCTGGGCGACCCGCGCCAGCTGTACCGCCTCGCGCCCGTGCCCGAGGTAAACCGCCTGCCGGCTCATCGTGGACAACACGAACCCGCCGAGCGCCCGATCCCCCGACGCCTGGGCCAGCCGCAGCGCCTGGACGAAATAGCGCTGCGCCATCCCGTGCACGCCCACGTCGTACGCCATCCAGCCGACCAGGCGGGTGAGCGTGGCCGCCGCGCCGAACAGCGCGCTGCCGGTGCGCGAGTCGTAGGTCCCGCGCAGTATCGCGGTCACCTCGGTGTCGAGGTAGCGCACCAGCGCCTGCCGGCCGTGCCCCCCGCCGAACGAGTTGTCCAACCGCCGGAACGCCTCGCCGACCGCGCGCACCGCGGCCACGTCGCCGGGTCCCACGCGGTCCCCGTCCTGCCGCGCCGGCCGCTCGTCACCGGCGCCGATCAGCCAGTCCCGGCTGGGCACCACCAGCGCCCCGGGCGTGAACGCGGCCTCCACCAGGGCGGATCGCTGCGCCGAGTCGGCCTGCCACATGCCGGTGACGATCTCGACCGCCTCGGGCGGTCCGGACGCGTACTCCAGCCCGGCGTAGTCCGGCCGGCATCCGGCCATGCCCAGATCCTCGGCGCTGAGTTTGCGGCCGAGTCGTTGGGTGAAGACCTCCGCGAGCAGTATCGGCACGATCCCGCGCGGATGTTGGCCCCGCAGCCAGCGTGCCACTGAGGTCTTGTCGTACCGGAGATCGATGCCCTGTTCCGCACCGAGTTGGTCAACGCGTCGGGCCAGACCGGCATGCGAGAAGCCGGCTTCCTCGACAAGCGCCGCCAGCCGGTGATTGGGGCGCCGCTCGACCCTGGCTGCCATGGAGATGAACGCCTCCCGCTGGTGCGGTGGTTCGGGTGTGGGTGGGTGATCGCGCGAGAATCTAGCGATTTCTGGAGCGCTACAACCCGAACGCTCACAACAATGACCCTTTCGAGTTACGCCCGAAGGACCCGCCGGGATGGGTCGAATTCGCCCCGAGGAAGCCCCGGTTCGGCCAAGTTCGGCAAAACCTGCCGAATCGACGACACGGATCCACCGCGCTGTCACCAGCCTGCCGCCGCTTGCGATGCGCGTAGCGGTGGTGGAACATGCGCGAGGCAGTTCACCCGTTGGGGTGATCGACTTCCGCGCGGCCGACGTCCGCGCGGACGCGCCTCGGGGGCGTCGGGCCACATCGGCCGGAGTGTCCGGGAATCGCGAGCCGCCCGCGACCAGGCGAAGGAAACGCACGCGTGACCCGGCAATCGGACGACACCGCCCGCGGGATCGTGATCCCCCTCGCCGCGGTCGCGATCGTCTGCCTGCTGCTCACCAGCGGGGTCTTCCTGTTCGCCGGACTCGGCGACTCGGATCGGGGCGACGCCCCGGTCTCGCTCGAGCGGAACCTGCCGCTGCCGGCGCCCGCGTTCCCGCTGCCCGGCACCGCCGCGGCGAGCCCGGGCGCGGGTACGGCCACCGCCACGGGCCCGCCGACGACCGCGAGCGCGACACGGTCGGCGACCCGCTCCCCGTCCGCCTCGGCGAGCGCCAACCCCGGGGCGAGCGCGACCGCGACCCGTTCGAGCGCGCCGCCGGCCCCGCCCGTCCCGCCGCCGCCCGCCACCACCGGCCCCGCGGACATCTCCGTCGACGCCACCGTGACCGACTCCGGCTGGGGCGCCGACGGCACCGTGGTGATCACCAACCGCACCCCGCGCCCGCTGCCCGCCTGGGACCTCACGCTCACCACGTCGGGCCGGCAGAGCGGCTTCACCATGCTCTACGGCGAGGACATGCGCACCAGCACCGATCGCGGCGTCGCGACCGCCCGCGGCCGGGGACCGCTGGCGCCCGGGGCGAGCGTGGTGATCGAGTTCGGCCTGTACGGCCGGGTCGAGGCGATCGGCTGCACCTTCACCGGCGTGACCTGCCGAGTCCGCGGCCTCGACGCCGGTCGCGGGTGAGGTTCGACCCCGTCGTACGCTGGTGGGCGTGACCAGCTTCTTGCGATTCGTGCACCTGGGCCTCGGCGCCGACGCCGTTCCGTACGAGGCCGCCTGGGAGGAACAGCGCCGCGTGCACGAGCAGGTGGTGAGCGGCGAGGTCGGCGACACCTGTCTGCTCCTGGAACACCCCGCGGTCTACACCGCCGGCCGCCGTACCGACCCGTCCGAGCGCCCGATGGACGGCACGCCCGTGGTCGACGTCGACCGCGGCGGCAAGATCACCTGGCACGGTCCCGGCCAGCTCGTCGGCTACCCGATCGTGCGCCTTCCCGAGCCGGTCGACGTGGTCGCGCACGTGCGTCGGATGGAGGAGGCGCTGATCCGGGTCTGCGCCGACCTGGGTCTGGAGACCACCCGGATCGAGGGACGCAGCGGCGTGTGGGTCCTGGGCGACGCGGTGCCGCAGCCGGCCGCCCCGACCGGCGGCCTCGACCTGCGCCTGGACAGCCGGCTCACGGCCGCGCCCGACCCGCGCCTGCACCCCGAGTTCGACCCCCGCCTGGCCGGTCCGGAGTACGCGCCCTCCAACGCGGGGCAGCGCGGCGACGACCGCAAGCTCGCGGCGATCGGCGTCCGGGTCTCGCGCAAGGTCACCATGCACGGCTTCGCGATCAACTGCGACGCCGACATGACCTACTACGACCGCATCGTGCCGTGCGGCATCAAGGACGCCGGGGTCACCTCGCTCAGCCGCGAACTCGGCCGCGAGGTCACCGTCGCCGAGATCCTGCCGCTGGCCGAGCGGCACCTGGCCGACGTCTTCGCCCGGATCCCGGCGTGACACGAGCCGCGTGACGCGAGCCGCGCAGCGGGCACCGCGTGACGCGCACCGCACGACCCGCGCCGCGTGACGCACGCCTCGTCCCGGACCCGACCGCCGGGGAATCCACCCGGGTTCGTCCCGGTTGCCACTTGACGGGGCGTCCGGAGCGCCGATTCGCTCGGCGTACTCTGGACGTACCGCCCCACCACGGGCCCGTCCCATCCTGTCGGGCCCACTGCGGTCTGTCCCGCCCGCAGGCCGACCCGAGAAGAGGGAGTCGCGCGTGTCCGCTGTCGCACCCGACGGCCGCAAGCTGCTTCGCCTGGAAGTCCGCAACGCCGAGACTCCCATCGAGCGCAAGCCTTCGTGGATCAAGACCCGGGCGAAGATGGGCCCCGAATACACCGAGCTCAAGCAACTCGTGAAGCGCGAGGGGCTGCACACGGTGTGTGAGGAAGCGGGCTGTCCCAACATCTACGAGTGCTGGGAAGACCGCGAGGCGACCTTCCTGATCGGCGGCGACCAGTGCACCCGGCGCTGCGACTTCTGCCAGATCGACACCGGCAAGCCCGCCGAGTTGGACCGCGACGAGCCGCGTCGGGTGGCCGAGTCGGTCCAGGCGATGGGGCTGAAGTACGCCACGGTCACGGGCGTGGCCCGCGACGACCTTCCCGACGGCGGCGCGTGGTTGTACGCGGAGACCGTCCGGCAGATCAAGGAGCTGAACCCGGGCACCGGCGTCGAGCTGCTGATCCCGGACTTCACCGCGCAGCCGGACCAGTTGGCCGAGGTGTTCTCCTCGCGCCCCGAGGTGCTGGCGCACAACATCGAGACCGTGCCGCGCATCTTCAAGCGCATCCGGCCGGGCTTTCGCTACGAGCGCTCGCTCGACGTGATCGGCCAGGCCCGGGCGGCGGGTCTGGTCACCAAGTCCAACCTGATCCTGGGCATGGGCGAGGAGCGCGCCGAGATCAGCCAGGCGATGCAGGACCTGCACGACGCCGGCTGCGAACTGCTGACCATCACGCAATACCTGCGGCCGAGCGTGCGGCACCACCCCGTCGAGCGCTGGGTGAAGCCGGAGGAGTTCGTCGAGCTGAACGAGGAGGCCGAGGAGATCGGCTTCGCGGGCGTGCTCTCCGGACCCCTGGTCCGCTCGTCGTACCGCGCGGGTCGGCTGTACCGCCAAGCCCTGGAGGTGCGCGAGACGCGCGCCGCGTCGGCCGAAGGTGCGCAGAGTTTCACCTCGGTGTGACCCGGGCGCCATCATCGGGCAACACAGTGTCGCGAGAGTCGGCCGTGGTGCGGCCGAAGCTCGCATCGAGCACAGCTAGGGGGACGACCTCATGCCAGACACGCAGCAGGACAACGCCTCGGTGCTGCGCGGCGCGTTCGATCGCGGCCTCGCCGCACGCCGGGCCACCGTCGGCCGGGTCTTCCGGGCCGTCGAGACCGTCCTGATGTTCGAGGGTGGTCAGCGCACCGCCCGCCGCAACGCGTGGGCGGCCGTGTGCGCCGACCGCAGCCGCGCCCGGGCCCGCGCCGAGGCCTCCGACATCCTGGCCCGGCTCGCCCCGGTCAAGCCCGCGCCGGGCGCCGGCTCGCGCTAGCGCCGCGCGGGGCGGGTCGGCCCGTGATTCGGCCGTCCTCGGGGGATGGATTTCCCGCCGGACGGCCGGATCGCCGCGCCTTCGGCGGGAAGGTCGCGACAAGCCGGCGCCAGGCATTGTCCCCGGTGGACGGCACGCCAGTATCCTTTTCACATGGCGAGCAAGGAACCATCCGAGAAGAGCGGCCGGCTGAAGCAGATCCGGCTCGCCTACCAGCAGACGAAGAAGGCCGATCCGTGGGTCGGCTTGATTGTGGCGGCCTGGGGCCTGGGCGTATTCGCAGTACTCCTGGCCATCGGCTTCTGGTGGGGACATCCGATCTACCTGGGCATCTTCGGTGCCCTCGTGGGTCTGCTCGCGGCGGCCTTCATCTTCGGACGCAGGGCCGAGAAGTCGGTGCTCGGCCAGATGGAGGGCCAGCCCGGCGCCGCGTTGGCGGTCATGCAGTCACTCAAGCGTGGCTGGGTCGTGACCCCCACCGTGGCCATCACCCGCAACCAGGATGTCGTACACCGCGCCGTGGGTCGCCCCGGCATCATCCTGGTGGGCGAGGGTCAGACGGGTCGCGTGACGCGACTGTTGGCCGATGAGAAGAAGCGCATGTCCCGACTGGCGGCGAACACCACGGTGCACACGATCATCGTCGGCAACGACGAGGGTCAGGTCCCGCTGCTCAAGCTCCAGCGGCACATCATGAAGCTGACCCCGACCATGGCCAAGCCCGAGGTCGCGCAGGTCAACGACCGGCTGCGGGCGGTCGGCGACCTGATGAAGAACATGCCGGTGCCCAAGGGCCCGATGCCGAAGGGCGCGCGCATGCCGCGCGGCCCGCGCGGCTGACCCACCCCGGCGCCACGCACCCGCGCGACCACCGCGCCCCGTCCCCCGTTCGACGCGAGAGCGGCGGCGATCCGACCCCGGATCGCCGCCGCTCTCTTCCGTCTCTTCCGTTTCGGGCCGCGGGACGTCGCAGGAGGTCCTAGGCCCGGACCACCGCCGTGCCGACCGCCTTGTCGTGGAAGCCGCGCCCGTCCCGGTCGTAGATGGCCGGCGGAATCACCAGGCACAACAGGAACGTCCGCACCACGACCGCCAGCGGCAGCAGCGAGCCGCGGGTGACCGAGACCACCCGGATGCCCATGATCCGCTTGCCCAGGGTCCAGCCGAGCGTGCTCACCAGGAGCAGGTTCTCCACGGCGAACACGCCGAGCGTGCCCCAGCTGGTGCCGACCGCGTTGAGCTTGCCGCCGCCGAGGAAGGACAGCGCGATGACGTAGCAGATGCCCCAGTCGATGACCAGGGCAAGGAGCCGGCGCCCGGTCGGCGCCAGTGAATTGGGTCCGTCCTCGGGCAGCCCGAGACGCTTGCCGCGGTAGGCGAATTCGTCGTCCGCCGCCCCGGATGCCTGGGTCCGCGATGCGCTCGTGTTCTCGTCCACCCCTCCAAAGTAGACGAGCCGGGCCGATTCACCCGCTCCGGGGTGGGCGTACGGGCGGCCGATCACGGGCACGCATCCAGGCAAACCGGCTAGACCGTACGGGTGGGTGCGTAACATCCCGGAAACACGAGGGACACCGACGGGAAACCGCTCGCGCCTACCTTCATGGCCTAGTGGCCACCGGGGAGGAGGCCGCTCCCCGCGAACGCAACTACCCGCGCCTGGCGCCGGGTCGAGGAGGATTGATGTTCAACAACGCCGAAGAGGTGTCGCGATACATCGCCGACAACGACGTCAAGTTCATCGACGTTCGTTTTTGCGACCTGCCTGGCGTGATGCAGCACTTCACGGTTCCGGCGAAGACGTTCGACCCGAGTGAGACGCTGGCCTTCGACGGATCCTCGATCCGCGGCTTCCAGGCGATCCACGAGTCGGACATGGCGCTTCGTCCGGACCTGTCCACGGCGCGACTCGACCCGTTCCGCAAGGACAAGACGCTCAACATCAACTTCTTCATCCACGACCCGCTGACGGATGAGGAGTACAGCCGGGACCCGCGCAACATCGCGAAGAAGGCCGAGCGCTACCTCGCCGGCACCGGCATCGCCGACACGGCGTACTTCGGCCCCGAGGCCGAGTTCTACGTGTTCGACAGCGTGCGCTTCTCGACCGGCGCGAACGAGTCCTTCTACCACATCGACTCCGAGGCGGGCGCCTGGAACACCGGTGCGGAGGAGAACAACCGCGGCTACAAGGTCCGCTACAAGGGCGGCTACTTCCCGACCCCGCCGGTCGACCACTTCGCCGACCTGCGCGCGGAGATCTCCCTGGAGCTGGAGGCGGCGGGTCTGGAGATCGAGCGCCAGCACCACGAGGTGGGCACCGCCGGCCAGGCCGAGATCAACTACAAGTTCAACACGCTGCTCGCGGCGGCCGACGACCTGATGCTGTTCAAGTACATCGTCAAGAACGTCGCGTGGCGCAACGGCAAGACCGCGACCTTCATGCCGAAGCCGATCTTCGGCGACAACGGCTCGGGCATGCACTGCCACATGTCACTGTGGGCCGACGGCTCGCCGCTGTTCTACGACGAGCAGGGCTACGCGGGGTTGTCGGACACCGCCCGCTACTTCATCGGCGGCCTGCTCAAGCACGCCCCGTCGCTGCTGGCCTTCACCAACCCGACGGTGAACTCGTACCACCGCCTGGTCCCGGGCTTCGAGGCGCCGGTCAACCTGGTCTACTCGCAGCGCAACCGCTCGGCCTGCATCCGCATCCCGATCACGGGCAGCAACCCGAAGGCCAAGCGCGTCGAGTTCCGCGTCCCGGACCCGTCGGCCAACCCGTACCTGGCCTTCGCCGCCCAGCTGATGGCCGGCCTCGACGGCGTCAAGAACAAGATCGAGCCGCTGGAGCCGGTCGACAAGGACCTGTACGAGCTGGCCCCCGACGAGCACCAGGCCGTCCCCCAGGTCCCCGGCACCCTCGCCGAGGTCCTCGACGCCCTGGAGGCCGACCACGAGTACCTCCTCGAAGGCGGCGTCTTCACCCAGGACCTGATCGACACCTGGATCGAATACAAGCGCACCAAGGAAATCGACCCGGTCCGCCTGCGCCCCCACCCCCACGAGTTCGAGCTCTACTTCGACATCTAAACCCCCCGAGGGCGGCCCCGCCCCCTCCCGAAGACAAGGCCGTCGACCGCTGCCATCACGCGGTCGGCGGCCTTTCTTGTGCTCGTCCGGGTCGACTGCCACCGCATGGTGCACCGCGGCGAACCTTGGTTGACGATCGATCGGCTTCGGGCGTCGCTCGCGAAGTAGCGGTCTCCCGGCCTCCCCCGCCTCCCGATCTCCGTCGCGTGCCCCGTGCCGGGCTTTGCCGCGCCCTCGCGGGCATCACCCCGGTGCGGGCGTTTTGGCATGTGATGAGGCTTTACGCATGCCGATTGCATACCCCCCTCAGGTATTTTTCGCGCAGCTCTGGATTTCACATACCCCCCTCGGGTATGTTCCTGGTCGCCGGATACCCCCCGGTCGTATCTATGGAGTGATCGCGATGTCCGAACCACAAGCCAATCCGCGTCGCTGGACGGCGCTTGCGCTCATTGCGCTCGCGCAGTTCATGGTCATCATGGACACGTCGATCATCGGCGTGGCCCTGCCCGAGATGCGTACCGATCTCGGGTTCTCGCAGGAGAACCTGTCCTGGGTCTTCAACGCCTACGTGGTCGCCTTCGGCGGGCTGCTCCTGCTCGGTGGGCGGTTGTCCGACCTGTTCGGCGCCAAGCGGGTGTTCTCGCTCGGCTGGGCGATCCTGGGTGTCGGGTCGCTGGCCGCCGGGCTCGCCGGCGAGGTGTGGGTCGAGCTCGCCGGGCGGGCCGTCCAGGGTGTCGGTGCCGCGCTCATCGCGCCCTCGGCGCTGACCCTGCTGATGATGCTCTTCGGCGGCAATCCCAAGGAGCTGACCAAGGCGTTCGCGCTGTACGGCGCCGCCGCGCCCGCCGGTGGCACCGCCGGCGTCTTCCTGGGCGGCCTGATCACCGAATACGCCAGCTGGCCGTGGGTCTTCTACATCAACATCCCCGTCGCCGTACTCGCCCTGGTCGCCACCCCGTCGCTGATGCCGGACGCCCCCGCCCGGCGCGGTTCGATCGACGTGCTCGGCGCCATCCTCGCCACCGCCGGACTCGGCGTCGCCGTCTACGCCGTCGTGCGTGCCCCCGAGACCGGTTGGGGCTCCGCCGAGACCCTGGTGGTCCTCGTCGCCGGAATCGGCCTGATCGCCCTGTTCCTGCTGCTCCAGGCGAAGAAGGCCGAGCCGCTGATGCCGCTGCGCATCCTGCGTACGCCCAACCTCGCCGGGGCCAACCTGGCCCAGCTGCTGATGGCCGCGGCCTGGATCCCGATGTGGTTCTTCCTCAACCTCTACCTCCAGCAGGTGCTCGGCCTGGGTGCCTTCGCCTCCGGCTCGGCCCTGCTGCCGATGACCGTGGCCATCATGCTCATGATGATCGTGCTCGCACCGCGCCTGATCGCCCGCTTCGGTCCCAACCCGCTGGTGGTCACCGGTCTGATCGCGCTCGCCGGCGGCATGTTGTGGCTGTCCTTCGTCCGCTCCGACGGCAACTACTGGGTCGACGTGCTGCCCGCCTCCCTGCTCGCCGCCGCCGGCATGGCGCTCGCCTTCATCCCGTCCCTGGGCACCGCGATCTCCAGCGCCCGTCCCGAGGAGGGCGGCCTCGCCTCCGGCATCGTCAACACCAGCTACCAGATCGGCTCGGCCCTCGGCCTGGCCGCGATGACCGCCGTCGCCGCCGCACACGGCGCCCAGGAGGTCGGCAACCCCGGCGCGCTCACCGACGGCTTCTCCGCCGCGTTCCTCGGTGCCTCCGCCATCGCCGCCGCCGGCGCGGTGATCGCCGCGATCACCCTGCGCAAGCCCGCCGGCGCCGCCGACCCGACCTCCGCCGACCCCGCCCCCGAGTCCGTCCCGACCCCCTGATCACACACCGGCCCACGGGCCCCGACCGATGTCACGAACCCCGTCCGACACTCCGAAGGCCGCCCTCCATCTCCACGGAGGGCGGCCTTCGCGCACCCTCGCGACGTGCGTTTCCTCCGTCCGAAGAAGGAGAAGACCGCCCCCGGATGGCCCCACGGGGTGATCGGCCCGGGGGCGGGCTCTGGCAGACTTGAGTCATGGGGGGCAATCCGAGCCGAGAGACCATGCCGCCGTCGGGGCGACGGCTGACCGACGAAGCCGGACGGAAATCCATGCAGCCAATCCCCACGATGACCCGATTGCGGGTATATCTGCACACGCCGCGTCGTCCGCGATTCGTGGTCGAACTCGCGTTGGTGGCGTTGAGCTACTGGGTCTACTCACTGATTCGCAACGCGGTGCCCGAGCGTGAACACCTCGCGGTGGACCGCGCCTGGCAACTCCTCGATGTCGAGAAGGCACTGCACATCGACATCGAACACAGCGTGAACCACGCCGTCAACGGCATCACGTGGTTGATCGTGCCGATGAACTACTACTACGCCACGCTGCACTTCGTGGTCACCATCGGTGTTCTGGTGTGGCTGTTCCACAAACACCCCGGCCGCTACCGGGCCGTGCGCACGGTGTTGTTCCTGACCACCGGTCTGGCCCTGTTCGGCTACTTCTTCTACGCCCTCGCGCCGCCGCGGCTGCTGCCCGGCGCGGGCTACATCGACACCGTCCTGGTCCACCACACGTGGGGATCGATGGCGTCCGGCGACATGAAGAACGTCTCCAACCAGTACGCGGCGATGCCGTCGATGCACATCGGCTGGTCGACGTGGTGCGCGCTCGCGATCGTGATGTTCGCCCGGCCGTTGTGGGCCAAGGTGCTGGGCGTCCTGTACCCGGTCGCCACCCTGTTCGTGATCGTGGCGACCGGCAACCACTTCGTGCTCGACGCGGTCGGCGGCTGGATCACCCTGGCCGCGGCCTTCGGCGTCCAGTGCCTGGTCAACGGACGCTCCGCGTACCGCTTCCCGCAGTATCCGCCGGACGACCCGCGGGCCGCGCCGCCACCGCCGCCGGACAACAAAGCCGACGGCAGGCACGACGACGGGCACGACGACGACCACACGCCCGACGCCCCTCGCGCGAAGCCTCAGCGCGAGCCCGTCGAAATCTCGTCCTCGCCGTAGAAGACCCGCTCCACCACGGCCCGCGCCAGCCTGGTCACCCGCCGATACTCCTCCAGCAGGCTGCCCGTCTCGTCCGACGCGTGCCCGAGCAGCCGGGCCACCCCGCCCAACTCGCGCACGTCGGACGGGAAGCTGTCGGAGGACCGGCCACGTACGATCATCACCGCGTTGCGCACCCTGGTGGCCTCGACCCACGCGTCGTCCAGGACCCGGGCGTCGTGCGCGTCGAGCAGCCCCGCGTCCCGGGCCGCCGCCAGCCCCTGTCGGGTGCCGGTCACCCGCAGCGCGGGCACCTCGTGCGCGTGCCGCAGCTGGAGCAGTTGCACCACCCACTCCACGTCGGCCAGACCACCCCGGCCCAGCTTGGTGTGCGTGGTCGGGTCGGCCCCGCGCGGCAGCCGCTCGGCCTCGATCCGGGCCTTCATCCGGCGGATCTCGCGGACCTGGCCGTCGTCGATCCCTCGGCACGGGTAGCGCACCGGTTCGACCAGCGCCAGGAACCGCAGGCCCAGGTCGGCGTCGCCCGAGGTGACGTCGGCGCGCAGCAGGGCCTGGCTCTCCCACAGCTTGGACCAACGCTCGTAGTAGGCCCGGTACGACGCGAGCGTGCGCACCAGCGGCCCCTGCCGGCCCTCGGGGCGCAGGTCGGCGTCGATCAGCAGCGGCGGGTCGGTGGACGGGATCTGCAGCAGCCGGCGCACCTCGTTGCACACCCGCTGTGCGGCCTTGGCGGCCGGCTCCTCCGGCGAGCCCTCGATCGGCTCGTACACGAACATCACGTCGGCGTCGCTGCCGTATCCCTGCTCGTAGCCGCCGAACCGGCCCATCGCGATGATGGCGATCCGGGCCGGGATCGGCCCTCGCTCGCGCTCGTACCCGTCGACGGCGGCCCGCAGCGCGCCGGTCAGCGTCGCGGCGTTGACGTCGGTCAGTGCCCGGCCGATGGCGTCCACGTCCAGTCGGCCCAGCACGTCGGCGGCGACGATCCGAAACAGCTCCCGTCGGCGCACGCTGCGCGCCGCCTGTACCGCGCTCTCCGGCCCCGGCGCCCGCCCGACCGCGGCCAGGATCTCGGTCTCGAGCGCCGCCCGCGAACGCGGCCGCAACCCGTCCCCGTCGCCGAGTATCGCCACCGCCTCGGGCGCACGCAGCAGCAGATCCGGCGCGAGCCGCCCCGAGGCGAGCACCCGGGCCATGTTCTCCGCCGCCGCCCCGGAAGCACCCGCCCCCGAGTCGCGCAGCAGCCGCAGGTACCAGTGCGTGTTGCCGAGCGCGTCGGAGACCTGCCGAAACGCGAGCAGACCGGCGTCGGGATCGGCCGAGTCGGCGAACCAGCTCAGCATCACCGGCAACAGCGTGCGCTGGATCGAGGCCCGCCTGCTCACCCCGGACGCCAGCGCCTCCAGGTGGCGCATCGCGGCGGCCGGATCGGCATAGCCCAGCGCCTCGAACCGGGCCCGCGCGGCCTCGGCGGTGAGCCGCTGCTCGCCGGGCTTGAGCCGGGCGACCGCGTCCAGGAGCGGCCGGTAGAACAGTTTCTCGTGCAGCCGGCGCACCTCCAGCGTCTGCTGCTTCCAGGCCTTCTCCAACTCGCCCACCGGGTTCGAGCGCATCCCCATCGAGCGGGCGATCCGGCGCAGTTCGCCCGGGTCGGTGGGCAACAGGTGGGTGCGGCGCAGCCGGAAGAGTTGGATGCGGTGTTCGAGGGTGCGCAGGAAGCGGTACGCGGCGTCCAGCCCGGCAGCGTCGTCGCGGCCCACGTAGCCGGCGGCGGACAGCGCGGCGAGCGCCTCCAGGGTGGAGCCGTGGCGCAGCGTCGGGTCGGATTTGCCGTGCACCAGCTGGAGCAGCTGCACGGCGAATTCGATGTCGCGCAGGCCGCCCGGCCCGAGCTTGACCTCGCGCGCCACCTCGCGCGCGGGGATGCTGTCCACCACCCGGCGGCGCATCGCCTGCACGTCGGCGACGAAGTTCTCCCGGCCGGCCGCGGTCCACACCATGGGCGAGACGCTGTCCATGTACTTGCGGCCCAGGGCCGGGTCGCCGGCCACCGGGCGGGCCTTGAGCAGGGCCTGGAACTCCCAGGTCTTGGCCCAGCGTTCGTAGTAGGCGAGGTGGCTGGCCAGGGTCCGGGTGAGCGGGCCGTTGCGGCCCTCGGGGCGCAGGTTGGCGTCGACCTCCCAGATCGAGCCCTCGACGGTGGTCGCCGAGCAGGCCCGCATCAGGGCGCCGGCGAGCCGGTTGGCGGCGGCGACCGCGACGCCCTCCGACACGCCGGGCGGGGCCTCGGCGACGAAGACCACGTCCACGTCGCTGATGTAGTTGAGTTCGCGTCCGCCGCACTTGCCCATGCCGATCACCGCCAGCCGGCACTGTTCGGCCTCGACCGGGTGCTCGCGGCGGACCAGGTCGAGCGCGGCGTCCAGGGTGGCGCCGGCCAGGTCGGCGAGTTCGGCGGCCACCGTCGGCTCGTCGGCCGAGCCGCACACGTCGCGCGCGGCGATGGAAAGCAGGCAGCGCCGGTAGCCGACGCGCAGCGCGTCGAGCGCCGGGTCGCCGCGCAGGCCGGTGAGCGCGCCGGTGAGTTCGGTGTGGAAGTAGGCCGGGGTGGGCCGGGCGTCGCGGACGTCGTAGGTGACCAGGGAGCGCCAGTCGTCGGGGTGCCGGGCGAGGTGGTCGCCGAGCGCGGCGCTGACCCCGAGGACGCCCAGTATCCGGTCCCGGAAGGGCTTCGCGGACGCGAGCGTGGACAGCAGGACCGAGCGGTCGGCGGCGGCCTCGGCGAGTCGGACCAGGCCGAGCAGCGCGAGGTCGGGGTCGGCGGTGGCGGCCAGCGCGTCCAGGAAGAGCGGGTCGTCGCCCGCGCCGAGCAGGGCCGGATCGCGCAGGTTGCGCGCGGCGCTCGCGATGTCGGTGAAGCCCAGTCGCACCAGACGCCCGTCGGTGGCCGCCGGTTCGCGAGGCTGATCCACAGAGGTCACCGACCGAGCGTATCCGGTCAAACGACTGATCGATCAAGCACGGAACTGGGAATGTGGACGCGCCGCACCGGGGGTTCGCCGAGCCCCCCGACCGCGGCGAACACATGTGCGGCGCGCCCTCGTCCGGTGGTGAACGACGATTCCACTCTGCGAGCCGTCCGTCCCACGGCCCGAAGAGGCCTCCGTAGCGACGAGCCGCCATACGCCACCGTACGGGACGTCACCCTACGTTAGCGTAGGTGCCATGCGCAACGGTGTTCCCTCGGAGAGGGTTCAATCAGACGACGAACCGGAACGGTCCGCTCGCCCCGGCCGCCGCACCCTCAGCCGAGAGGACTGGGCTCGAGCGGCCCTGGAGGCGATGCGGGAAGGCGGCCTGGGCGCGGTCGCGGTGGAACCCCTCGCGGAACGCCTCGGCACCACCAAGGGCAGTTTCTACTGGCACTTCAAGGATCGCGACTCGCTCATCCAGGCCGCCCTGGAGCGCTGGGTGGCCGAGTCCGAGGAACTGATGGCCTCGGCCGAACGGATCGAGGATCCGGTCGAGCGTGGGCGCCGACTCACCGAGTACGCGTTCACCGCGCCCAGCGGCGCGGACATCACCACCACGCTGCTGATCCACGCCCAGCACCCGGTGGTCGGCCCGATCCTGGAGCAGGTCACCCGCCGGCGGCTGGAGTTCGGCGCCCGACTGACCGAGGAGCTGGGCCTGCCCGCCGACGCCGCCTACCGGCATGCGCTGACCGCGCTGACCATGACCGTCGGCATCGCGCTGATCCGCCGGGGCGCGCCGCAGCTGCTGCCGCAGGGCGAGGAGAAGGACGCCTACGTCCGCTACATCCTGGAGCTGCTCGGCCCGCCGATGTCCTGAGCGCGGCCGTCCCGGGCAGGTCCCGGGCCCGGACGTCCCGAGCACGTCCGGGCGAGGATGCCCCGGACACGAGGCCCCGAGACCCCGGCGGCCCGTACGTCCGAACGCCCCGCGCCGCCCGACGACCGACGGCCCGATCCCCGGTGGGGTCGGGCCGTTCGACGTGCCGGCGCCCCGGAGTCGGGACGGTGCCGGACCGGCGGCCGTGCCGGTGCCCGCCTCAGAGCACCGGCAGGTAGCGCTTCAGCTCGAAGGGAGTCACCTGCTGGCGGTACTCCTCCCACTCGTGCCGCTTGTTGCGCAGGAAGAACTCGAAGACGTGCTCGCCCAGGATCTCCGGCAGCAACTCGCTGCGCTCCATCAGCGCGATCGCCTCGGCCAGGTTCTGCGGCAGCGGCGCGATGCCGAGCGCGCGCCGCTCGGCGTCGGTCAGCGCCCACACGTCGTCCTCGGCGCCCGGGGGCAGCTCGTAGCCCTCCTCGACGCCCTTGAGCCCGGCGCCGAGCAGCACCGCGTACGCCAGGTAGGGGTTGCACGCCGAGTCGATCTGGCGCACCTCGATCCGGGTGGACTGCCCCTTGGTGGGCTTGTACATCGGCACCCGCACCAGGGCGGAGCGGTTGTTGTGGCCCCAGCAGATGTAGGACGGCGCCTCACCGCCCATGCCCGCGGTGCGCGCCGACGCGCCCCACAGCCGCTTGTACGAGTTGACCCACTGATTCGTGATCGCGGCCATCTCGCCCGCGTGCCGCAGCAGCCCGGCGATGAACGAGCGGCCGACCTTGGAGAGTTGGTACTCGGCGCCGGCCTCGTAGAACGCGTTGCGGTCGCCCTCGAACAGGGACAGGTGGGTGTGCATCCCCGAGCCCGGGTGCTCGGAGAACGGCTTGGGCATGAAGGACGCGTGCACGCCCTGCTCCAGCGCGACCTCCTTGACCACCAGGCGGAAGGTCATGATGTTGTCCGCCGTGCTCAGCGCGTCGGCGTAGCGCAGGTCGATCTCCTGCTGGCCCGGCGCGCCCTCGTGGTGGCTGAACTCGACCGAGATGCCCATGTTCTCGAGCATGGTGATCGCCTGGCGGCGGAAGTCCTGGCCGACCGGCTGCGGGGTGTGGTCGAAGTAGCCGCTGTGGTCGATCGGCGTCGGCGGGGTCCCGTCGACCGGCTTCTCCTTCAGCAGGAAGAACTCGATCTCGGGGTGCGTGTAGAAGGTGAAGCCCTTCTCCGAGGCCCGCTCCAGGGTGCGCTTGAGCACGTAGCGCGGGTCGGCGAAGGACGGCGAGCCGTCGGGCATCAGGATGTCGCAGAACATGCGAGCGGTACCGGGGGCCTCGGCCCGCCACGGCAGTATCTGGAACGTGGCCGGGTCCGGCTTGGCGAGCATGTCCGACTCGTGCACGCGCGCGAAGCCCTCGATCGCCGAGCCGTCGAAGCCGATGCCCTCGGCGAACGCCTGCTCGAGTTCGGCCGGTGCCACCGCGACGGATTTCAGGAAGCCGAGCACGTCGGTGAACCAGAGCCGCACGAACCGGATGTCGCGCTCCTCGAGGGTGCGGAGCACGAACTCCTGCTGCTTATCCATAATTCCCTATCCTTGCAGGTCGGACGGCCTGTGAGCGATCGGCAGGGGCACCGCGGGCACCCGAGTATCCCGCTGCGGGGTTTCGAGCACATTACGTGCCCTTTGCGTTGCGTCCTCGGCCGCGTACAGCTACCGCCGTGCTTCGCCACGCCCCGTGCTCCGGTACCCCGAAACCGCGCGGGGACGACCTGCGGGGCGGCTGTTTCGTGCGGCGTCACACCCGTTGGGGAATCCCGTCGGGCGAGTCGTCGGGGCCCGGTGGTGAACCGTGCCAAGGGTATCCTCCGGGCGGTTCGACGCCGAGCCCCGGGCCCGGCCGGGCGAACGCCTTTCGCCCGCTGTTGGCCTGCGGTTTTCCGTCCGGCCGAGGGGCCGCCATCGCACGCCGCACCCGGTCCGCACGCACGGGTCGCGGGCGGGTCGCGGATGGCTTGCGGTGGCCGTCGTCGACTATTCGTCACTTTGACGTCAAGGGTCGGGTACATTGGAACGCGTGACCCGGATTCGCATTGCCCTGAGCCAGATCGACCCCACGGTCGGCGACCTCGACGGCAACGCCGAGCTGGTGGTCGGCCGCACCCGGCGGGCCGCCGAGCGCGGCGCGACACTCGTGGCCTTCCCGGAGATGGCCCTGACCGGCTACCCCGTCGAGGACCTGGCCCTGCGCTCGTCCTTCGTCGAGGCGTCCCGACTGGCCATGGAGGGCCTCGCCGCCCGGCTCGCCGCCGAGGGGCTGGGCGAGATCGCGGTGGTGGTCGGCTATCTGGACCGGTGCGAGGAGTCCGCGCCGCGCCTGGGCCGTCCGGCCGGCGCCCCGCAGAACGCGGTCGCGGTGCTGCACCGGGGCCGAATCGCGGCCCGCTCGGCCAAGCACCACCTGCCCAACTACGGCGTCTTCGACGAATACCGCTACTTCGTGCCCGGCGACCGGCTCCTGGTCGTTCGGATCGGCGGGGTGGACATCGCGATCGCGGTCTGCGAGGACCTGTGGCAGGAGGGCGGCCCGGTGGCCGCCGCGCGCGCCGCCCGGGTCGGACTGCTGCTGTCGATCAACGCGTCGCCGTACGAGGTGAGCAAGGACGATTCGCGGCTCGACCTGGTCCGCCGCCGGGCCCGCGAGGCCGACTGCACGCTGGCCTACGTCAACGCCTTCGGCGGGCAGGACGAACTGGTCTTCGACGGCGACTCGCTGATCGTGGACGCCGGGGGCCGGCTGCTCTCGCGCGCCGCACAGTTCCACGAGGAACTGCTCGTGGCCGACCTGGACCTGCCGCAACACACCGTCGACGCCCGACTCGCCCGCACCGACGACACGGTGGCCGACGACCTGACCATCCGGCACGTGGTGCTGACGGAGGAGTCCGCGCCGCCGCCCGCGCCCGCCGCCGAGCACACCATCGCGCCGGCCCTGTCCGACGACGCGGAGATCTACCAGGCGCTGGTCATCGGTCTGCGCGACTACGTGGCCAAGAACGGCTTCGAGTCGGTCCTGCTCGGCCTGTCCGGCGGGATCGACTCGGCCCTGGTCGCGGCGATCGCGGCCGACGCGGTGGGCGGCGGCAACGTGTACGGCGTCTCGATGCCCAGCAGCTACTCCTCCGAACACTCCAGGGACGACGCGGCCGACACCGCCGAGCGCATCGGGCTCCACTACCGGCAGGTGCCGATCGCGCCGATGGTCGACGCCTACCTGGCCGCGCTCGGGCTGACCGGCCTGGCCGAGGAGAACCTCCAGGCACGGGTGCGCGGCACCACCTTGATGGGCCTGTCCAACCAGGAGGGCCACCTGGTCCTGGCCACCGGCAACAAGAGCGAGCTGGCCTGCGGCTACTCCACCCTGTACGGCGACGCGGTGGGCGGCTTCGCACCGATCAAGGACGTGCCCAAGACCGCGGTGTGGCGGCTGGCCCGCTGGCGCAACGCCGAGGCCGAGCGGCGCGGCGAGGTCGCGCCGATCCCGGTCAACTCGATCACCAAGCCGCCCAGCGCCGAGCTGCGGCCGGGCCAGGTCGACACCGACTCGCTGCCGCCCTACGAACTGCTCGACGACATCCTGGACGACTACGTCGAACGGGACATGGGCCGCGACGCGATCGTGGCCGCGGGCTTCGAACCGGCACTGGTGGACCGCATCCTGGCCCTCGTGGACACCGCCGAGTACAAGCGGCGCCAATACCCCCCGGGCACCAAGATCTCCCTCAAGGCCTTCGGCCGCGACCGCCGCCTACCCATCACCAGCCGCTGGCGCGAAAGCGGCCGACCGGGGGCCGGGCCGGCGTGAGCCCGCAGGCCGAGACGCCCGAAGGGCCCGACCGATGTGGTCGGGCCCTTCGGCCAGTGGCTTCGCGGTGCCTCACTTCAGGCGCAGGTCCGCCTGGACCGGCTTGTGGTCGCTCGGGGTGCTGCCGAGGACCTTCGCGTCGGCCGCGGCCATGCCCCGGTACATGATGTGGTCGATCGCGGCCATCGGGAACGACTCGGGCCAGGTGAAGCCCATGCCCGTGCCCGCCGTGTCCTGGGCGTCGCGCAGGTAGCGGGTGACCGGGCGCAGCGCGCGGTCGTCGGTGGTGCCGTTGAGGTCGCCGACCAGGATCACCTGCGGCGCGGTCTCGACCGCGAGCGACGAGGCGAGGCGGTCGATCGTGCGGTTGCGGTCGCCGACGGTGAAGCCGCTCGGGCCGAAACGCACCGACGCCAGGTGCGCGACGTAGAAGGGCACGTCGCCCTTGGGCGTGGTGATCACGGTGCGCAGTGCCCGGGTGAAGCCCATCCCGACGTCGATCGCCTCGGCCTTGCCCATCGGGAAGCGGGCCGTGGTCCACACCGCCACCGTGCCCTCGTGCTGCACGTTCGGGTAGCGGTCCTTGAGCACGGCGTTGTACTGCTTCCACGCGCCCTCGGGCAGTTCCTCGAGCGCGATCACGTCGGCGCCCGAGCCGAGCAGCGAGCGGGCGGTGCCGGCCGGGTCGGGGTTGTCCGCGTTGACGTTGTGGCTGACCACCCGCAGGTCGTGCGGGCCGCCGCCGCGGCCGGGCAGGAAGAAGCCGCCGAACATGGTCACCCAGACCAGGACCGGCAACATCGTCGCGGCGACCGCGGTCCACGAGCGGCGGATCGCCGCGCAGACCAGCAGCACCGGGACGACCAGGCCCGCCCAGGGCAGGAAGGTCTCGATGAAGCTGCCCCAGTTGCCCGGGGTGTTGGGCACGAGCCGGTGGAAGGCCATCGGCAGCGCGGCCAGCACCGCGAACACCGCGATCACCCGGCCGCGCCGCCACGGCGGGGTGCGCCAGACGCGGACCGCGCCGTCCCGGATCGACTCCCACGACCAACGTGACCCGCGCCGCGGACCGCCGTCGCCGGCCGGCTGCGGCTCGGCTCCGGTATCGGTCGTGGTGGGCCACGTCATGCTGCCTCCTGATGTCCCGGGGTACGGGTCCCGACTGTCCGCGTCAACGTACGAACAAAACGTCGCCTACGTCGAAACGGACGCCGGGAAGCGGCCGATAGGTTCCCTTTGGGCTCAGGAGCGAGCGCGGATTCCGCCGAGCAGCGCGTCCGCGAGTTGGCCCGGCAGTTCCGGATCCAGACTCGCGTTCTCCCGTACGAGCTTGCGTACCAGTATGGGGCCCGTGACGAGGTCCATCAGGACTTCCATCGGAAGGTCGACACGCAACTCACCGGAGTCCATCCCGCGCTGGAGCAGGTCCCGCAGGATCGCCCGGCGCTTTTCCACCACCACCTCGTGGTAGCGCCGATGCAGCTCCGGGTGGTTGCGGATCTCGCCCGCGACCACCCCCATCAGGCCGTCGCCGCGCTTGTCGATGGCCTGCCGGCGCATGTTCTCCAACACGCTGACCAGGTCCTCGCGCAACGAGCGGCCCGCGAGCACGGTCGGGGTCACCTCGGCGGCCTCGATCGCCGCGATGATCAGCGCCTCCTTGCCGGGCCAGCGGCGGTAGATGGTGGCCTTGCCCACCCCCGCCTCCTGGGCCACCGCCTCGACGGACAGGCCGGTGATGCTTTGGTGTTCGGCGAGCAGTCGCAATGTCGCGTGCAGGATCGCCCGTTCGGCCTCCTCGCTGCGGGGCCGACCCCGGCGCGGCTTGTCCGCCGCGCCGGGGTCTTCGACGTCGATCTCGACGGCGTCGGTGTGCACGGTGGGGTCGGCCGGCGTCGGCTCGACCGCTGATCGGGATGTCGCAGGCTGCATGTCAGACCTTCGCGGAGCGCTGTTCCTCGACGGGCTCCCCGGGTCGGCCCGCTCCCGGGGCAGTCTGCCCGGCATCGCGGCGCGGCATCCACAGGAACACCACGACCGCGCCGATCAGGCCGACCACCGCCGAGCCGATCGAGGCCGCGTGCATCGCGTCGATGAAGCCGTCCTTGGCCGGGTCGACCAGCGCCGCGCCCCGGTCGCCGAGCCGGCCGGCGACCGCGAGGGTGGCCTCGACCGAGTCGCCGGCCGGGCCGCGCGGCACGTTCGGCGGCAGCTTGTCGAGGTCGCCCGAGATCCGGTCCCGGTAGACCGAGGACAACACCGAGCCCAGGATCGCCACGCCGAGGGCGCCGCCCACCTGGCGCACGGTGTTGCTGACCGCGGATCCGGCGCCGGCCTTCTCGCGCGGCAGCGAGGACATGATCGAGTTGGTGGCCGGCGGCATCACGTGCGCCATGCCCGCGCCCTGGACGAAGAAGACCACGCACAGGATCCAGATCGGCGAGGTGCGGTCCATCCAGAGGAAGGACAGGAAGCTCAGGCCGACCAGCAGCATGCCGCCGGTGGTCACCGCGCGCACCCCGAACCGCTTGACCATCACCGAACTGCGCGCCGAGAACAACAGTTGCGCGACGGCCAGCGGGAGTAGCAGCAGACCGGTCTGGAGCGGGGTGTAGCCGCGCACGCTCTGCAGGTAGAAGGCCATGAAGAAGGTCACGCCCAGGAGCGCGAAGAAGACCAGGCCGATCGCGGCGGCGGCGGCGGAGAACGCCGGGTCGCGGAAGAACCGCACGTCGAGCGCGGGGTGGTCGCTGCGCTTTTCGAACCAGACGAAGAAGGCGAGTACGGCCAGGCCGAGCACGATCGTGCCGATCACCTCGATGCTGCCCCAGCCCGCGTCGCCGCCGCGGATGATGCCGTAGACCAGCGAGACCAGGCCCGCGATGGACAGCACCACCCCGATGGGGTCGAGCCGGCCCGGGCGGGGGTCACGCGAGTCCGGTACGAGCACCAGCATCGCGACGATGCCGACGATCACGATCGGGACGTTGATCAGGAACACCGAGCCCCACCAGAAGTGGTCCAGCAGCGCGCCACCGGTGATCGGGCCGATCGCGATCGCGAGACCCACCGCGCCGGACCAGATGCCGATCGCCTTGGCCCGCTCCTGCGGCTCGAAGACGTTGCTGATGATGGAGAGCGTGGCCGGCATCACGAACGCGCCGCCGAATCCCATCACCGCGCGTGCCGCGATCAGTTGCCCCGGGTTTTGCGAATAGGCGGACAACAGCGAGGCGAGACCGAAGATCACCATGCCGAACAACAGCGTGCGTTTGCGCCCGAAGCGGTCGCCCAGGATGCCGGCGGTGAACAGCAGGCCGGCGAAGACCAGCGTGTAGGAGTTGATTGCCCACTGGAGTTCGCTCTGGGTGGCGCCCAGACCCTTGTCCGGGTCGGCGATGGTCTTGATCGCGACGTTGAGGATGGAGTTGTCGAGGACGACGACCAGCAGGCTGATCACCAGGACGCCGAGGATGGCCCAGCGCCGGCGGTGTATGTGCTCGTCGACAGTGCGTATCGGGGGAACGTTCGCTGCGGTCACGGGTGAGGCTCGATTCGTACGACACGTGGACACTGCTCGATTCCCCCTCAGGCTAGCGAGCCTTTACGAAACGAGACGGTCTCGTATTGCAAAGCCTCGGCAAACGTCGCGACCGCCACCTGCCCACGACCCGCCTCCGACCGGCTCCCGCCCCGCCTCCGACCACCCGGAATCCCCCGCCCGACGCCTCTGTTGTGCTGTTCGGAGGCATGTCACCATGGCCTTGTCCGGGGACGCCGTCCGAGCGCCTCGAGTCGGGAGAACACCATGTCCAGCAACAAGTCCGCGCAACCGATATCCGCTTCGGCCGAGGGTCCGGGACTGACCCTGTACGGCGGCGACGGAACCGGGCGCCGGGTCACCGTGCGCGACCTGGCCCGGGCCAAGCGGGCCGGCGAGCGGTGGCCGATGCTCACCGCGTACGACGCGATGGTCGCCTCGGTCTTCGACGACGCGGGCATCCCCGTACTTCTGGTCGGCGACTCGGCCGGCAACAACCACCTCGGCTACGAGAACACCGTGCCGGTCACGATGGACCAGCTCGTGATGCTCACCGGCTCGGTCGTGCGCGGCACCAAGCGCGCGCTGATCGTGGCCGACCTGCCGTTCGGCTCGTACCAGGAATCCCCCGAGCAGGCGCTGCGCAACGGCGTGCGCTTCCTCAAGGAGGCCGGCGCCGGCGCGGTCAAGCTGGAGGGCGGGCGGCGCTCGGTACCCCAGGTCGAGGCCCTGGTCGCCGCGGGTGTCCCGGTGATGGCCCACCTCGGGCTCACCCCGCAGTCGGTGCACGCCTTCGGCGGCTACCGGGTGCAGGGGCGCGACGCGGAAAGCGCCGAGCAGTTGATCGCCGACGCCAAGGCGATGCAGGCCGCGGGCGCGTTCGCGGTGGTCCTGGAGTGTGTGCCGGAGGAGCTGGCCGCCCGGGTCACCGACCTCCTCGACATCCCCACCGTCGGCATCGGCGCGGGCGCGGGCACCGACGCGCAGGTGCTGGTGTGGACCGACATGGCCGGCATGACCACCGGCCACACCCCCAAGTTCGTCAAGCGGTACGTCGACCTGCGCGGCGCGCTCGGCGACGCCGCCAAGGCGTTCGCGGGCGACGTGGTCGGGGGTGCCTACCCGGCACCGGAACACGCGTTCCACTGAGTGTCCCGGCAGGGCCGTACGATGCGAACTCCCGGTCGTACGGCCCTTCCGCCTGTCTGGAGCAGTTCGTGACGCACCCCTACGGAGATTACGGCCGCCGTCCCGCGGCCGGCTCGCTGCGCCATGTGCGGCCGAGCCCGGTCTTCCTCGCCATCGTCGCGGTCTGCGTCGCCTCGGGCTGGTACGCGTGGCACGACGACGGCACCTCCGAGCCCGCCACCCGCACCAGCGTGTTCCTGCTGGTCATGTCGGGTTGGCTGGTCTCGTTGTGCCTGCACGAGTTCGCGCACGCCTTCGCCGCGCTGCGCTCGGGCGACCACAGCGTGGTGGGCAAGGGTTATCTGACCCTGGACCCGCTCAAGTACAGCGACCCGCTGCTGTCCTTCATCCTGCCGACCGTCTTCGTGCTGCTCGGCGGTATCCCGCTCAGCGGCGGGGCGGTCTACCTGGACCGCGGCGCGATCCGCGGCCGGGCCCGCAACAGTCTGGTCTCGGCGGTCGGACCGCTGACCAACGCCGTGCTGGCCGGCGTACTCGCGCTGCTGCTGTCGTCCGGCGTGGTGGACGGGGCGAGCGCGACCTTCGTGGCCGCGTTCTCGTTCCTGATCCAGCTCCAGGTGATCGCGGCGGTGCTGAACCTGCTGCCGGTGCCGGGTCTGGACGGATACGGCGTGCTGGAGCCGTGGTTGCCCTTCGGGTTCCGCCGGGCCATCGCGCCGTACGCGCCCTACGCGATCCTGTTCCTGTTCGCGCTGCTGTGGTCGCCGTCGGTCAATCACTACTTCTACGACGTGGTCGACCACATCACCGACGCGCTGGACGTGTCGCCGTACCTGGCCAACGACGGCTACCGGCTGTTCCGCTTCTGGTCCTGAGCGTCCGCGTCCCCCGCCGATCCCGCCTGGTCCCCGCTTCGCCGCCACAGTCGGCTCAGCCGACCCGGGCGCCTCCGCGGCCGGGTCTCGTCGGGCGTCAGGTGGTGTTCGGGCACCTCGTAGCGGTGCACGTAGCTCCCGACGAACGCCTGCGCGGTGGCCGTCACCGGGATCGCGATCAGCGCGCCCACCGCGCCGAGCAGCGCGGCGCCCGCGATCACCGAGCCGAACGCCAGCGCCGGGTGGATCTCCACCGTGCGCGCGGTGATCCTCGGGTGCAGCAGGTAGTTCTCGAACTGTTGGTAAGCGGTCGCGAACAGCACTACCCACACGGCGGTCGCCGGGCTCACCGTCAGCGCGATCAGCGCGGGCAGCACGATCGCGATGTAGGTGCCCACGGTCGGCACGAACTGCGAGATCAGCCCGACCCACAACGCCAGCGGGATCGCGTACGGCAGGTCGAGGATCAGGAACGCGACGTAGTGCGCGAGCGCCGAGATCAGCGCGAGCGCGGCGCGCGAGTAGAGGTATCCGCCGGTCTTGTCGATCGCGATCTCCCACCCGCGCAACACCTCGGCCTGGTGGCCGGGCGGCAGCAGCGAGCACACCGCGCGCCGCATCCGAGGGCCCTCGGCGGTGAAGTAGAAGGTGAACAGCGCGATGGTGAAGAGCTGGAACAGCGCGCCGACGATCCGCGCGGACCAGCCGAGCGCGTGGTTGGCCACCTGCTCGGCGTAGCCCTGCACGGTGCCGGTGTCCTTGAAGATCCTCCCCTGGACCTTCTCCACGGTCAGATCGGTGCCGAAGGTGCGGTTCACCCACGCGACCAGGTCCTCCAGGTAGCGCGGCAGGTGGTTCGCGAAGGCGACCACCTGGTCCACCAGGAGCGAGCCGACCACGGCCAGAAATCCCGCGCAGGCCAGGAAGACCACCACGAACGCGATCGCGGTGGCCACGCCGCGCCGCATCCCGCGGCGGGCGAGCCGGTCCACGGCGGGCTCGAACGCGAGCGCGAGGAAGAAGGCCACCAGCAGGTCGATCAGCAGCGTGCGCAACTGGTTCAGGGTCCAGCCGAGCAGCCGGAAGCCGGCGATCGTCACGAGGACCAGGAACACCGCCCGCGGCAACCAGGACGGCATGCGGTCGCGCGCCGCGACCCGGGTGGTCCGGGTGTCGGGTGTGGTCACGTGGGCTCCCTGTCGGTCGCGCGGCATGTGCGGTGCCGTGCGTCGTATGACAGAAAGAGACTAGAGCGTCACGCTGGGTCGTTTTATGCAGATTCGCCCGCACGGACCGGCACGACGAGGCCGAGGACGCGGCGCGCCGGCTCCGCCGGGTCCCGACCCGGTCGCCGGGCTCAGGCGCGTTTGGTGGTCGGCAGGTCCATCGACACGCACACGCCCCGCCAGACGTCCTTGGCGTCGATGCCCGCGGCCAGCGCCTCGTGCACGGTACGCCCGCCCAGTTCGGACATCACGTGGTCGCGGGCGAAGGACTCGAAATACGAGTCGCCGAAGTGCGCGCGCATGCGTCGCCAGAAGTCGGTGAGTCCCATACGACCAGTATCCCGGTGCGGGCCGGCCGGCCCGCCGCCCGCACCGCCGCCCGCCTGTCGGCCGACGCGAATGTCGGAGCCACCGGGCACCATGGGGAGTTATGCCACACGACGATTCCGCTTCCGTCCTGGCCGGCTTCTCCCCCGCCACCCGGGCGTGGTTCACCGGCGCCTTCCACGCGCCGACCCGGGCCCAGGAGGGCGCCTGGCGGGCGATCGCCGAGGGCAAGGACGCGCTGGTCGTCGCCCCGACCGGTTCCGGCAAGACGCTCGCCGCCTTCCTGTCCGCGCTCGACCGGCTCGCCGCCGAGCCGGTGCCGGAGGATCCCCGGCGACGCTGCCGGGTGTTGTACATCTCGCCGCTCAAGGCGCTCGCGGTCGATGTCGAGCGCAACCTGCGCAGCCCGCTCACCGGTATCCGGCAGGCGTCGGTGCGGCTGGGCCTGCCCGAGCCCGAGGTGACCGTGGGGGTGCGCTCCGGCGACACCCCCGCGGCCGATCGGCGCCGGTTCGCGACCAAGCCGCCGGACATCCTGATCACCACGCCCGAGTCGCTGTTCCTGCTGCTCACCTCGCAGGCCCGCGAGGCGCTGCGCGGGGTGGACACGGTGATCGTGGACGAGGTACACGCGGTCGCCGGCACCAAGCGCGGCGCGCACCTGGCGCTGAGCCTGGAGCGGCTGGACGAACTCCTGGAGCGGCCCGCCCGCCGGATCGGCCTGTCGGCGACCGTGCGCCCGGTCGACGAGGTGGCCCGGTGGATGCGCGCCACGGGCGAGGTGCACGTGGTCCAGCCGCCGTCGGCCAAGACGTTCGAGCTGTCCGTGGTGGTCCCGGTCGAGGACATGGGCGAGTTGGGCGGCGGCACCGGCGACTTCGACGAGGCCGGCAACGAGCGCAAGACCTCGGTGTGGCCGCATGTCGAGGAGCGCATCGTCGATCTGATCCAGGCGCACCGCTCGACCATCGTGTTCGCCAACTCGCGCCGCCTGGCCGAGCGGCTGTGCGGCCGGCTGAACGAGATCGCCTACGAGCGGGCGACCGGCGAGGAGTTGCCGCAGGACGCCTCGCCCGCCGAGGTGATGGCCCAGGCCGGGAGCGGCAAGGGGGCGCCGCCGCTGCTCGCCCGGGCCCACCACGGCTCGGTGTCCAAGGAGCAGCGGGCCCAGGTGGAGGAGGACCTGAAGGCGGGCCGGCTGCCGGCGGTGGTGGCCACCTCCAGCCTGGAGCTGGGCATCGACATGGGCGCGGTGGACCTGGTCGTCCAGGTCGAGTCGCCGCCCTCGGTGGCCTCCGGCCTGCAGCGGGTGGGCCGGGCGGGCCACCAGGTGGGCGCGGTCTCCCGGGGTGTGGTCTTCCCGAAGTTCCGCGGCGACCTGGTACAGACCGCGGTGGTCACCGAGCGGATGCGCGAGGGCGCGATCGAGTCGGTGCGCGGGCCGCGCAATCCGCTGGACGTGCTCGCCCAGCAGATCGTCTCGATGGTCTCGGTCGAGGACCGCGACGTGGACGCGCTGCTCGCGCTGGTCCGCCGGGCGGCGCCGTTCACCGCGCTGCCCGCGTCGGCCTTCGAGGCGACCCTGGACATGCTCGCGGGCCGCTACCCCTCCGACGCGTTCGCCGAGTTGCGCCCGCGCGTCGTGTGGGATCGGGTGGCCGGCGTGTTGTCCGCCCGCCCGGGCGCGCAGCGGCTCGCGGTCACCTCCGGCGGCACCATCCCCGACCGCGGTCTGTTCGGGGTGTTCCTGATCGCGGGCGAGGCGAAGTCGCGCGTGGGCGAGTTGGACGAGGAGATGGTCTACGAGTCGCGCGTGGGCGACGTGTTCACGCTCGGCACCTCCTCTTGGCGAATCGAGGACATCACCCACGACAAGGTGCTGGTCTCGCCCGCCCCCGGGGTGCCCGGCAAGCTGCCGTTCTGGCACGGCGACGCACTCGGCCGGCCGGTGGAACTGGGCCGCGCGCTGGGCGCGTTCGTCCGCGAGGTGGGCGCGCTGCCGGCGGATCGGGCGCGCGAGCGGGTGGCCGCCGCGGGCCTGGACCCGTGGGCGGTGAACAACCTGCTCGGCTACCTGGGCGAGCAGCGCGAGGCGTGCGGCCACGTCCCCGACGACCGGACCATCGTGGTCGAGCGTTTCCGCGACGAGTTGGGCGACTGGCGGGTGGTGGTGCACTCGCCGTTCGGCGCGCAGGTGCACGCGCCGTGGGCGCTGGCCATCGCGGCCCGGCTGCGCGAGCGCACCGGCCTGGACGTACAGACGATGCACGGCGACGACGGGATCGTGCTGCGGCTGCCCGACACCGGCGACCCGTTCGGCGACGCCCCCGAGGACCTGGCGGCCGGTGCGCTGCCGCCGGACTTCGCGGTGTTCGAGGAGGCCGAGGTCGAGCCGCTGGTGACCGCCGAGGTGGGCGGCTCGGCGCTGTTCGCGTCGCGCTTTCGCGAGTGCGCGGCCCGGGCGCTGCTGCTGCCGCGCCGGATGCCGGGTCGGCGCACCCCGCTGTGGCAGCAGCGCCAACGTTCGGCCCAACTGCTCGCGGTGGCGAGCGAATACGGCTCGTTCCCGATCGTCCTGGAGACGATGCGCGAGTGCCTGCAGGACGTGTTCGACGTACCCGGCCTGACCGGGCTGATGCGCGACATCGCCACGCGCGCGGTGCGCATCGTCGAGGTGACCACGACCGAGCCGTCGCCGTTCGCCCGCTCGCTGCTGTTCGGCTACGTGGCGCAGTTCATGTACGAGGGCGACTCGCCGCTGGCCGAGCGGCGGGCGGCGGCGCTGGCGCTGGACTCGCGACTCCTTGCCGAGTTGCTGGGGCAGGCCGAGCTGCGCGAGTTGCTGGATCCGGAGGTGTTGGCGCGCACCGAGAGCGAGCTGCAGCGGCTGGCCGAGGACCGCCGGGTGCGGGACGCGGAGGGGGTGGCGGATCTGCTGCGGTTGCTCGGGCCGTTGACCACCGCCGAGGTGGCGGCGCGGGCCGAGCCGGGCTTCGAGCAGGAGTGGCTGACCGCTCTGGAGCGGGCCCGCCGGGTGATCCGGGTGCGGATCGCGGGCGAGGAGCGCTGGGCCGGCATCGAGGACGCCGGCCGGTTGCGCGACGCGCTGGGCACGCCGCTGCCGGTCGGGGTCCCCGAGGCGTTCACCGAGCCGGTCAAGGACCCGCTGGGCGACCTGCTGGCCCGGCACGCGCGTACCCACGGGCCGTTTCGCGCGGGCGAGGCCGCGGCCCGGTTCGGCCTGGGCGTGGCGGTGACCACCGGCACGCTGGAGCGGCTGGCCGCGAACGGGCAGGTGGTCTCCGGCGAGTTCCGCCCGGGCGGGTCCGGCCTGGAGTGGTGCGGCGCCGAGGTGTTGCGGATGCTCCGCCGTCGTTCGCTGGCCGCACTGCGGCACGAGGTGGAGCCGGTGCCGCCGGTGGCCCTCGCCCGCTTCCTCACCGCGTGGCAGGGCGTGGGGGCGAGCGGGGTGCGCGGCCTGGACGGCCTGGTCCGGGTGATCGAGCAGTTGCAGGGCGCGAGCGTGCCCGCGTCGGCGCTGGAGAAGCTGGTGTTGCCCTCGCGGGTGGTCGGCTACACGCCCGCGATGTTGGACGAGTTGTGCGCGGCGGGCGAGGTGTTGTGGGCCGGGCACGGCGCGCTGCCCGGCAAGGACGGGTGGCTCTCGCTCTACCTCGCCGACGCGGCGCCCTACCTGCTGCCGCCTCCGGTGCCGCTGGACACGGGCGATCTGCACCGGGCGATCCTGACCGCGCTCGACGGCGGATACGCACTGTTCTTCCGGCAGTTGACCGAGCGGCTGGCCTCGGAGACGCCGGCGTCGGAGGCGGCGATCGCCGAGGCGCTGTGGGACCTGGTGTGGGCCGGGCGGGTCACCGGGGACACGCTCACCCCGCTGCGCGCGCTGCTCGGTTCGGGGCGCACCTCCGGCTCGACGGCGCACCGGGCCCGGCGGGCGACCCCGCGCGGGCGGTACGCGGGCCTGAGTCGGGGCCGCCCCGTGGCGAGCGCGCGCACCGGGCCGCCGACCGTGGCCGGGCGCTGGTCGCTGGCCCCCGTGCCCGAGCCGGACCCGACCCGGCGCGCCCACGCGCTGGCCGAGACGCTGCTCGACCGGCACGGCGTGGTCACCCGCGGCGCGGTGGTCGCCGAGGGCAGCCCCGGCGGCTTCGCGGCGGCGTACAAGGTGCTGAGCGTGTTCGAGGAGGGCGGCCGGGTCCGCCGCGGCTACTTCGTGGAGGGCCTGGGCGCGGCCCAGTTCGCCGCCGACGGCGCGGTGGACCGGCTGCGCGCGGTGCACAACGCGAGCGAGCGCCGCGAGCCGCACGAGCGGCCCGACGCGGTGGTGCTGGCCGCCGCCGACCCGGCCAACCCGTACGGCGCCGCGCTGCCCTGGCCGGATCGGCCGGGCGAGGCCGGCGGCGGCCATCGGCCCGGGCGCAAGGCCGGCGCGCTGGTGATCCTGCTCGACGGCGAGCCGATCCTGTACGTCGAACGCGGCGGTCGAACCCTGCTGTCCTGGACCGACGACCCGGATCGGGTGGGTCCGGCGGCCGAGGCGCTGGCGGACGCGGTGCGCGCGGGCGCGCTGGGCAAGCTGACCGTGGAGAAGGCCGACGGCGCCGAGGTGTTGACCTCCTCGCTGGGCAAGGCGCTGGAGGCGGCCGGGTTCCATGCCACCCCGAAGGGGCTGCGCCTCCGAGGGTGACATCGTTTCGTTACACGAGCGCCCGGTCCGCGAAACACCCCGGTCATGTACATCGCGCAGGATCGTGGTCACGGACGGCGACCCGGGAGCGATCCCGGTGGACCGGCCGGCACCATCCCGCCCGTGGCGACCCTGCACGCGTCACGGTCGGGTGCACTCGGATCCGGCGTCGCGGACGTGTTCCTGGCCGCGCGTTCGCGACGTCGGTCCGTGTACCGCGCGGCAGCGCGCAGTGGCGTGAGGCAGCGCGTGTCCCGTGGCGTCACCGACCCCCGGGGGCGGCCGCACCGACGGGTCCGGGGGGACTCGGGGGCCGGCCCCGGGCCGGGCGCACGGCCGGCGGCACGGCCGGGACAATGGCGGTATGCCCGAAGGCGACACCGTGTACCAGGCGGCGCGGCGACTGCGCGCGGCCCTCGTGGACCGCGAGCTGACCGTGACCGACTTCCGGGTGCCCGCGCTGGCGACGGTGGATCTGACCGGCCGCTCGGTGCTCGAAGTGGTCCCGCGCGGCAAACACCTGCTGACCCGGGTCGAGGGCGGCGTCACGCTGCACACCCACCTGCGGATGGACGGCACCTGGCACGTCCAGGACACCGGCGCGCATCCGCTGCCCCGCCCCTGGCACGCGATCCGACTCGTGCTCGGCAATACCGCGCACACCGTGGTCGGGATGCGGATGCCGGTGGTGGAGCTGCTGCGCGCCGCCGACGAGTCGACCGTGGTCGGGCATCTGGGCCCGGACCTGCTCGGCCCGGACTGGGACGCGCCCGAGGCGGCCCGGCGGTTGGCCGCCCGCCCGCGCCGGCCGATCGGCGAGGCGCTGCTCGATCAGCGCAATCTGGCCGGGATCGGCAACGTGTACCGGGCCGAGCTGTGCTTCCTGCGCGGCGTCGCGCCGTGGACCCCGGTCGCCGAGGCGGGTGACCCGCTCGCCTGGGCGGTACTGGCCCAGCGCCTGCTCGCGGCCAATCGGGACCGGGTCGGGCACATCACCACCGGCGACACCCGGCCGGGCCGGCGCCACTGGGTCTACGGGCGCGCCGGTCGTCCGTGCGCGCGCTGCGGCAGCGGGATCCGGCGGGCCGATGTGGGCGATCCGCCTAGGGTGACCTTCTGGTGTCCGCGCTGCCAGCCGTCACCCGATGGAGGTACACCCGGTGACCGACGACCGGGTGGTTCGTCGTACCGGGCATGACCCCTCCCCGGATCCTGCCCGTCCTGGTGCTGCCCGTGCTGTTCCTGGCCTCGGCCGGCTGCACCTCGGTGTCCGCGCCGACCCCCGTACCGCGCCCGCAGACCCCGCCCGCGGCCGCCGCGCCGCACCGGCCGACCGGCGCCCCCTCCCCCGTCGACCCGCTCGCCGGCGAGCCCGCGCCGGCGATCACCGCCATGGCGGGCGGCGCGGCCGAGCCGACCCCGACCGAACACCCGACGCCGCCGGCGGACGATCCCACCGAGGACGCCGCGCCGCCGGCCGCCCGCCCGCGCCCCCGCACGGAGACCGGCCCGGCCCACCCGCCCCGGTCGGCGCACACCGGCGGCGGCCGAACCGGACGGCCGGCGCGTATGCCCGCCGACCCCTGCGACGCCCTCGCGGCGTCCGGCGTGTTCCCCGCCGGCGGCGAGACGCACCGCTGGTGCCGCCGCCAGGAGGGCCTGCGGTGACGCCGATCTCCCGGCCCACACCTTTATTGACTGTTCGTCAGATGGCTCGTACGGTCGGCGCGCCATACTCGACCAGCGCCGGGAGGTCACCCGTGTTCCGTGAAGCCCTCGATCTGACCGGCCGGGTCGCCGTCGTCACCGGCGCGGCGTCGGGCATCGGCCGCTCCAGCGCCGAGGTGCTGGCCGAGCTGGGCGCGACCGTGGTCTGCGCGGACATCCACGAGGCCGGGGCGCGGGAGACCGCCGAGGCGATCGTGGCCGCCGGCGGCGCCGCGACCGCCGCCGCCGTGGACACCTCGCGGGCCGCGCAGGTGGACGCGCTGATCGACGACACGGTCGCCGCGCACGGCCGGCTCGACGTACTCGCCAACATCGCCGGGGTGATGCACCTGAGCACGGTGATCGAGACCGAGGAGGCCGACCTCGACCGGGTCCTGGCGATCAACTTCAAGGGCGTCTTCTTCGGCTGCCGCGCCGCCGCGCGGGTGATGTCGGGGCAAGGCTTCGGCAGCATCGTCAACATGGCCTCCGGGGCCGTGGACACCGCCACTTCCGGGCTGCTGTGCTACGGCGCGGCCAAGGCCGCGGTGGTGCAGTTGACCAAGACGCTGGCCACCGAGGTCGGCCCGCGGGGCGTGCGGGTCAACGCGGTCGCGCCGGGCTGGATCGTCACCGGGATGACGGGCCGGCACTGGACGGACGCGGACGGCAACGAGGACGAGGAGCGCAAGGCCGCCGTCGCCGCGCCGATGGCCCGGATGGCCCCGCTGCGCACCGTCGGCGAGCCCACCGACATCTCCTACGCGGTGGCCTACCTCGCCTCGGACGCCGCCAAGTTCGTCACCGGCCAGATCCTGCGCCCCAACGGCGGCGTCGCGATGCCCTGGTAGACCGCCCGCCGTCGATCGCGCCCGTGCCCGGGACGACGCCGAGGCCCCGTCTCCCGATTTCGGGGACGGGGCCTCGGTGTCGTGTTCGGGTCGATCGGGCCCGGTGTCCGGTGTGCGACACCCGGCGGGTGCCCGGCGCGCGGACGCGGCTCAGGCCGCCACCACCACGCTCACCGCGTTGTCGCCGGCGATCGGGGCGGTGCCCGACGTCCGGTCGTTGTTCTGACGCTCGGTGGCGCGCTCGTTCGGCGTGAAGCCGGCACCCACCGGCTCCAGGACCGGGCGCATCGCCTCGGCCGAGGCCAGCTCGGCGAGGGCCAGCTCGTCGCTGACCTCCCGCATGAGCACGGACATGCGCACGTCCAGCGCGTCGCAGATCGCGGCGAGCAGTTCGGACGAGGCTTCCTTCTGGCCGCGCTCGACCTCGGACAGGTAGCCAAGGGATACCCGGGCTGAGGACGAAACCTCGCGCAGGGTGCGACCCTGACGCTGGCGCTGGCGCCGCAGCACGTCACCCAGCAGGCGACGGAGCAGGATCATCGGTCGCTCCCTCCTAGGGCGGCTCGGGGGGTCACAGCCCCACCGTACCTGCCCGACCGTGCGGGTGTGCCCGCCTTGCCGTCCTGTTCACTCAGGGCGTGGAACCTTGACGGCGGGGGTCCCCAGGGTCCATAGGCGTTCCGGTTCACTCCCACCTCGATTCGCAGCACGTCCTCGGCCGGCCTTTCGTATCTCCCCCGGACGCCCGGCCGCCGTGGTCTCGTCGGCCGATCGGCGCGCCCGGTCACCCCGTACACGCCGGGTCCTGCTCGGTCGGCAGGCCGGCCACCACACACCGGAGCAGGTCGAGCGCACGGACCGTGGTCATCTCGCGGATCCTGTCCCGACTGCCCGAGAACAGCAGGGAGAGCACGATTGTTCCCTCGGGGCCGGCCACCGCGATGTATACGGTGCCCACGGGCTTTCCGTCCTGGGGGTCCGGACCGGCGACCCCCGTCGTGGCCACCCCGTACGTACCCGACATGACGTCGCGCACACCCTCGGCCATGCGCGCGGCCACGTCCGGGTGAACCGCGCCCTCCGCGGCGAGCAGATCGGCGTCCACGCCGAGCACCGAGCCCTTGAGGTCGGTGGCGTACGCGGTGACCGAGCCGCGCACGCTCGCGGACGCGCCGGGCACCGAGGTCAGTTCGGCGGCGATCAGGCCGCCGGTGAGCGATTCGGCCACCGCGACGGTGGCGTCGCGCCCACGCAGCAGGTCGAGCACCACGCCGGCGAGGGTGTCGCCGGCCTCGCCGTAGACACACCCGCCGAGCAGCTCGCGCGCCCGCGCGGCGGCGGCGTCCACCTCGGCGGCGCCGCCGGGGGTGGCGGAGGTGAGCTTGACCCGGGTCTGTCCGGCGGTGGCCAGGTAGGCGACCTCGACCGCGCCGTCCCGGGCGAGATCCTTCTCCAGCGGTTCGAGCATCGCGGCGATCACCCCCTCGCCGATCGAGGCGGTGAGCAGTTGACGCTGCGCGCGGGTCGGCGGCTCGCCCGCGCGGCGCAGCAGGTCGGGCAGGACCTGCTCCTCGGTCATCGCGATCATCTCGTGCGGCGGGCCGGGGATCGCGTAGACCGCCACCTCGCCGATCACCACCGCGATGCCGGGCGCGCTGCCGTTGGCGTTGGGCAGGCTGCGCCCGCCCTCGGGGACGTCGGCCTGCTGGAGGCCGAGCGCGGTGAGGGTGCGGTTCAGGCCCCGGTAGCGCCGGCGCAGCCAGTCCTCGATCGCCGGGTCACGGCGCAACGGCACACCGCCGACGGCGGCGATCGCCTCGCGGGTGCGGTCGTCGGAGGTGGGGCCGAGGCCGCCGGAGACGATCACCGCGTCCGCGCGCCGGACGGCCTGGGTGAGGACGTCGATCATCGCGTCGAGGCCGTCGCCCACGGTGGACACCCCGCTCACCCGCAGACCGGCGGCGGTGAGTCGGCGGCCGAGCGTGCCGGCGTTCGTGTTCTCCACGTCGCCGACCAGCAACTCGTCCCCCACCGCGACGAGTTCGATCTTCAATTCGCTCATGGTCCCGCTTCCCCGCTTCCCCCGTGGTCGGGATTCGTCCCGACGGTCAGCCCTGTCCGGCGGGCACCGGGGTGCCGCGTCGCAGTCGTACGGCCTTGACGATGTAGTCCAGGCCGGTCACCACGGTAACGATGACCGCGGCCGCCATGATCCAGGCCCGGGTGCTGGCCAGCGGGCCGGTCATGACCAGTGTGTACATCCCGATCGCGCTGCCCTGGAGCATGGTCTTGGCCTTGCCGCCCCGGCTGGCCGGGATCACGCCGTGGCGGATGACCCAAAAGCGCAGCAGGGTGATGCCGATCTCCCGGGCGAGCACCACCAGGGTGACCCACCAGGGCAGGTCGCCGAGCGCGGACAGGCTGATCAGCGCGGCGCCCATCAGCGCCTTGTCGGCGATCGGGTCGACGAGTTTGCCGAAGTCGGTGACCAGGTTGTGCATCCGGGCGAGCTTGCCGTCGAACAGGTCGCTGATGCTGGCCACGGTGAACGCGGCCCAGGCCCAGGCGCGCCAGGCGGGGTCGTGGCCCCCGTCCTGGAGCAGCAGGGTGACGAAGACCGGCACCAGGGCCACCCGCATCAGCGTGAGCGCGTTGGCGGCGTTCCAGGCGCTGACGGAGGTGGTGGGGTCGCCGAGGCGGTCGGGCTTCGGCGGGTGGTTGGCGGCGGCGGCCCGAACGGCCTCGGCCGGGCGCCGGCGCGGCGGTGCCGGTTCGGCCGTCACCGATCGCCCCCGCGCACGATCACGTCGATCGCCTCGCCGTACAGGTCGGCGCCCTCGCTGTCGGTGACCCGGACCCGGACCAGGTCGCCCACGCGCAGGCCCTCGCCCACCACCGTGGTCGAGCCGTCGGTCTCGGGGGCCTGGTGGGCCGCGTGGCCCTCGGCACCGCCGTCCTCGCCGAGTTCCTCGATCAGCACGACGATCTCGGTGCCGATCCGGTCCTCGGCGCGTTGTGCGACCAGTTCCTCGGCGAGCCGGGAGATCCGCTGCACGCGGGCCTCGATCACGTCGGCGTCGAGCTTGTCGGGATAGTTCGCCGCCTCGGTGCCGTCCTCGTCGGAGTAGCCGAACACGCCGATCGCGTCGAGCCGGGCGGCGATCAGGAAGCGCTCCAGGTCGTCCACGTCCTCCTCGGTCTCGCCGGGGAAGCCGACGATGAAGTTCGATCGGGCGCCGGCCTCGGGGGCCTTGGCCCGGATCTGCTCCATGAGGGTGACGAACGCCTCGACCGAGCCGAATCGGCGCATCCGGCGCAGCACCGGCTCGGAGGCGTGCTGGAAGGACAGGTCGAAGTAGGGCGCGACACCGGGCGTGCCGGTGATCACGTCGATCAGCGTCGGGCGCATCTCGGCGGGCTGGAGGTAGTTGACCCGGACCCGCTCGATGCCCTCGACGGCAACCAGTTCCGGCAGCAGCGTCTCCAGCAGGCGCAGGTCGCCCAGGTCCTTGCCGTAGGACGTGGAGTTCTCGCTGACCAGGACGATCTCGCGGACGCCCTGCTCGGCCAGCCAGCGGGCCTCGGCGAGCACGTCGGAGGGGCGGCGGGACAGGAACGAGCCGCGGAAGGAGGGGATGGCGCAGAACGAGCAGCGGCGGTCGCAGCCGGAGGCGAGCTTGAGCGAGGCCACCGGCCCCGAGCCGAGCCTGCGGCGCAGGGCGCGCGGCCCGGAGGCCGGCGCGACGCCCTCGGGCAGGTCCTCGGGGATGCCGTGGCCGGGCACCGCGACGTCGGCGGCCTGGCGCTCGACGGGGGTGATCGGCAGCAGTGCGCGCCGGTCGCGCGGCGCGTGCGGGATGTGGCTCTCGCCGGCGAGGATCGAGCGCAGCCGGCCGGAGATGTCGCCGTAGTCGTCGAAGCCGAGCACGGCGTCGGCCTCGGGCAGCGCGCCCGCGAGCTGGTCGCCGTAGCGCTCGGCCAGGCAGCCGACCGCCACCACGGCCCGGGTGTGGCCGTCGCCCTTGAGGTCGGCGGCCTCCAGGACGGTGTCGATCGAGTCCTTCTTGGCGGACTCGACGAATCCGCAGGTGTTGACCATGACGACGGAGGCGTCCGCGGCGTCCTCGACGAGGGCCCACCCGTCGGCCTCGAGCCGGCCGGCGAGTTCCTCGGAGTCCACCTCGTTGCGGGCGCAGCCGAGGGTGACCAGGGCGACGGTGCGCAGGGCGGCGGGGCTCTCGGCCGGGGCGGCGGGGCGGGTGGTATCGCGGGCGGACATGCCGGAAAGCCTACGTCAGACGCGGACGTGGACCGGACGCAGGGAAGCGTCGGATGGTTCCGGGGAGGTCACGATGCCCGGTCACCGGGGCGACGGGGTCGCCGACGCGCTCGTCCGCATCTGCGGGATGGGGTCCCCGGGTACGAACGTGCGGTTGACCACCTCGCCGTCCTCGCCCGCCGGGCCCAGGTCCCGGCCGTTGACGTTCAGTCGCGCGGCGCCCGAATTGCCGACCTGGACCTGCAGTTGTGCGGGGTCCTCGAAGGTCTTGGCCTCGCCCTTGCCCAGGATCGTCTCCAGGATCTGCCTGTCCTTGGAGTCGAACGCGCGGATCCAGCTGCGGCCGTCGACGGCGGTGATGGTGACCACGACGCCGGGCGGGAATTGCGGCGCCTTGCTCACCGGCGCGGCCGAGGACGGCGGCGGGGGCGGCGGGGCCGGTGCCGCGGGGGCGGCGGTGGTCGGGGCGACCCGGGACGCGGTCTCCTTCTCGTCGTCGTCGGCCCGGCCGCCGGCGAGTTGCACGAAGGCGAAGATCAGCACGATGACCACGGCGACGCCCATGGCCAGCGTCCAGTTGGGGCGGCGGTATTCGATCGACTTGCGCGGCGAGTCGAAGATCTCGGTGGGCCGGGGGGTGCTCGTGCCGCCGACGGTGTGGTCGTACTCGGCGATCAGCGGCGCGGGTTCCAGGCCCGTGGCGCGCGCCAGGGTGCGAATGTGGCCGCGGGCGTAGAAGTCGCCCCCGCACGGCTCGAAGTCGTCGTGTTCGATTCCCTCGATGATGACCTGTCGGATCCGGGTGACCTCACTGAGCCGTTCCACGGTGAGACCGGCCCGTACACGCGCCTCCGCGAGGCTCTGACCGATCGACACTGTTCGCCCCTTATGCGTCATTCGTCACGACTGACACCAATCATCACTTAAGTCAGATCATTCTCCGCGCAACGTGGCCATAACCTGCTCGATTTCATCCGGTTTGATCAACACCTCGCGCGCCTTGGAGCCCTCGCTCGGTCCGACGATGTCCCGGCTCTCCATCAGGTCCATCAGCCGGCCCGCCTTGGCGAAGCCGACGCGCAGCTTGCGCTGGAGCATCGAGGTCGAGCCGAACTGGGTGGACACCACCAGTTCGACCGCCTGGCAGAGCAGGTCGAGGTCGTCGCCGACGTCCTCGTCCACCTGCTTCTTGCGATCCGGTCCCGCGGTGACCTCGTCGCGGTACTCCGGCCGCAACTGCTCCTTGCAGTGCCGGGCGATCGCCTCGATCTCCTCCTCGGTGACGTAGGCGCCCTGCATCCGGATCGGCTTGCTCGCGCCCATCGGCAGGAACAGCGCGTCGCCCTTGCCGATCAGCTTCTCCGCGCCGGGCTGGTCCAGGATGACCCGGCTGTCCGCCAGCGAGGAGGTGGCGAACGCGAGCCGCGAGGGCACGTTGGCCTTGATCAGACCGGTGACCACGTCCACGCTGGGGCGCTGGGTGGCCAGCACGAGGTGGATGCCCGCGGCACGGGCGAGCTGGGTGATCCGCACGATCGAGTCCTCGACGTCGCGCGGCGCGACCATCATCAGGTCGGCCAACTCGTCGACGATCACCAGCAGGTACGGGTAGGGCTGGATGTCGCGCTCGCTGCCCGGCGGCACCTTCAGCTTGCCGGCGCGCACCGCGACGTTGAAGTCGTCGACGTGCCGGAAGCCGAAGTTGGCCAGGTCGTCGTAGCGCATGTCCATCTCGCGCACGACCCACTGCAACGCCTCGGCGGCCTTCTTCGGGTTGGTGATGATCGGCGTGATCAGGTGTGGAATGCCCTCGTAGGTGGTGAGTTCGACCCGTTTGGGGTCGACCAGCACCATCCGCACCTCCTCCGGCGTGGCGCGCATCATGATCGAGGTGATCAGGCCGTTGATGCAGCTCGACTTGCCCGCGCCGGTGGCGCCCGCCACCAGCAGGTGCGGCATCTTGGCCAGGTTGGCCACCACGTCGTTGCCCTCGACGTCCTTGCCCAGCGCGGCGATCATCGGGTGCGTGTCGCCGGCGGCGGTGTCGGAGGCCAGGATGTCGCCGAGGCTGACCATCTCGCGGTCGGTGTTGGGGATCTCGATGCCCACCGCGGACTTGCCGGGGATCGGGCTGATGATCCGTACGTCCGGGCTGGCCACGGCGTAGGCGATGTTCTTGGCCAGCGCGGTGATCCGCTCCACCTTGACCGCCGGGCCCAGCTCGATCACGTAGCGGGTCACCGTCGGGCCCCGGGAGAAGCCGGTGACCTGCGCGTCGACGTTGAACTGCTCGAACACCTTGGACAGCGCCGCGACCACGTCGTCGTTGGCCTTGCTGCGGGCCTTGGCGGGCGGGCCCTTGCGCAGCAGCGCGGGGCCGGGCAGGTGGTAGGTGATGTCGCCGGAGAGCCTGAGCTGCTCGCTGCGCGGCGGCGCGGGGGTGTGCGCGGGGGCGTCGGCCCGCAGATCGGTCACCACCCGGGCGGCGGCCGCCTTGCGCGAGCGGGCGGGCGGGACGACCAGGCCGGCGTCGCCCGCGTCCAGCGCCGCGGCGGCGGCCGCGGCCACGTCGACCGCGTCCGGATGGCCGGTTTTGGCGGCCGGGCTCGGGCGGCGGCGCGGCCGGGGTTTGCGCACCGGCGCCGGCGCGGGCTCCTCGTCCTCGTCGAAGCCGGCGAACCCGCTCGGGCGGTCGTCGTCCTCGTCGTACGGCTCCGGCTCGGGGCCCTCGATGAAGCCGAGGAAGACCCCGAGGCGTTCCGGCACCGCGTTGATCGGCGTCGCGGTGACCACGAGCAGCCCGAACACGATCAGCAGCACCAGCAGCGGCACCGCGACCCACCGGGTGACCAGGTGCACCGGCGGGGTCGCGAACGCCCAGCCGACCAGCCCGCCCGCGTCGCGCATCGCCGCCGCGCCGTCACCGGGCTGCGGCGTCCGGCACCCGACGTGGATCAACCCGAGCACCGCGCACACCAGCGCCGTGCAGCCGATCACGATCCGCCCGGTGGCGTCCTTCTGGTCGGGATGGCGCATCACCCGCACGCCCAACGCGCCGACCAGGAACGGCACCAGCACGTCCAGCCGGCCGACCAGGCCCGCGACGACCGCGTTGACCCCCTCGCCGACCGCGCCGTCGATGGTGCCCCACGCACCCGCGGCGATCACTATCGCCAGGCCGAGCAGGGCCAGCCCGAGCCCGTCCCGACGATGCGCGGGGTCGAGTCCGCGCGCGCCGGAGCCGATGCCCCGCGCGAGCGAACCGAACGCGTGCGCCAGCCCCAGCCACAGCCCCTTGAGCCCCTTCCCGAGCAACGCGGGCACCCCGCCGAGCAGTTTCGGCGGGGGAGGCGGGGGCGGGGCCGCCTTCTTGGCGGGAGCCTTCTTCTTCGCGGCCGTGCGCGGTTGCGCTCCGCCGCCGGACGCACGTGTGGCCATGTCCCGAGGTTACCGGTGGACCCTCCCCACCTCATGCGTCCCGGCCCGGAGCGCGCGCCGTGTCGGACCGGGCCGTCGTCGACGGTCCGGTCCGCGCGAGCGCTCCGGGGTCAGCCGGCCGCCTCGCCCTTGTCCGGGGCGGGGACCAGCGGGGGTCCGCCGTGGCCGGCCGTGGCCGGCGCGAGGGCGTCGAGCGCGGCGCGCATCCGGGCCACCCGGCGGCGCAGTTGCACCGCGGAGGCGGCCAGGATCGGGTCGTCGGTCGACTCGACCTGCTTGGCCATGCCGTCGGCCTGCTCCTCGACCGCGGCCAGCCGGGTGGACAACTCCGCGATCACGTCCGCCCCGGCCCGGTCGCCGCCGGCGGGCCCCTCCAGGCGCCCGCGCAGCAGCGTGGCCTGCTCGCGCAACTGGCAGTTCTTCTTGTACAGATCCACGAAGACCGAGACCTTGGCGCGCAGCACCCACGGGTCGAAGGGCTTGGAGATGTAGTCGACCGCACCGGCCGCGTAGCCGCGGAAGGTGTGGTGCGGGCCGTGGTTGATCGCGGTCAGGAAGATGATCGGGATGTCGCGGGTCTTCTCCCGCCGCTTGATGTGCGCGGCCGTCTCGAACCCGTCCATTCCGGGCATCTGGACGTCGAGCAGAATCACCGCGAACTCGTCCGTGAGCAGCGCCTTGAGGGCTTCCTCGCCCGAGTGCGCTCGAACCAGGGTCTGGTCGAGCGCGGACAGGATCGCCTCCAGGGCGAGCAGATTCTCCTGACGGTCATCGACCAGGAGGATCTTGGCCTTCTCCGTCATGGCCCACCCTCTTCGATCCGACACGGTGGGTGACCCCGCGTATCGGTCGGCTCCACTCGTCCTTGTGCATGTTTTCGGTTTGCCTGGTTGACACTGCCGGCACTGCTGACGCCGCCCGGAATGACACGGCCTCGATCGACACGGTTCGACCCGGCACACCGTCGGCCGAGAACGCCCCGACGCACACCACGCCGGTCGAGCACACGTTCCGGGTGGTGCTCGTCCCGGTCATGGTAGTGGCCAGGCGATCGGCTCGGCAGGTATTCCGGAACAGACGACCGCATGGTGTCACCACAGCCCGACCTACGGTTGCGACAACACCCCATCGACCCCTCCACCCCTTCAACGCCGGTTCGACCATACGGGTTCCATCATGTGGTGCTTGGCACCCGAGAAGCGAACTAGTGGTCGAGCCAAGTGCGGATGATTCCCAACAAGTGCCGCGTGTCGACCGGCTTGGCCACGTAGTCGGAGGCGCCGGAGTCGATGCTCTTCTCCTGATCCCCCTTCATCGCCTTGGCGGTCAACGCGATGATCGGCAGCCCCGCGTACTGCGGCATCCGGCGAATCGCCGACGTGGTGGCGTATCCGTCCATCTCCGGCATCATCACGTCCATCAGCACGATCGCGATGTCGTCGTGTCCCTGGAGCACTTCGATGCCCTCGCGGCCGTTCTCCGCGTACAGCACGCTGAGCCCGTACTGCTCCAGCACGCTGGTCAGCGCGAACACGTTGCGCACGTCGTCGTCGACGATCAGCACCCGCTCGCCGTCGAAGGTGCCCTCGAACGGCTCGACCACCGGCTTGGCAGGGCCGGTGTGATCGGCCCGCACCGGCCCGGTGGCGCCGAGCACCGCCCGGGCCAGCGCGTCGGGGGTGGAGACCCGCTGGAGCAGCACGATCCGGCGCCGGTAGCCGCGCAGCCGGCCCGACTCGGAGCGGGTCGGGCGGGCCGGAACGTGCACCACCACCGGCAGGCTCTGCAATTCGTTCCGCGAGGCGACCGCGTCGAGCACCTGCCACGCGCCCTCGTCGGGCAGCCGCAGGTCCACCACCAGGCACGCGGGCGGCGCCTCGGCGAGCAGGCGCACCGCCTCGCCCTCGTCGGCGGCGGTGCTCAGGTCGATCTGCCCGTCGAGCCCGGCCAGCACGGTGCTCAGCGGCGCGCCGTCGGACTGCGGCGTCTCCACCACCAGGACCCGGCGCGGCGCCGCCTCGCCCGCGTCGTCGGGCTCGTCCTCCCCCTCCCCGGGCAACTCCGGGGCGTCGCTGAGCAGCGGGGTGGACGGCGCGGCGGCGGGCAGCGCCGCCCGGTACGGGGTCGGCGGCAACTCGGTGTCGCGGTCGTGGCCGATCTCGTCGCCCGGGACCAGGACGCTGTCCAGCGGGAGGTAGAGGGTGAACGTGCTGCCCCGTCCCGGCATGCTCTCCGCGTGGATCTCGCCGCCGAGCAGCCAGGCGATCTCCCGGCTGATCGACAGGCCCAGGCCCGTGCCGCCGTAGCGGCGGCTGGTGGTGCCGTCGGCCTGCTGGAACGCCTCGAAGATCACCTTGAGCTTGTCCACCGCGATGCCGATGCCGGTGTCGATCACCGAGAAGGCCACCGCGTGCTCCGCGTTGTCCAACTCGGTGTTGGTCAGCGGGATGTCGTCGGTGAGCGTGATCAACACCTCGACCGAACCGGAGTCGGTGAACTTGACCGCGTTGGAGAGCAGGTTGCGCAACACCTGTTGCAGCCGCTGCTCGTCGGTGAACAGGATCCCGGGCACCGCGGGCGAGACGTGCACGGTGAACTCGAGGTTCTTCTCCGAGGTCAGCGGGCGGATGGTCGCCTCGACGTAGTCCATCAGCTGGGCCAGCGCGATCCGCGCGGGACGCACGTCCATCTTCCCGGCCTGCACCTTGGACAGGTCCAGGATGTCGTTGATCAGCTGGAGCAGGTCGGATCCGGCGCCGTGGATGGTCTCGGCGAACTCGACCTGCTTGCGGGTCAGGTTGCCCTCGACGTTGTCGGCGAGCAGCTTGGCCAGGATCAGCAGGCTGTTCAGCGGGGTGCGCAGCTCGTGCGACATGTTGGCCAGGAACTCGGACTTGTACTTGGAGGACAGCGCGAGCTGCTCGGCCCGCTCCTCCAGCGCCTGCCGGGCCTGTTCGATCTCCCGGTTCTTGATCTCGATGTCCCGGTTCTGCCTGGCGAGCAGCGCCGCCTTGTCCTCCAACTCGGCGTTGGAGTGCCGCAGCTCGCCCTGCTGGCGCTGCAACTCCTCGGACCGTTCCTGGAGTTCCTCGGTCAGTCGCTGCGACTCGGCGAGCAGCATCTCGGTGCGCGAGTTGGCCATGATCGTGTTGACCGTGACCCCGATCTGCTCGTTCAGCTGCTCCAGGAAGTTGCGGTGCACCTTGGTGAACGGGCGGAACGAGGCGAGTTCGAGCACGCCGAGCAGCTGGTCCTCGAACAGCACCGGCAGCACGATCACGTTCGCCGGGGCGGCCTCGCCCAGGCCGGAGGCGATCTTGATGTAGCCGGGCGGCGCGTCCAGGATCAGGATCGAGCGCTTCTCCAGCGCGGCCTGGCCGACCAGCGACTGGCCGAGCCGGAAGCGGGTGGGCACGCCGCCGCCGTCCTGGTAGCCGTAGGAGGCGATCAGCCGCAGCTCGACCACGTCCTCCTGGGTCAGCTCGGCCAGGAAGAAGGCGCCGTGCTGGGCGTCCACGACCGGGGTCAGCTCGCTCATGATCAGCGCGGCGACCGCCATCAGGTCGCGGCGGCCCTGCATGAGGCCGGAGATCCGGGCCAGGTTGGTCTTGAGCCAGTCCTGCTCCCGGTTGGCCCGGGTGGTCTCGCGCAGGTTGTAGATCATCTGGTTGATGTTGTCCTTGAGCTCGTCGAGCTCTCCGGACGCGTCCACCGCGATCTGCAACGACAGGTCGCCCCGGGTCACGGCGGTGGCGACCTCGGCGATGGCCCGCACCTGACGGGTCAGGTTGCCGGCCAACTCGTTGACGTTCTCGGTGAGTTGCTTCCAGGTACCGGAGACGCCCTCGACCTCGGCCTGGCCGCCCAGCATGCCCTCGGTGCCCACCTCGCGGGCCACGCGCGTGACCTCGCCGGCGAACGCCGACAGCTGGTCGACCATGGTGTTGATGGTGGTCTTGAGCTCCAGCATCTCGCCGCGCGCGTCCACGTCGATCTTCTGCGACAGGTCGCCGCCGGCGATCGCGGTCGTCACCTTGGCGATGTTGCGGACCTGGCCGGTGAGGTTGTCCGCCATCGAGTTGACGTTGTCGGTCAGGTCCTTCCAGGTGCCCGAGACGCCGGGCACGTGCGCCTGGCCGCCCAGGATGCCCTCGGTGCCCACCTCGCGGGCCACACGGGTGACCTCGTCGGCGAACGCGCGCAGCGTGTCGACCATCGTGTTGATCGTGCCCGCCAGGCCCGCCATCTCGCCCTTGGCCTCGACGGTGCTCTTCTGGGACAGGTCGCCGTCGGCGACGGCGGTGGCCACCTGGGCGATGTTGCGCACCTGGGACGTCAGGTTGTTGGCCATGACGTTGACGTTGTCGGTCAGGTCCTTCCAGATGCCGGAGACCCCGCGCACCCGCGCCTGCCCGCCGAGTCGACCCTCGGTACCCACCTCGCGGGCCACCCGGGTCACCTCGTCGGCGAACGCGGAGAGCTGGTCGACCATCGTGTTGACGGTCTCCTTCAGCTCCAGGATCTCGCCCCGGGCGTCGACGGTGATCTTCTTGGACAGATCGCCCGTGGCCACCGCCGTGGTCACGTCGGCGATGCTGCGCACCTGGCCGGTCAGGTTGCCTGCCATCACGTTGACCGACTCGGTGAGGTCCTTCCAGGTGCCGGAGACGCCCTTGACGTCGGCCTGCCCGCCGAGTCGACCCTCGGTACCCACCTCGCGGGCCACCCGGGTGACCTCGTCGGCGAAGCCGGAGAGCTGGTCGACCATGGTGTTCACGGTGTTCTTGAGTTCGAGGATCTCGCCCCGGGCGTCCACCGTGATCTTCTGCGACAGGTCACCCCGGGCCACCGCGGTGGTCACCTGGCCCAGGCTGCGCACCTGTTCGGTGAGGTTTCCGGCCATCGAGTTGACCGAGTAGGTCAGGTCGCGCCACACCCCGGCCACCCCGAGCACCTGGGCCTGGCCGCCCAGTCGGCCCTCGGTGCCCACCTCGCGGGCCACGCGGGTGACCTCGTCGGCGAACGCGGAGAGCTGGTCGACCATCGTGTTGACGGTGTTCTTGACCTCCAGGATCTCGCCCCGGGCGTCCACGTCGATCTTCTTGGACAGGTCGCCGCGCGCGACCGCCGTGGTCACCTCGGCGATGTTGCGGACCTGGGCGGTGAGGTTGCCCGCCATGAAGTTCACCGAGTCGGTGAGGTCGAGCCACACGCCCGCGACGCCCGGCACCACCCGGGCCTGGCCGCCGAGCCGGCCCTCGCCGCCGACCTCGCGGGCGACCCGGGTGACCTCGGAGGCGAACGCGGACAGCTGGTCCACCATGGTGTTCACGGTGTTCTTGAGCTCCAGCATCTCGCCGGAGACGTCGACCGTGATCTTCTGCGACAGGTCGCCCCGGGCCACCGCCGTGGAGACCTGGGCGATGTTGCGGACCTGGCCGGTCAGGTTGCCGGCCATCACGTTGACCGAGTCGGTCAGGTCCTTCCACGTACCCGCCACGCCGGAGACCTGCGCCTGGCCGCCCAGGATGCCCTCGCTGCCCACCTCGCGGGCAACGCGGGTGACCTCGGAGGCGAAGGCCGACAGCTGGCCGACCATGGTGTTGACGGTGTTCTTGAGCTCCAGCATCTCGCCGGAGACGTCCACGGTGATCTTCTGCGACAGGTCGCCCTGGGCGACCGCCGTGGTCACCCCGGCGATGTCGCGGACCTGCGCGGTGAGGTTGAAGAAGGCGGTGTTGACCGAGTCGGTCAGGTCCTTCCAGATGCCCGCGCCGCCGGGGACCTGGGCCTGGCCGCCGAGCCGGCCCTCGAAGCCGACCTCGCGCGCCACGCGGGTCACCTCGGAGGCGAACGTGCGCAGCGTGCCGGTCATCGCGTTGATCGTCTCGGCGAGCTGGGCCATCTCGCCGCGCGCGGACACGGTGATGGTCTGCGACAGGTCGCCGTACGCGACCGCCTTGGTCACCTGGGCGATGTCGCGGACCTGGGCGGTCAGGTTGCCCGCCATGATGTTGACCGAGTCGGTGAGGTCCTTCCAGGTCCCCGAGACACCCTCGACCCGGGCCTGGCCGCCCAGTCGGCCCTCGGTGCCCACCTCGCGGGCCACCCGGGTCACCTCCTGGGCGAAGCCGGAGAGTTGGTCGACCATCGTGTTGACGGTCTCCTTCAGCTCCAGCATCTCGCCGGCCACCTCGACGGTGACCGTGCGGGACAGGTCCCCCTTGGCCACGGCGGTGGTCACCAGGGCGATGTCGCGCACCTGGAGGGTCAATCGGCTGGCCATCGTGTTGACCGAGTCGGTGAGGTCCTTCCAGCTGCCGGAGACGCCGCGCACCCGGGCCTGCCCGCCGAGCTTGCCCTCGGTACCGACCTCGCGGGCCACCCGGGTGACCTCGTCGGCGAACGCGCTGAGCTGGTCCACCAGTCCGTTGGCGGTGCGGCCCATCCGCAGGAACTCGCCACGCAGCGGCTGTTCGGCGATCCGCAGGTCCATGCGCTGGGACAGATCGCCCTCGGCGACCGCGGCCAGCACCCGGCCGACCTCGACGGTGGGGCGCACCAGGTCCTCGACGAGCGCGTTGGCCGCGTCGATGCTCGTCGCCCAGGCGCCCTCGCCCGGGCCCGGGTCCAGCCGCTCGGTCAGCTTGCCCTCTCGACCGACCACCCGACGCACCCGGGCCAATTCGCCGGACAGGTGCTGGTTGCGCTCGACCATGTCGTTGAACACGACGGCGATCTCGGACATGATCCCGTCGCCGGAAACCGTCAGGCGTTTGCGGAAGTTGCCGTCACGGACCCCGGTCAGGGCGGCCAGCAGACGCCGCAGATCCCGCTCGTCGTGCCGGCCCTGCCGGACGGCCGCAGTCCGCGCCTGCGCTGGGGAAGCCTTCGCCATCTCGCATTTCCTCCGCCGGACCAGATTCGCCGCGACCGTCCGTGCCTCCGGCCGCTTGCCATCCACAGTCTTTCACTCACAGGGTTGAGAGCAGAGGCGGTCCGGGAGGATGGTGCTTGTCATCCGGAAAGCGCGGGCCCGAAAGGCACGCTCGGACGGGACATCTGTCGGAATCGTGATCGATGCGTCACTGTTTGGAAGGGGTCCGCCCGATCGTCCGAAACCGATAGGGTGCGAATCTGCCGGACTGTGGAGCCGGATTCGTCACCGCAGCCGCCGTTCGTCGCAGATGCGGGAGTGTATGGATCAGGGAACGAGCATGCTCATCACTGCCCGGATGAGCGCTGCCTTCGCACCCGAGGGCAGGTCCGTGGCGGCCGCACGCTCGTTCGTCCGCAAGACGCTCACCGACTGGGACGCCGGCGACGTGGTCGACGACGCCGTACTGCTGACCAGCGAGTTGGTCACCAACGCGATCGTGCACGCGGGCACCTCGGCCGAGGTCTCGTGTGTGCGCTACGACGGCGGCGTCCAGATCGAGGTCACCGATCACTACCCCAGCCGCGAGTTGCCGGAGCCGGCGACCGGCTTCGACGACGGCGACGAGAGCGGCCGCGGGCTGTTCCTGTCCGCGTCGCTGGCCTCGGCGTGGGGGGTCGAATACGCCAAGAACGTCAAGCGGGTGTGGTTCCGGCTGGAACTGCCCGATCCGGTCTCGGCGACCAGTTCGGCCGGGCCGCTGCTGCCCGCCAACGCGCTGCCCGACGCCGCGGTGCCGGTCCGCGTGGCGGTGGTGCACGCCGACGCCTCGCGCAAGGTGACCCACTGGAGCCCCGAGGCGGCCGGGTTGTTCGGTCTGAGTGACACCGAGGCGATCGGCATGGCGCTGGGCGACCTGGTGGCCTGGCCGCAGACGCCGGGCACCGAGCTGACCCTGGACGAGATGCTGGAGCTGTCCCGCTGGCAGGGCGGGTACGACGTGCGCGCCGCCGACGGGGTGGCCACGCGCGTCTTCGCCTCGCACGTGCGGCTGCGCGACGCCGACGGCGATCCCGCGCTGGTCGCGCTCCTGGTGCCCGCGCAGGCCCGCGCGCTGCTGGAGAACCGGGACGCCTCGCGCGGTCGCGCCGGGGCGGCGATCCCGGTGGACAGCGAATGGGACGGGATCGACGGGCTGAACCGACTGGGCCTGGAGGACCTGCTCCAGCGCGCGGTCGAACGTGCCCGCGACCTGCTCGACGCCGACGCCGCGTTCGTGCTGCTGGCCACCGACGACGAGAGCGAGATGGAGGTGCGCGCGACCACCGGCCTGGCGGGCGCGGTGCATCGGCTGTCGCGGGTGCCGGTGGAGACCTCGGTGGGCCGTTACGGCTCGGCCCGGATGCCCGCCGTGCACGAGGACCTGGCCGCCGGGCCCGACGCGGTGCCGATCCTCCAGGAGACCCGGATGCGCTCGGCGGTGACCGTGCCGCTCAAGGTCGAGGGCCGGCTCACCGGCACGCTCGGCGTCGCCTCGGAGTCGGCGGCCCGCTTCGACAACGACGACGCGGCCCGGCTCCAGCGCGCCGCCGACCGGGTCTCGCTGACCGTGGAGAGCGCGCGCCTGTCCGAGTTGGAGCGGGTCCGGCGCGGCTCGCTGTCCTTCCTCGCCGAGGCGTCCGACCTGCTGGCCGGCACCCTCGACCCGGAGATGACGCTGGCCATGATCGCCCAGATCGTGGTGCCGCGACTGGGCACGTGGTGTGCGGTGCACACGGGCGAGTCGCACGCGCCGGTGCTGAGCGTGGTGTGGCACGCCGACGAGATGCGGATCGACGACCTTCGCGCGCTGCTGGACCACGCCGAGGCGCCGCGCGCGCAGCCCACGCCCGGCGCCCGGCGCTGGCTGGGCCTGCGGTCGTTGGACCCGGAGGTGGTCCGCGAGCACACCGACCTGGTCGCCGGCGAGGCGGTCACGCTGCCGCTGGTCGCCCGGGGGCGCGGCATCGGCATGCTGACCTTCGGCATCCTGGCCGGCGACCGGTTCCGCCGGGACACCCTGGAACTCGCCGAGGACCTGTCCCGCCGCGCCGCGCTCGCGATGGACAACGCCCGGCTGTACTCGGAGCGCAACGCGACCAGCCAGGCCCTCCAGCGCAGCCTGCTGCCGCCGGAGCTGCCCAAGGTGCCGGGGGTGGACGTCGAGGTCGTCTACCAGGCCTCCGGCGAGGGCAACGAGGTCGGCGGCGACTTCTACGACCTGTTCACCATCGGCGAGGACAAGTGGGGCTTCGCCATCGGCGACGTGTGCGGCACCGGCCCGGAGGCCGCCGCGGTCACCGGACTGGCCCGCACGGCGCTGCGGTTGCTGACCCGCGAGGGCATGTCGGTGCCCGCCGTCCTGCAACGGCTGAACACCGCGATCCTGGACGAGGGCCCGCGCAGCCGGTTCCTGACCCTCCTGCACGGCCACATGACCCACCGCGACGGCGGCGGGGTACGCCTGAGCCTGGTCTCCGCGGGCCACCCGCTCCCGCTTCGCCTGCGCCCGGACGGCACGGTCGACGCGGTGGCCACCCCGCAGCCGCTGCTCGGTGTGATGGACGAGGTCGACCTGGTCCTGGAGACGGTGGACCTGGACCCGGGCGACGTCCTGGTCTGCGTCACCGACGGCGTCACCGAACGCCGCGAGGGCACCCGCATGCTCGGCGACGACGGCCTGGCCGAGGTCCTGTCCGGCTGCACGGGCCTGACCGCCGGCGCGGTAGCGGCCCGAATCCACCGCGCGGTCGAACAATTCGCCGAAGAACAGGCCCGAGACGACATGGCCATCCTGGTCCTGAGAGTCTCCGGCGACGACTAACCCCCGACCCGCCCGCCACAAACCACCGCCCGACACCGAGTCGCGCGCGGCGACGCGCACCGGCACGTGACGCGGCGACCCTGAACCAGCCCCATCCGAAAGCCATAACGGAAGCACGAGCCACCCCCGAACCGAGGCCGCACCCCAAGCGCAAGCCGACCCCAAGCGGAGAGCGCAGCGGAACGAGTCACGGACCAACTCCGGCGCGGGCGGCCCAATCCGGCCGGCCCCACCCGCCCCCGCGCCGGCGGCGGAACGCAGCACCGCAGGTCGCGGCACAACCCCGAAGCAGGCGGGTAGAACCAGCCGAACCACCCCGAACTCGAGCGGAGAGCACAGCACACCCGGTCGCGAAACACCCCCGAGCCGGCACGCCCATCCGGCCGAACCCACCCGGGCGCAGGCGGAGGGCGCGGAGGCGCCGGTAGGCACGGCTCCGGGGCGGGCGGGTAGAGCCAACCGGCCCCACCCGGGCGCGGGCAGAGAGCACAGCAGACCCGGTCGCGAAACGCCCCCGAGCCGGCACGCACGCCCATCCGGCCGGACCCACCCGGGCGCGGGCGGAGGGCGGGGTGGGGTCGGTGGGTGAGGGCCGGCCGGGGCCTACTTGGGTGTCGGTGTCGCGTGGGTCGTGGACCAGCGTTGTTCGCCTTGCTGCCAGGTTTCGGTGGGGGTCAGGCTCGCCGCTTCGGCTACTGCGGCGGAGGCTGTGTTGGCCGGGTGGATGTGGGCGCCGATTTCTTCGATGCCCCCGGCCCGGAGCCAGGCCACCCACGCGACCGCCGCCTCCTTGGCGATGCCCCGGCCCTGCCAGGGGGTTCCCACCACCCAGGCCACGTCGGCGACCGGCCCGGGCCCCACCGTGGCCTGGACCGTGCCCACCAGACACCCCTGCGACCGCAGCCGGATCACCCGGTTCAACCAGACCACGCCGGGATCCGGCGATCCCTTCGCCCAGCGCGTGTAGCGCGCCCGCAGCGCGTCCACGTCCTCCGGCTCACCACCGATGAAGGTGTGCAGCGCCGGATCGCCCAGCACCCGCGCCATCTCCTCGGCGTGACCGACCTCGATCGGAATCAACTCAAGCCGATCGGTGACCACCGGCCCTGCCTCGTCCACGTTCATCGTCGCAGCATGCCGGCGCCTACGCGGCGATGTCGCCGCGATTTCGCCGCTCCCGCAGCCGCAACTCCGATCCGATCCGGGCGACGGTGGCCGCCGGCCGCTCGCGCGCCTGGAGTGTCGGGCAGTGCAGCACGAGCCAGCTCTGCCCGGCGATGCTCCGAGGCCGCGCCCTGACCCACTGCCGGTCGTCGGTCAGCTCCACCCCGACCCGCGCCCCCGGCCAGGCCAGCGCGAAGCGCCGCAGGACCCGACCGAACGCCGACCGGATCTCCCAGCCGACCTCGGCCGCCGGCACCCCGGCGTCGAGCAGCGCCAGCCGAAGCCGGGTCTCGTCCTCGCCCGCGCTGCGCCCGTCGGCCAGCCGCACCACCTCCGCGAGCCGATGGCGCCCCGGATGTCCGGCGTAGCGCTCGACCAGTGCCGCCAACGCGTCGGGCGCGACCAGCCCGGCCCGCAGGAACCCGTCGAGCACCACCACGCCGGTCTCCCGATCCGAGGTCCGGACCAGGTCCGCCGCGGTCCGGGCGGGCGAGGTGACCGGAATCCCGGCCCGCCACACCGTCTCCCCCGGTCCGAGCGCCATGATCCGCGCCCGGCAGCCGTGCCGGCGGGGCAGAGCCGCCCCCACCGGCACGACCACTTCGATCGGTGCCGCGCGCCGCGCCCGCGTCCGGGGCCGCGCCGGAACCCGCACGCCGTACAACCTCGCCGCGGTGCGCCCACAGACCACGGCCCCGCGGGGCAGAACCATGACCGCGGCCCGGGCCCGCACCTCCGGCGTGTCGTCGACGTGCGCGCCGACGTAGACCCCGTGTATGACCCGACGCACGTCGCCGTCACGCACCAGGCGTCGGACGACCGACCGGCCGACCCCGTGGCGGGCGGCGACGGCGAGGGTGAAGGGCCGGGACAGCAGTGCGGAAAGATCGGTCGGCGTCATGCGGGCCAGTGTGCGCGCGCCCCCTCCACGCGCGCCGTCCGTCGTCCACAGCCCCCGGGATGGGTGTGACCATCACACCCGGCCTGTGTACGACTTCGGCCCGGCCGCCCCCACGACCCGGCCCCGGCCGACCCGCCGACGCCCCTTCCGCCTCCCGCCCGGCCCGCACCCGCTACTCGGTGCCGGTGTGCTCCGCCTGCCGCCCGCATCCCTTCTTCGCGCGATAGAGCACCTTCCAGGTGGCCTCGTTGGTGACCCCCGAAGGATCGAGGCCGTTGCACTTCTGCACCCACCGGACCCCGTCCGCGGTGGCCGCGTCGAACACCCCGGTCTCCGGCAACTCGCCGGGGGCTCCGGACCTCGTGTCGATCAGGCACTGCACCTGGGCGACCGCGTCGTCCCGATCCCCCTCACGCAGCTCCGGCCGGTTGTCCTTCGCCACGTGGTCGCAGCGCGGGGCGGCCGCCGCCGGCGAGACGGGGCCCGTCATCCCCGCGCCCAGACCCAGCGCCGCACACGAGCTCAGCGCGAGCGCCGCGACCCGCCCACGCCGCGATCGCCCGAACCCGGCGGCCACCCGCCGCCCGGGCACCGAGATCGGCGCGCCCCACGGCGCGGGCGGCGGAGCGCCCCGTCGTGGGCCGCCGCAACGCCGATTCCGCTGTACCGCGTACATGTGTGCTCCTGACTGCCGATCCTGTCGACCGTGTCGACCTGTCCAGCGCCCGGAGAGCGGCTGCCCTCCGAACACGACCGACGTTAGGAGCCGGCAGTCGAGCCACCCATAAGTACGAGAACCCGACCTTCACACCACAAAAAGTCCGCAAATCCCCCATGACACCCCCGCTTCAGGCCAGCGGCATCCTCCCCCGCACCACGACAAGCCCGCCAAGACCCACCAAGGCCCCGCCACGGTCCGCCAAGCGCAGCCACCCCACACCCACCGCCTCGCACATCCGGTCGACAACCCGCCACCGCCCCCGACCACAACCGCCGACTCCCGCGAACCACGCCCACGCCCACGCTCACCCCCGCCCCCGAACCACACGGGGCCCGCTACGAAGATTTCGTAGCGGGCCCCGCGCAAAACGATCGACGAGGTCTCAGACCTCCACCACAACCGGCAGAATCATCGGCCGGCGCCGATAGGTGTCCGACACCCACTTGCCCACGATCCGCCGCACCTGCTGCTGCAACTGATACGGCTCCGCCACCCCGTCGGCGGCCGCCTTCTGCAGCATCTCCTCGATCTTCGGGATCACCGCGTCGAACCGGGCGTCGTCGATGCCCGATCCCCGCGCCGTGATGGTCGGCCCGCCGACCACCTTGCCCGAGCTGGAGTCCACGGCGAGGAACACGGACACGAAGCCCTCCTCGCCCAGGATCCGACGGTCCTTGAGCGAGGACTCGGTCACGTCGCCCACGGACAAACCGTCCACATAGACGTATCCGGCCTGCACCTTCCCGGTGATCTTGGCGACACCGTCGACCAGGTCGACGGTCAGCCCGTCCTCGGCGAGGACCACCCGGTCCTTGCGCACCCCGGTCTTGACGCCCAGATCGGCGGCGGCGCGCAGATGGCGCCATTCGCCGTGCACGGGCATCAGGTTGCGCGGGCGCGTGAGGTTGAAGAAGTACAGCAGTTCACCGGCCGAGGCGTGACCGGAGACGTGCACCTTGGCGTTGCCCTTGTGCACGACCTTTGCGCCCCACCGGGTCAGCCCGTTGATCACCCGGTAGACCGAGGTCTCGTTGCCCGGGATCAGCGAGGACGCCAGCACCACGGTGTCGCCCTCGACGATCCGGATCTGCTGGTGCGAACGGTTGGCCATCCGCGACAGCGCCGCCATCGGCTCGCCCTGCGAGCCGGTACAGACGAGGACCACCTCGTCCGGCGGCAGGTCGTCGAGCGTCTTGACGTCCACGACCAGGCCGGCGGGGATCTTCAGATAGCCGAGTTCCCCGGCGATCTTCATGTTGCGCACCATCGAGCGGCCGACGAAGGCGACCTTGCGCTCGTAGGCGTACGCGGTGTCGAGCACCTGCTGGATGCGGTGCACGTGGCTCGCGAAGCTGGCCACGATGATCCGCTGGTCGGCGTCGGCGAAGACCCGGTCCAGCACGCCCGCGATGTCCCGCTCGGCCGGGATGAAGCCCGGGACCTCGGCGTTCGTGGAGTCCACGAGCAGCAGATCGATGCCCTCGGTGCCCAGCCGGGCGAACGCCGGCAGGTCGGTGAGCCGGTTGTCCAGCGGCAACTGGTCCATCTTGAAGTCGCCGGTGTGCACGACGGTGCCGGCCTCGGTGCGGATCGCCAGCGCGAGCGCGTCCGGGATCGAGTGGTTCACCGAGATGAACTCGCACTCGAACGGCCCCAGCCGCTCGATGTCGCCTTCCTTGACCTCGAGGGTGTACGGCCGGATGCGGTGCTCGGTGAGCTTCGCCTCGATGAACGCGAGGGTCAGCTTCGACCCGATCAGCGGGATGTCGGCCTTCTCCCGCAGCAGGTACGGGACCGCGCCGATGTGGTCCTCGTGCCCGTGGGTCAGGATGACCGCCTCGATGTCGTCGAGGCGATCCCGGATCGAGCTGAAGTCCGGCAGGATGAGGTCGACTCCGGGCTGCTCCTCCTCGGGGAACAGCACCCCGCAGTCGACGATCAGCAGCCGGCCGTCGAACTCGAAGACGGTCATGTTTCGGCCGATCTCGCCGAGGCCGCCCAGCGGGGTGACCCGAAGGCCGCCCTTCGGCAGCACCGGCGGCGGGCCGAATTCGGGGTGGGGATGGCTCAAGTTCTCTCCTCGCCACGTGCCGCCGTCCGGCCGATCGATGCTCGGCCGGACGGGAACGCGCAAAAGCTCGTGTTCGGCCCGAGCGGGTGTGGTACCCGCCCGGGGCACTACTTACAGATATTCCTGTTTACAGCTCTACCCCACCCGCCGAAAGATCCTGCCTCAGCTGCGCGATCTGTGCCTCGTCGGCATCGATCAGCGGCAGCCGCAGCGGCCCGGCGGGCAGGCCCTGCAATCCCAGCGCGGCCTTGGTGAGGATCACGCCCTGGGTACGAAAAATGCCGGTGTACACCGGAAGAAGACGCTGGTGGATCTCGCGCGCCTTGGCGACGTCGCCGGCCGTGAAGGCGTCGATCATCGCGCGGAGCTCGGCCGAAACGAGGTGTCCGACCACGCTCACCACACCGACCGCGCCGATGGACAGGAGCGGCAGGTTCAGCATGTCCTCACCGCTGTAGTACACCATGTCGGTGCGCGCCATCACCCAACTCGCCGAGGCGAGGTCGCCCTTGGCGTCCTTGTTCGCCACGATCCGGGGGTGCTCCGCGAGGCGGACCAGGGTCTCGGTCTCGACCGGCACGGCGCTGCGACCGGGGATGTCGTACAGCATCACCGGCAGCCCGGTCGCGTCGGCGACCGTGGTGAAGTGCCGGTACAGGCCCTCCTGCGGAGGCTTGCTGTAGTACGGGGTGACCACGAGCAGGCCATGCGCGCCGGCGGCCTGCGCCTGCCGGGCCAGCTCGACCGAGTGCCGAGTGTCGTTGGTACCCACACCGGCGACCACGAACGCGCGATCGCCCACGGCCTCCAGAACCGCCCGGACCAGCTGCTCTTTCTCCGCGTCGCTCGTGGTGGGCGACTCGCCGGTGGTGCCGTTGACGACGAGTCCGTCGTTGCCGGCATCGACAAGATGGGCGGCCAGGCGCTGGGCGCCGGGGAGGTCGAGCGCACCGTCGGCCGTGAAGGGGGTCACCATCGCGGTGAGGACCCGGCCGAAGGGGGTCTGGGGGGTAGACGTCGGAGCCATGGCCCAAACCGTACCGGGCCCGCACCTGACCTGCGGGTAGCACCCGCCCTATGAGACCTCCACCGAGACCTCCACCGCCCGGGAGCCCGCCCCGTCGGCCCGAACGACACCCGGACGAAACCGGGGACCGGGGCGCACGGAAAAAGGGACCAGACGCTGCCCGCTCGGGGGTTCGAGCAGCGCCTGATCTCTTTCAGTATCGACCACGACGGGTGAAACCTTAGGGATTCTGGTGAAAAATTTCCAATGTCACCCTATGTGCCGATTTGACCACTCGGACGGCTCAACCGGCCCCGGCCCGCCCTCGCCTCTTACGGCGCGACCCGACCGTTGGCGTTGAACGCCGCGTACGTCAGCGGCATCAACTCCGCCCACACCGCCTCCATCCGCTCCGCGACCATCTCGATCTCACGCTGCGGGAACGACGGGAAGGTCGCGTCGTCATGCTTGGTGCGCAGCCCCAGGAAATGCATCAGGGAGCGCGCGTTGCAGGTCGCGTACATCGACGAGTACAGCCCGACCGGCAACGTGGTCCGCGCCACCTCCCGCGCGACACCCGCCTCCAGCATGCGCCGGTAGGCCGCGTACGCCGCCTCGTAGCCCGCCCGCGTCGCCTCGTCGACCACCGCGTGCTGCTCGGCCGTGCCGTCGACGAACTCATACGCCCCCGGCTTGCCCCGCTGCACCAGCCGCCGCTCCGCCGAAGGCACATAGAACACCGGCAAAAGCTCCCGATAACGCCCGCTTTCCTCGTTGTAGGACCATCCGACGCGGTGGCGGTGGAATTCGCGGAAGACGAAGATCGGGGCGCTGACGAAGAAGGTCATCGAGTTGTGCTCGAACGGGCTGCCGTGCTTGTCGCGCATCAGGTAGTTGATCAATCCCCTGGAGCGCGAGGCGTCCTTGTCCAACTCGTCGAGGGACTTCTCCCCCGCCGTGGAGACCCGGGCCGCCCACAGCACGTCCTGGTCCGAGGCGCTGTGCTTGATCAGTTCGACGGTCACGTCGTCCCGGAATCGCACGTCGGCCGGCTTCTCCTGGGGTGTTTCGGTCACGCGGGGTGGCTCCTCGTCGGGCGAACGCACGCAGCCGTGCGTCGATGAAGGGGGTGCGGCGGCGGATAAGCCTAACCACCGCTCGGAGCCGCGCTCGTCCCCGTGCCCGTCGGCGCGGAGCGCGGCACCACCACCGTGCTCGGCTGGGTCGACGGCCCCTCGGCGGGCCGCGTCGGCGCACCCGCCGGCAGCGCCGCGGATGTCGCGAAGGTCACCCGGTCCAGTCGGCCCATGTACGGCTGCACCTGGACCTCCAGCTTCCCGACCAACTCCCTCGGCACCGCGAAGTTGTAGGTGATCACCGTGTCGGCGTTCACCGCGGCCTCACTCGGGCCGCCGCGTGGCGGGCCGACCTTGGCGAGGGCGCACGGCAGCGCGTCCGGCCCCGCGTACAGGGTCACCTGGAACAGATCGGCGACCAGGTTCGATCCGGTGCGGTTGCCGTAGCGGATCGGGATCGCCACGTCGACCGTCTCGCGCCGCTCGCCGGGCACGGCCGCCGTCCGGGTCACCGCCGGCGCCAAGGCGGTGACGGTCAGCCCGTTCGAGTAGGTGTGCGTCTGCTTCTTCTGTCCGGTCCGGTCGGACGGCGGCGGCGCGCCCGAAGGCGGCGGGGCCGCCGGGGTCGAGCCGTCGGTCGGGTTCTTGTCGGGCAGGTCCGGCGGGTTGCCGGTGGGGCCGGCCGCGGCCGGCTTCGGCTTCTCGTCGTCGATCGTCGGACCCACCATGCAGCCGGTCGCGAGCACCGCGACCACCGCGCACACCGGGGCGATTCGTCGGACCCGGACCCCCATGACCATCCTCCGCTGCCGCGCCCACCAATCCTTGGCCGACAGCGTCGCACGCCGCGCGCGGGGGCGGGAACGCCGGCGGCGCGTGTCGCCCACGGGTGTGTGCGTTCGGCGAGCGGCGGACAGGAAACCTTCGGGCGCGCGAGAATCGGCCGAACTCGACGATGGGGGCACCACATGAGCGATTGCTACGTACGGCCGGCCCACGCCGGAGACGGCGCCGCCCTGGGCGCCGCGCACGCCCGGGCCTGGCACGACGCCTACACCGGCGTGCTGCCCGCCGCGGCCCTGGCGGCGGCCACACCCGAGGCGTTGGCCGCCGAATGGGAGGACGCCGCGGTCGCGCCACCCTCACCGCGCCACCGCGTGCTCGTGGCCTGCGCGGGCTCCACTGCGGCCGGCTTCGCGGCCCTCGTCCCCGGCTCGGACGAGGACCTCGACCCGGCCCGCGCGGGCGAGTTGGCGATCCTGGTGATCGACCCGGCCCGACAGCGCGAGGGGCACGCCTCCCGGCTGCTCACCGCGGTCGTCGCGGACGCGGTGTCCGACGGCGTGGACACGCTGGTGACCTGGGTCCTGGAGAACGACAAGCCGCTGTACGACTTCCTGACCGGCGCGGGCTGGGCCGCGGACGGCGCCACCCGCGAACTGTGGGTGGACGAACCCGGCGGCGCGGTGATCCGCCAGGTGCGACTGCACACGGCGGTCTCCCCGATGCCCTGAGCAGGATCCGATCACGTTCGTCGCCCCGGTTCGGGGTCGATCCGTTTCCGCCCGACGGCAATCCCGTGACGCCGGCGGGAAATCGGCGGGCGAAACGGCCGACGAACACGGTGAAGACCACACCGACGTGCCATTGAAGTGGGTAAGTCAGCCGACTTAACGTGGGCGCCGTGAGCCGAACTCCGACCCGCGAGCGCCTTCTGCTCACCGCCGAGCGGCTGTTCGCCGTACACGGAATCGACGCGGTCTCGCTGCGCCGGATCAGTGTCGCGGCGAGTCAGCGCAACAATTCCGCCGCGCAGTACCACTTCGGCAGCAAAGAGGAATTGATCCGGGCGATCTTCGGCTTCCGGCTCGCGGCGGTCAACGGGCGCCGCGAGGACCTGGTCCGCGCACTGGTCCGGGCCGGCCTCGACCGGGACCCCCGGGCCCTGGCCGAGGCCATGGTGCGCCCGTTGGCCGAGCAGATCGACGTCGGGGGCAGCTTCTACCTGCGCTTTCTGGCCCGGGTGCACCAGCACCCGGGCGCCTCCGCCTACGCGCTGCCGGCGATGGGCCTGGAGGGCAGCACGCCGGAGTTCGCCCACCTGATCGACCTGGCCCTGGGCCACCTGCCGAGCGCGGTGCGACGCAACCGGCTGCGCCTGGGCGGCAGCCTGGCCGTGCACGCGACGGCCGATCGCGAGCAGCGCGTCCACGAGGGGCAGGCGCACGACGTGTTGCCCCCCGCGGCGTTCGTGGAGGACCTGGTGGACGCGGTGGCGGGCATCCTGGCCGCGCCCGTATCGACCCGGCTGCTCACCGCCCTGGACCCGACCGCCGCGCGGCCCGCCACACCCCACCCGGCCGGCCCCGCGACACTCGACCGCCCGGCCGGCGCCAGACCCTAGCGCGTGTTCGTGGCCGGCGCCCGGCCCGCGTGCAGGCGGATCGCGGTCAGCATCGCCCGGCGCCCGCGCGCGTTGTCGCGCGCGTCGCCGTAGGCCACGGCCAGCCGGTACCAGCCCCGCCAGTCGTCCGGCGCGGCCTCCACCTCGGCCTTGCGCCGCTCGAACACCTCGTCGGCGCTGTCCCGATCGACCCGCCCGCCGGGGGTGCGGGCCAACTCGTCGGCCGGCAGCCCGCCCTCGGCCGCCAATTCGCGGGCCAGCCGCTGCATCGCGAAGCCGAAGCGCACCTCGCGCCAGATGTACCAGGCGCCCACCACCGGCACGAGCAGGATCGCCAGCCCGAGCACGACGGTGACCGGCCGCCCGTCGCGAATCGCGATCATGCCGCGACTGCCGACGAGGAACACGTAGAAGACCAGAACCGCGATCAGCACGAGCGCGGTGACACGTTGCCTCACGATGCTCAGCCCAGATCGAGGAAGTGTTCCAGGCCCACGGTCAGGCCGGGCGTGGAGACCACACGACGCACCCCGAGCAGCACACCCGGCATGAAGGACGTGCGCTGGAACGAGTCGTGCCGGATGGTCAGCATCTCGCCGTCGTCGCCGAGCAGCACCTCCTGGTGGGCGACCAGGCCGCGCAGCCGGACCGCGTGCACCGGCACGCCGTCGACCTTGCCGCCGCGCGCGCCGTCCGGGTCGTCCACCGTCGCGTCGGGCATCTCCCCGAGGCCGGCGCCGTCGCGCGCCTCGGCGATCAGCTCGGCGGTCCGGCGGGCGGTGCCGCTGGGCGCGTCGACCTTGTTCGGGTGGTGCAGTTCGACGATCTCGACCGACTCGTAAAAGCGCGCCGCCTGGGCCGCGAACCGCATCATCAGCACCGCGCCGATGCCGAAGTTCGGCGCGATCAAAACGCCGGTTTCCGGGCTCTTCGCCAGCCACTCGCGCAACCGCGCGAGGCGGTCGGGGGTGAAGCCGCTGGTGCCGACGACGGCGTGGATCCCGGCGCCCGCGCAGTATTCCAGGTTGCCCATGACCACACCCGGATGGGTGAAGTCCACGGCGACCTGCGCACCCGCCTCGGCGAGGTCGGCGAGGTCGTCGCCCTCGTCGACGCGCGCCACCAGTTCGAGGTCGTCGGCCGCCTCGACGGCACGGCACACCTCGGAGCCCATGCGGCCGGCCGCACCGATCACACCCACCCGGATCGCAGTCATGATGTCGCGCACTCTCCCGTCAGCACAGTTCTTCGTCCCGATCGACACCGCGGCCGATCGGAGCGCACCACTTCCGTGCCCACCGACCCGCTCGCGACCCGGCCGGCACGGTTTCGCCGTCGTTCAGGCCGACGCGGCGACGAAGTCCGCGTCGTCGGCGAACGGCCCGACCACGGCCAGCGTGGGCCGCGCGGCGAACAGGACCTTCGCCACGTCGTGGATCTCGTCGGCGGTCACCGCGGCGATCCGGGCCAGCACCTCGTCGACGGACAGGTGCTCGCCGTAGACGAGTTCGCTCTTGCCGATCCGGCTCATCCGCGACCCGGTGTCCTCCAGGCCGAGCACGGTCGAGCCGCGCAGCTGGCCGATCGCCCGATCCATCTCGTCCCGGGGCAGCCCGTCGCGCACCACCCGCTCCAGCTCGGTCCGGCAGATCTCGATCACCTGGCGGGCCTTCTTGGGCTGGCAGCCGGCATAGATCCCGAACACGCCCAGGTCGGCGTAGCCGGAGTGGAACGAGTAGACCGAGTAGGCCAGCCCGCGCTTTTCCCGGATCTCCTGGAACAGGCGCGAGCTCATCCCGCCGCCGAGCGCGGTGTTGAGCACGCTGAGCGCGAACCGCCGGTCGTCGTCGCGGGCCAGGCCGGGCATCCCCAGGACCAGGTGGGCCTGCTCGGTCGGCCGGTTGAGCACCCGGACGCTGCCGGCCGAACGCGTCCCGCGACCGCCGGCGCGCGGCGCCGCGGCCACCGCGTCCTCGTCCACCTTGACCTGGGCGAACGCCTTCTTGACCAGCCGGACCACCTTGGCGTGGTCGATGTTGCCGGCCGCGGTCACCACCATGTTCGGCGCCTTGTACCGGCGCCGGTAGTAACCGTTGATCTGGGTCCGGGTGAGCGCGTTGATCGACTCGACGGTGCCCAGTACGGGCCGCCCGAGCGGGGCGTCGCCGAGCATCGCGTCGTAGAAGAGTTCGTGCACCAGGTCGCCGGGCTCGTCCTCGTTCATCGCGATCTCCTCGAGGATCACGCCGCGTTCGGCGTCCACGTCCTCGGAGTCGATCAGCGAGCCGGTCACCATGTCGCAGATCACGTCGATGGCGAGCGGGAGGTCGGTGTCGAGCACGCGTGCGTAGTAGCACGTGTACTCCTTGGTGGTGAACGCGTTCATCTCACCACCGACGGCGTCCAGTTCCGCGGAGATCTCCAGCGCGTCGCGCTTCGCGGTGCCCTTGAACAGCAGGTGTTCGAGGTAGTGCGAGGTGCCGGCCAGGGCGGGGGTCTCGTCGCGCGAGCCCACCCCGACCCAGATACCGAAGGTCGCGGAGCGCACGGACGGCATGTTCTCGGTGATCACCCGCAGGCCGCCGGGCAGGACCGTGCGGCGGACGGCACCCACACCGTCCGCGTCACGCAGCAGGGTCTTCGTGGAACCAGGCCGCTGCGCGGACGCAGCGGCCTGGTTCTTCGACGAGGAGGACGTCACTTGGCGGCAGCGTCCTCGGTGTCCTCGGCGGCGTCGCCTTCGCCCTCGATGACCGGGACGAGCGACAGCTTGCCGCGCTGGTCGATCTCGGCGATCTCGACCTGCACCTTGTCGCCGACCTTGATCACGTCGTCGACGTTCTCGACGCGCTTGCCACCGGCGATCTTGCGCAGCTGCGAGATGTGCAGCAGGCCGTCCTTGCCGGGCATGAGCGAGACGAACGCGCCGAACGTGGTGGTCTTGACAACCGTACCCAGGTAACGCTCCCCGACCTCGGGCATCGTCGGGTTGGCGATCGCGTTGATCGTCGCCCGCGCGGCCTCGGCCGAGGTGCCGTCCGAGGCACCGATGTAGATCGTGCCATCGTCCTCGATGGTGATCTCGGCACCGGTGTCGTCCTGGATCTGGTTGATCATCTTGCCCTTGGGGCCGATGACCTCGCCGATCTTGTCCACCGGGATCTTGACGGTGATGATGCGCGGCGCGAACTTCGACATCTCGTCCGGAGTGTCGATGGCCTCCATCATCACGTCGAGGATGTGCAGACGGGCGTCCTTGGCCTGCTTGAGCGCCGCGGCCAGCACCGACGCGGGGATGCCGTCGAGCTTGGTGTCGAGCTGGAGCGCGGTGACGAACTCCTTGGTGCCGGCGACCTTGAAGTCCATGTCGCCGTACGCGTCCTCGGCACCGAGGATGTCGGTCAGGCACACGTACTCGGTCTTGCCGTCGACCTCGTCCGAGATCAGGCCCATCGCGATGCCCGCGACCGGCGCCCGGAGCGGCACACCGGCGTTGAGCAGCGACATCGTGGACGCGCAGACCGAGCCCATCGAGGTCGAGCCGTTGGAGCCGAGCGCCTCGGACACCTGGCGGATCGCGTACGGGAAGTCCTCGCGCGCGGGCAGCACCGGCAGGAGGGCGCGCTCGGCGAGCGCGCCGTGGCCGATCTCGCGGCGCTTGGGCGAGCCCACGCGGCCGGTCTCGCCGACCGAGTACGGCGGGAAGTTGTAGTTGTGCATGTAGCGCTTGCGCGTCTCGGGCGAGAGCGTGTCGAGCATCTGCTCCATGCGCAGCATGTTCAGCGTGGTGATGCCCAGGATCTGGGTCTCGCCGCGCTCGAACAGGGCCGAGCCGTGCACGCGCGGGATGACCTCGACCTCGGCCGACAGGGTGCGGATGTCGGTCAGCCCGCGACCGTCGATGCGCACCTTGTCGCGCAGCACGCGCTGCCGGACGAGCTTCTTGGTCAGCGCGCGGAACGCGCCGCCGATCTCCTTCTCGCGACCCTCGAACGCCGGGAGCAGCTTCTCCGCGGCCAGGTCCTTGACCCGGTCGAGCTCGCTCTCGCGGGCCTGCTTGCCGGCGATGGTCAGCGCGGCCGACAGCTCGTCGGTCACCGCGGCGGCCAGCGCCTCGAAGACGTCGTCCTGGTAGTCCAGGTAGACCGGGAACTCGCCGGTCTCCTTGGCGGCCTTGTCGGCCACCTCGACCTGCGCGGCGCACAGCGCCTTGATGAACTTCTTGGCGGCCTCGAGGCCGTCGGCGACGACCTCCTCGGTCGGCGCCTCGGCGCCGCCCTTGACCAGCTCGATCGTGCCGGTCGTGGCCTCGGCCTCGACCATCATGATCGCCACGTCGCCGTCGTCGAGCACACGGCCCGCGACGACCATGTCGAACACCGCGCGCTCGAGCTCGGTGTGCGTCGGGAAGCCGACCCACGTGCCGTCGATCAGCGCCACCCGGACGCCGCCGATCGGGCCGGAGAACGGCAGGCCCGCGAGCTGGGTGGACATCGAGGCCGCGTTGATCGCGACCACGTCGTACAGGTGGTCCGGGTTGAGCGCCATGATCGTCTCGACGATCTGGATCTCGTTGCGCAGGCCCTTCTTGAAGGACGGGCGCAGCGGACGGTCGATCAGCCGACAGGTGAGCACGGCGTCCTCGGACGGGCGGCCCTCGCGGCGGAAGAAGGAGCCGGGGATCTTGCCCGCGGCGTACATGCGCTCCTCGACGTCCACCGTCAGGGGGAAGAAGTCGAGCTGGTCCTTGGGGCGCTTCGAGGCGGTGGTGGCCGAGAGCACCATGGTGTCGTCGTCCAGGTAGACCACGGCGGAGCCGGCGGCCTGCTTGGCGAGCCGGCCGGTCTCGAAGCGGATGGTGCGGTTGCCGAAGGTGCCGTTCTCGATGACCGCTTCGGCGAAGCTGATGTCGGGACCCTCCACGGGTGCCCTCCTCGTTCGTTTCGAGGGAGGTCCGCGGCGCATGACGCCTGAGGGCCGACCGTGCCGGTCTTCGATCGAAGCACCCGGGTGCGTTACCCGGGGGCCACTACCGAGGACCGGCGCTGGAGGTCGGCGCCTTGGTCGCGACGCGGCGCTCCCAGTGTCTGTCGTTCGTCCTCGTCGTCGGGCGTGCGCGAGGCACGACCGACGTCGATTGTCTTGTTCTATCTCACCGCGGATGCCCGCGTGCGGAACACAGCCTACAAAGACGGCATCCGGATACGGCGAAGGAGCGGCTTGTGCAAGCCGCTCCCCCGTCGTGTGCTGCTAGCGGATGCCGACGCCGCTGCGGCGGATGCTCAGCCGGTCGGTCAGCGTGCGGTAGCGCTCGATGTCCTTCTTGGCCAGGTAGCCGAGCAGGCGACGGCGCTGGCCGACCAGGAGCAGCAGGCCCCGGCGGCTGTGGTGGTCGTGCTTGTGCTCCTTGAGGTGCGCGGTGAGCTCGTTGATCCGGTAGCTCAGGATCGCGACCTGCACCTCGGGGGAGCCGGTGTCGCCTTCCTTGGTGGCGTAGTCGGCCATGATCTGCTTCTTCGTTGCGGTGTCGAGCGACACGTGTTCTCCCTCTGCAAGGTGGTGAGCGCCACCGGTCTTACTCACGGCGGCGACTGGGCTCACATGGTGCGGGCGCGCGGCCCGTGGGCAGCACGCATCCCGGGCACGCGGCTCCGGGATACGGACAACCCTAGCAGGAGCGCATCAGGCCGTGATGTTCCGCAGCTTGTCGTACAGATCCAGCACCGCCAGGCACAGCGGTACGACCGACACCATCAGCATGCCTTCGAGCACGTCCATCAGCCGCCCCCAGAAGGGGGACAGGCCACGCGAGGGCACGGTGGTCGCCACGATCGCGAGCAGCGCGCCGACCACGCAGACCAGCGCGAAGATCCAGCCCTGACGCTCCTTGTCCGCCATACCGGTGTCCAGGGCCAGGCCGACGAACAACATCGCCAGGGCGAGCAGTCCGGCGGTGTACAGGACGGTGACCTGGGTGGTGTGCCGGAACAGGCGGGCCCGGCACAGGGTGACCAGGGCGAGTACGGCGGTCAGGGCCCGGGCCCACAGGGTGTCGACGCTGCCGAGCACGACGCAGGAGGCGACGAGCGCGGCGGCGCAGGCGCCGGCCAGGCCGCTGAGCACCTCGTGGCCGCGGCGGGCGCGGGCGGCGACGTCGGCGTGGTCGAGGGTGTCGCTCTGGCGGGAGGTCGGCGCGTCGGAGGGCAGGAAGCCGATCGGCAGCCGGGCGAGGCGGGCCGCCCAGGAAGGCAGGAAGGCGATCATGGCGAGGGCGACGGTGCCGGTGACCGCGGCGGCCTCGCGGGGGGCGCCGTCGACGGTGATCAGACCGAAGGTGGCGAGCGTGCCCAGGGCGCCGGCGCCGGCGCCGGCGATGTAGACGGCGCCGCGGGCGGGCAGCAGGGCGGCGATCAGGGTGGAGACGACGAGCACGGCGACGCAGGCGACCAGGAACTGGACCCGGCCCGGGCCCTCGCGGGCGGGCGGCTCGATCAGGCCCAGGCCCGCCAGGAACGCGTTCGGCAGCGCGCCGAGGCCGAGCACGGCGCCGCCGGAGTGGTCCCCGTACACCCGGGCGCGCACGCCCGCGACCACGGTCAGCACCAGGGCCAGCGAGCCGCCGACGATGGCGGGCAGGCCGTGCGGCAGGGGGGTCGTCCGCCAGAGCACGACGGCGCCGAGGGTGAAGAAGACGGCCGCGCCGGACAGGCCGGCGATACGCAACATCTCCGGCGTCCACAGCCGGTTGTCGCCGGTGACGGAGGTGGCCACCGAGTCGGCGACGTCGTCGTACACCGGCGGGGGCGGCGCGTCCGCGAGCGCCGTGAAGCGCAGCAGTTCACCGTCGCGCACGTGTTGCGCGGCCAGCGTGAGCCCGCTGTCCAGCGCCTCGCCGTCGAGCCTGGTGAGTTGGAAGCCGGTCACCGCGCCGTTGCGCTGGGTCTGCCCCGACAGCCGCAGGATCTCCGGGTACAACTCCGCGAGCGGGACCTCCTCCGGCAGCGCGAGGTCGACGCGACAGTCCGGTGCGATGACGGTGATCCGGGCGAACCCGGTGGTGACCGTCGTGGTCGTGGAGTTCACCTGTGCAGATCCCCCTGCTTGTAGCCGCCCCGTGTCCCGCGACCCCGAGGGGGCGGGACGACGACTCTATACGTCACCGCTTCACGCGACGGTGGCGTCGGGAGGACCGGCCAGTAGTATGCGGCGCACACACGAACGGACCACCGGTCTACCGTGTGTCATGGAGACGACCCTGACGGGGTGGGTTGACTCACATCACCTGCTCCTTTTCCGTGCTTTGCGGCGGGTTCGATCCGTGTCCGGGATCCTCGCGACGGATGAGGCTGATTCACCTTGACCGTGGTCATCGTCAAGCGCCCGCCCAGGGTGCTGCCCTCTCCTGTCCCCACGGAGGAGATCCGACTCCAATCGCCACCCGAGTTGGAGCGCCCGACCGATCAGAACTGGATCATGAGCGTGCTCCCGATGATGGGCATGCTCGGGTCGGCGGGCTTCTTCTTCATGCCGGGCGCGCCCAAGATGATGATGGTCATGGGCGGCATGATGATGATCTCGTCGCTGGTCATGGTGGTCGCCAACATCCTCAAGTCGCGTGGCGGCAACCGGGTGCAGATGCTCGACTCCCGGCGCGACTACCTCAAGTACCTCGCCCAGCAGCGCAAGGAGGTCCGGCGGACCGCCCGCAGGCAGCGCGACGCGCAGTTGTGGACGCATCCGGATCCGGGCCAGTTGTGGTCGGTGGCCGCGGGCGAGCGGCGGATCTGGGAACGGCGGGCCGGTGACCCCGACTTCGGGCAGGTCCGGGTCGGGGTGGGTCAGCAACAGTTGTCCACCCCGCTGGTGGCGCCGGACACCGCGCCGCTGGAGGAGTTGGAGCCGCTGTGCGCGGACGCCATGCGGCGGTTCCTGCGCACCCAGGCGACGCTGGACGATCTGCCGATGGCGGTCTCGCTGCGCTCCTTCTATCACCTGACCGTCTCGGGCGAGCCGGAGCGGGTGTACGGGCTGACCCGGTCGATGCTGGGCCAACTCGCGGTGCTGCACTCCCCCGACGACGTGCGCATCGTGGTCGCGTGCGACACGAACTCGCTGCCGCGCTGGGACTGGCTCAAGTGGCTGCCGCACGTGCAGCACCCGTCCCAGTCGGACGGCGCGGGCTCGGTGCGGATGATCGCCGGCGACCTCGGCGAGATCGAGGAGTGGCTGGCCGAGGAGCTGGCCGGGCGTTCGCGGTTCGCGGCCGGCGCGCAGCCGGTGCTGGACCAGCCGCATCTGGTGGTGGTGCTCGACGGCGGCGGGGTGCCGGCCAACTCGCTGCTGGCGGGCGCGGACGGGCTGCAGGGCGTGACCATCGTCGAGGTGGTCCCCGGGCCGCTGGACGAGTTGCGCGGCGGGCTGGCGATCATCGCCGAGGAGGACCGACTGACGCTGGAGTCGACGGCGGGCGCGTACGAGGGGGTGCCCGACTTCCTGTCGGCGGGCGACGCGGAGGCGCTGGCCCGCAAGCTCGCGCCGCTGCGGCTGTCGGCGAACGACGACGACGAACCGCTGCTGGCCAATCTGGACTTCACCGACCTGATGGGCATCGGCGACGCGGCCCAGGTGGATGTGTCGCAGACCTGGCGGCCCAGGCCGCCGAACGACCGGCTGCGGGTGCCGATCGGGATCGGCCAGAACGGCGAGCCGATCATGCTGGACATCAAGGAAGCGGCGATGGAGGGCATGGGTCCGCACGGCCTGTGCGTCGGCGCGACCGGTTCCGGCAAGTCGGAGCTGCTGCGCACCCTGGTGCTCGGGCTGGCGACCACGCACAGCTCGGAGATCCTCAACTTCGTGCTCGCCGACTTCAAGGGTGGCGCGACCTTCTCCGGGATGTCGGACATGCCGCACGTGGCGGCGGTGATCACCAACCTCTCCGACGACCTGACCCTGGTCGACCGCATGCGCGACTCGATCACCGGTGAGCTGAACCGGCGCCAGGAGTTGCTGCGTTCGGCGGGCAACTACGCCAACATGCACGACTACGAGCGGGCCCGGGTGGCCGGCGCGGCCCTGGAGCCGCTGCCCTCGCTGGTGATCATCATCGACGAGTTCAGCGAACTGCTGACCGCCAAGCCGGACTTCATCGACATGTTCATCCAGATCGGCCGCATCGGCCGATCGCTCGGCGTACACCTGCTGCTCGCGTCGCAGCGGCTGGAGGAGGGCCGGCTGCGCGGGTTGGACACCTACCTGTCCTACCGGATCGGGTTGCGCACCTTCTCCGCCGCCGAGTCGCGCGCGGCGATCGGCGTACCCGACGCGTACCACCTGCCGTCGGTGCCCGGCGCGGGTTACCTCAAGTTCGACACCGAGTCGATGGTGCAGTTCAAGGCCGCGTACGTGTCCGGCACCTACCGCGCCTCGGACCGGGTCCGGCGCAACCGCACGGGCTCGCCGATGCCGGTGCTGTTCGACAGCCGGTGGACGGCCGCGAACACGTGGAACCGACAGCCGGACCTGCCGCCGGAGCCCGAGCCCGAGCCGGACGTCGACAGCGCGCTCGCGGACACCGTGCTGGACGTGATCGTGCGGCGGATGGTCAACCAGGGCCCGCCGGCGCACCAGGTGTGGCTGCCCCCGCTGGCCGAGTCCAACTCGGTGGACCGGATGTTGCCGCCGTTGCGGGTCACCGCGGAGCGCGGGTTGAGCTCGCCCGAATGGGGGGCCAACGGCCGCCTCGTGGTGCCGCTGGGCCTGGTGGACAAGCCGTTCGAGCAGCGCCGCGACGTGATGTACGCGGACCTGTCCGGCGCGGCCGGCCACGCCCTCGTGGTGGGCGGCCCGCGCAGCGGCAAGAGCACGCTGATGCGCACCATGATCACCTCGTTCGCGCTCACCCACACGCCGGCCGAAGTGCAGTTCTACGTCCTGGACTTCGGCGGCGGCGGGATGGTCGCGCTGAGCGATCTGCCGCACGTGGGCGGGGTGGCGGGCCGGCTCGACGCCGAGCGGGTGCGCCGGATCGTCAGCGAGGTCAAGGGCATCCTGGACCGGCGCGAGGAGATGTTCCGGGTCAACAACATCGACTCGATCGACACGTTCCGCCGGCGCCGCGCCGCGGGCACGCTGCCGGACGAGGCGTGGGGCGACGTGTTCCTGTTCGTCGACGGCTGGTTGACCCTGCGCAACGACTTCGACGCGCTGGAGGCCGAGGTCACCGACATCGCCACGCGCGGTCTGGGCTTCGGGGTGCACGTGGTCCTCTCCGCGTCCCGGCACCCGGAGATCCGGCCCGCGCTGAAGGACCAGATCCAGACCCGGCTCGAACTGCGGCTCGGCGAGACGATGGAGTCCGAGGTCGACCGGCGGCTCGCGGCGAACGTGCCCTCCGGCGCGCCCGGTCGCGGTCTGTCTCCGGACAAGCTGCACTTCCTGGCCGCGCTGCCCCGGATCGACGGCTCGTCGACGGCGGAGGACCTGGGCGAGGGCATGGCGGCGATGGTCGGCGCGGTCAAGGCGGCGTGGGCGGGCCCGCCCGCGCCGCCGGTGCGGGTGTTGCCGGTGTTGCTGCCGTACGAGCAACTGCCGACGCCGGCGCAGGTGTCCGGTCGCGGGATCCCGATCGGTGTGGACGAGCAGACGCTCAGCCCGGTGTACCTGGACTTCAACGTCGACACGAACTTCGTGCTGTTCGGCGAGAGCGAGTCGGGCAAGACCAACTTCCTGCGGCTGCTCTCCCGGGGCATCGCCGAGCGGTACACCCCGGCCGAGGCGCGGATCATCGTGTCCGACTACCGACGCACGCTCTTGGACGTGGTCCCGGAATCGCACCTGCTGGAGTACGCGGCGGCGGCGCCGGCGCTGACCTCGTTCATGGGCGAGATCCGCGGCGGCATCGAACGGCGGCTCCCGGGGCCGGAGGTGACGCAGGAACAGCTGCGCAACCGGAGCTGGTGGAGCGGCCCGGAACTGTTCCTGCTGATCGACGACTACGACCTGGTGGCCTCCTCCAGCGGCAACCCGGTGGGCAGCATCGCCGAGTTCCTGCCGCTGGCCCGCGACGTCGGCCTGCACCTGATCATCGCCCGCAGCAGCGGCGGTGCGGGCCGCGCGCTGTACGAGCCCGTGCTGCAAAAGCTCCTCGACCTGGGCACGTCCGGCCTGATCCTGTCCGGCAACCGGGACGAGGGCGCCCTGATGGCCAACGTCAAGCCGACCCAACTCCCGCCAGGGCGTGGGCAGTTGATCACCAGGCGGCGAGGCGTGCAGCTGATCCAGACGGCCTGGCTGCCGGACAACTGACGGCGTTTCGCGTCGATATGCCGGACCTACCATCCGAATAGTTATAACGGAACGTCAGCCTCCTCTTGCGGTCCGCTGACCATTCGTGGATCAATGGTCAGCGCCGCGACGCGCAGGCGTGTCCGACGTCCGCCGGGGAGGGTCGCGGCCGAAGGTCACCAAGCCCGGGGGAAACGTTGGCTATGGCGGGATCCGGTTTTCAGATCAGCCTGGAGATGCTGGAGAAGTTTCAGGGGGCGTTGGAGGGGGTGCTCGCCGATCTGATCGGCGAGGATCCGGGGGCGAACGCGGCCGAACACGGGATCGGCGCAACCGACTTGGGCGTGTCCTTCGCGGAGGCCCCGATGATCGGCGGGGTGATCCAGGAGACCGCCACCCGATTGCGCGCACTGATCGCCACACTGCACGACCAGATCACGGCGATGAAGTTGTCGATCAGGGTGACCGGCGCGAACACGGCCGACGTGGACGACGACACGCGCCGCGCGCTGAACGAGATCATGGCGCGGATCGGCCAGGGTGGACAGACGCCGGTGACGACGGGCTCGACGACCAAGTCGGGCGGCACGGTGGGCCTGGAATGACACGACTACACGAATCCGGCGTCGTGGGGGGAATCTGATGGTGCACGCGGACGGCGCGCCGACCGGGGGACCGGGCGGCGGCGGAACCGACTTCGAGGGTTACACGCTCGAACAACTACAGGCGATGATCGCCGGGGCGAACCCCTCGGCACTGGGTGTCTACGCCGACAAGCTGCACGGAACCGCCCAACGCATCCAAACCGCCACCGACGGCCTCACCAAGTGCATCCAGGCCCTTAGCGGCGCCTGGGAGGGCCCGGCAGCGGATAGCTTCCGCACGTGGGCCGGCGGCGTCACGGCCGCCGCAGCCGGCCTCGGCGACTACGTCTCGGCAGCCGGCACCCACGTCAACCATGTGGGCCAGCAAATCTTCGTAGCCAAGATGCGCATGCCGCGGGTGCCCCCGACAGTCCTGGCCACAGCCAACCAGGGCCCGGTGGCAGTCGTCTCAGCCGCCACAAACCCACCCCCCGACGGCGTCGACCCAATCAAGGCCCACGAACAAGCCAAGGCCCAGGTAGACGCAGCCCACCACGAAGCAGTAACCCAAATGCGCACACTAGCCTCGACATACAGAGTCGCCGCCGCAGACCTAAAGGCTTTGCCAGCGCCGGAATTTCCCCAACCACCCTTTCGGGGTGACTGGATTGATAGCCGATCTATCGGTAGCCCTGGCGCCGAAGGCCCAGGACCCGGAAACCAGAGCACCGCAGGCAGAACATCTGGTACACCTGGTACGCACTCCGGGGGCGGTAGTCCGCGTACCGGAATCTACACGGCACCGCAAGGACGAGTTCCGACTGGCGGCCCTGCGGACCTTGAATCCAATGGTGATACGGCTCCGTATATTCCTCAGTCGACCAATCTTCAAGGTTCCAGCCCGCTGACGGCTTCCGGATCCACGCTCGACAATCCTTGGGAACCACAGGCTTCGGGGCGAGGCCCAGGACCCGCGAACTCGCCCAATGGGAGCACACCGTGGAATGGGATGCCTGGAGATGCTCCTATTCCGCCCGCCCCGACCGCAGGAGGAACCGGCCGCAGCAACGGGCCATTCGGATCGAGCCCTTCAGAGGGCGGCGGCAAGAGTGGTACCTCAAGGACGACCCCAGCAACCGGTGGCGGCACCTACAGAGGTGGTGTCCCTGGAGGCGGGGTCATCAACCCAGGAGTCACACCGCGGGGTGGTGGGCCTTCGGGAGCGGGCGGCTCAAGAGGCCCATTCAGCGCACATCCCGAGATGCGCGGCCCCAATTCAGGCGGCATAAGCAACGCAGGGGGGACTAGCCCCTCAGGGCGGATCCCGGGCATGCCGGGTGCGCCGGGAGTCGCAGGATCAGCGATTGGCTCACCGACACGCAGTGGCCCAGGGCGCAGGCTCGCGAACTCGCAGGGCGGATCCGTGGGCAACGCTTCCGGAACCGCTTCGAGTCGCCACTCTCCCCGGCTCCAAGCCTTGCCCACAGTTGGTACGACCCCCGAATCCCCCTCAGGCGACTCCACGCAGCAGCGCAGAACACCCCCTGGGCAGCGCACACCGTTCACTGGTGGGTCGCGCTCCGAGCAGGTTCGGCGACGCCCCCTACGCACCGAAGAGGACGAAGAAAATACGTGGGATGGTCCTCGTCGTCCCGGAGTTGTCCCACCCGTCATCGAGTAACCGGATTTCACCGTCACCCCAGGAAGGACCCCGTCCTCGCATGAGTGGACGCCCCAGCCGAGTTCGCCCGCTGTCCCTCATGCTCGGCGCACTCCTGATCCCCCTCGCCCTCGTCGTGGGTCTCGCGCCGCCAGCTCAGGCCGACTCCATCCGTGCCCAACAGTGGTATTTGGACGGTTGGAAAATCGATGATGTCTGGAAGACCACCCGAGGGGCCGGAGTCACTGTCGCCGTGGTCGATACGGGCGTCGATGCCACACACCCTGACCTGGTAGGACAAATTCAGCCGAGTCTCAACACTCCGGGTGACCTCGACGGCCATGGCACCGGAATGGCCAGTCTCATTGCCGGGCAGGGAAAATCCGGTAACGGTCAGGGTGCCTACGGCGTAGCACCCGATGCGAAGATCCTTCCCTTTAGGTCCGCAAAAGGCCTAATCAATGGCGTGGATCCCAATTCGGTCGCGGTCGGCATCCGCCTCGCAGCAGATTCCTCGGCCCGTATCATCAACCTCTCCTTGGGTGGTTCGGCTAACGAGATTGCCGAGCGCGAAGCCGTCGCCTACGCGTTGGGCAAAGGGAAACTTGTGATCGCGGCAGGAGGTAACACCCCCGACGCCAAGAACGGTGTCCCGGCATATCCCGCCTCTTATCCCGGAGTTCTTGCCGTCAGCGCAGTGAATCGTGAGGGCAGTCCGGCCAGCAATAGCGTTCAAGGCCCTTGGATCTCGCTCTCGGCTCCCGGGGAGGATCTCCCACACGCTTGCACCACGGCCACGCGCTACTGCCTGGGTGTCGGCTCCAGCGGTGCCGCCGCACTCACGTCCGGGGTAGCGGCGCTTGTGTGGTCGGTGCATCCCGATTGGACCGCCAATCAGGTCATTCGGCGGCTGATCGATACTGCCAATCGGCCTACCGAGCCTGTTCCTTCCGACACCTTTGGCTATGGGGCCGTGAGTCCCCGCAAAGCCCTTGCTGCCACTGATACGCCTGGGCCGGCCGATGTGAATCCGCTCGTCGGGGTGCGTGGAGACAAACCGAGTGCGCCGCCCACCACCGGTGCGTCGAGCGACCCGTCCCCGGCGACCGCGCCACCCGCAACTACCGCGCCCCCGGTGGCAGTCGCCGGCAAGTCCGACGACGGCGACAGCCTTCTCGTCCCGATCCTCATCGGCACCGCCGTCGTCGTCGCCCTCGGCGCCGGCGCCGTCGTCGTCACCATGCGCCGCCGCCGAGCCCGCGAGCTCGCGGCCCGTCAACAGGCCGCCGTGCCGCCCTGGCCCACCGTGCCACCGACCTACCACCCGCCGGGTGGCGGCCCCTACGACCGGCGCTGAACGCGACGGCACGCCCAACCCCGCCTACTTCGCCGAAGCCGCGCCGCCGCCCGCGCATGCCGATTCGGGCACGGCCGCCACGATGGCCGCCTTCAACTCCCGCAGCGGCCGGAGCCGTTCATCGAAACGTTCGAGTGCATGGACCAGGGCCGCGTTTTCGTCGGGAACCACTCCGCGCTCGCAGCCCCACGCGATCGTGCGACGACGTTCGGCGTTGAGGGGGTACTGCCAGGCGAAGGCCGCGTTCATGCTCGTGAAGCGAAGGGCTCGTTCGCCCTTCTCGTTGAAGACATCACACCAGGACACATCGGTTCGGGCGGTCTCGAACTTCTCCGCCGTCCACCCTGTCGTATCCGTGATCCCGAGGGCCGTCGCGTCCACAGGTAGACACCGCCCATCCCTCGGAAGCGGCTCTCTGCGCACCGGTCCCGCGGAGATGTCCAGTTCCGGAATGCGGTCCGGGCAGCCCATGGCCTCAAGCCCGCGATTCGTCAAACGGGTGAGCATCGACGCCAGGATCGGCCGTATGTTCTTGAGCGAAGCATCCTGGGAGCGCCGCACACCGATGTTGGCGAACCTCGCTGTCTTGCGTGTCTCCTCGGGACCCGCCGAACACGCCGGCACCCGTAGCCACGCCTCGTTGTCGGTGACCGCTCCGCTGATGCCACCGCCGAGTGGGGTGGCGCCGGTGGGGAAGTCCTCGGCGATCTGACCTTCCACGGCCCAGTCGGCAATGAACAATCTGAAAGCGAATTCGGCGCGATCGTCATCTCGGGATGTGTTGAGCCGCGTCCCTTGTGGCTGTACACGTCCCCGGGCAACCGGCACCGAGAGGTGGCAGTTCGTGGTACCGATGTGATCCCGGTCGACCGGGGTCGCGGATGTCACGCGCCCGATACGACCGTGCTTTCCCGTGGGCGATCCGCTGATGAAACGCGCCACCTCAGCCCCGGACATCGCATCGAAACAAAACTTTTCCGGGGCCGAGTAGGTCTTCTCCTGCCACGGCAGCCGGTCACTGCGACCCAGGAAAACCCCGACAGCAGTCAATGAGACGCACGTCACGAGAGCGATCACCCATCGCCGACTGCGAAACGCCCAAGGAGATCGATCGGACATTATCGCGCCCTTCAACTTCTCGAATTCACGAACAGAGGCCGTCGACTGCTATTTATCGAAAACCTGCTGCACCATGTGACTGCCGTTTCCGTAGTACAGCTGCGAATTCCCGAGGAGTCCTTGAAGCTTCACGTCGAAGTCCGGAGCCCCTCGCTCCGGAGAGCTTTCGGCAAATGCCTTCAGTGCCGCGCTCAATCGATCCGCATTTTCCTTGCGCATGGCCTCGAGGTCGATCGAGGTCTGCTCGGCGATCTCACTGCTGCGGTCGGCATACCAGTGATCAGTAATAAGATTCACCCTCCGTTGGGCGAAGTCTCCCAAAAAGGCAAGCTGCGGAGGCAGGACAACCCCTGCCACGGCGTTCGCTCCACCACCGTAGCCGTGGTAGAGATATTTACTGTCCCAACTCCTCGCGGTATCCGAGTCGCTTCCGTAGTCCATGATCACTTGGGCCCGAATTTCATCGAGCGCGCCCAGAGCCCTGGATCCGGCGTTGACCTCCACCTTCACCGCTTCCGGATCGGCGGGGGTAGCCATTCTTGCCGCGCCGTAGTTGAGTTCCTGATCATAGAGCAACCTGAAGGCTTCCGGGTTTTCGGATGTGCCCTTCATCGCCCGAACCAGATCGTTCGTGTTACCGAAAAGGGAATTATGGAGTCGATCGCCCGAGAGAGCGAGATGCGTTTCGTCCACATATTCCGCGAATATGTTCGCCATGCTGTCGCTCATGCTCCCGGGTACCGCGCCGTGCAACCCTCCCCGGCCCCCGATGTAGTTGACCGTGTCCGCCGCGATACGTCGCATGACGTCATCGTGCGGGACCATCGGGGAATCGGGGAGGCCCACCGCGCCGGTGGGGATTCGGCCGGTTGTGGCGGCCTGGAGCGCATTCCCGAGCGCGTCGAAGCTCGTCGGCTCGCCCCCACCGCCGATATGGTCGGAAATCGGGCTGCGGCCTTTGAACAGGTAGTCGAGCCGGGCCGGGCCGCCGTCGCCGAAGAAGCCCTTCGCCGCCTCGGGGTTCCAACTCATCGCCGTCAGCACGCCGGTCACCGGATCGTAGCCGCTGCCCGGACGGGAGAGATCCAGGCCGAAACGCGGCGGCGGAATGAGGGTCGTGCTCCAGATCGAGGGCTTGCCGGCGGCCTTCTCGAACGCGATCACCTCATCGGCGGTCTGTCGCAGGAAGGCGGTGTCGTATGTGCCGTGGCCCAGCAGCGTGCCCAGCAACTGGTACCCGTAGACCGTGGCCCGTCCCGGATACGCGTCGCTGTCGCCGACTCGGACGAACTTTCGGCCCGCCTCCGTCATCGACGCCATCCACGCGGGATCCTTGACCAGTCGCGGACTGGCCGCGGCCAGGGAATTGCCCAAGTCGGTCTGAAGTTGCCTCAAGTCCGCGAGTCTCGGGTCATTCTTGTCGCCCGCGGCTATCCGCGCGTTCATCTGCGCGATCAGACCGGTGGCATCGTAGAGGCCGGTGGGTTTCATCGAACGAGTCAGTGCTTCGGCGAAGTTCGGGTTTCCGGAATTCGCCTGCATGATGTTGCGCAGCAGGTCGAGATCACCCGAATCGAGCGAGGACAGGCGGGTGAACAGGTCGGCGGCGCGCTTGGCGTCCGCCTCGGCACCACCACCGAGCGCGTCGGGCGAGTCGAACAAGGTCGCGTCCTTGCCGCGCGTGGCGCGCAACGCCGCCGCTCCCCGCTCGTCGGCGTCACCGGCCCGGCGCAGCAGGTCGGCGATACGGCGACCGATTTCCTCGGCGTGTGAGCGCTGCTCGGCCGTGTAACGATCGCCGGCCTCCTTGCTCACCTCCTGCCCCGGAACACCCTGCATCGGTGGCCAGCTGACCGCCCCGTCCGGCGCGATCACGAGTTTCTTGGCGACGGCCTCCGCCTCGATCGCCCGCAATTCCTCACGCAGCTTGCGAAGATCGCCGTTGACGTCACTGAGCACGGAAGCGACGGCCCGACTTTCGAGCGTGGCGTTGGTCAACTGCTTGTGCACCGTATCGATGCGCAGGCCGGCGAACTTGGCGGAAAGCCCCTGCCACTTACCGCTCTTGATCGGCCCCGACAACTCGGTACCCAGGCGGAGTTCAACGCCTTGCATCCGTCCGGCCAGGGCATCCCAATACGCCACCGCCGCCGACAGGCCATCGAGATCGGCCTGTCGAAACTGTGCGAGGTTCATCGCTTCTCCTCAGGAACCGAACAGGTTGGTGTTGACATGCTCGGTATGCCGGTACTGGTCGGCGTTGGCACGCAAGGCTTCCGCCGCCAAACCGAACTGGGCCGCGGCGGAGGCGGCCTGCAGGGGCCAGTCGTGTGCCAACTCGCGCAGCGCCGCCTGCATGGCGTGGCCCTCCAGCCCGGCCGCCGCGGCCTGGGCGGTGGCGTCGGCGTCCTGGTTGATCTTCAGAATCTCGCCCTGGAAGCCTTCGGCCGTGCCGGCGAGTCGGGTCAATTGGTCCGCTTCCACGTACGTGCGACCCGGCACGTCGAACGAGCCGCCGGGGTCCTGAATCGGCGGAACACCCGGGGGTGGGTTCGGTGGGCCGGCCGAAGCCGGGTGCGAGCCGGGAGGCGCGGTATCGGTCTCGTGAAACTGATCGGGAAAGGCGATACGGCTCAAGTTCGTATCGGGTATGCCGCTTGACATGTTTTCCCCAGGTGGTCCGATGAAGTTCTTTCCTGATTCTCGGAAGCCCGCCCCAAATAACGGGTCGTCACCACGCAATGGCCGCAATGGCCGGCTGAACCTCGATCGGCCGTGGCCGGTCGAGGTTCAGCCGGGGGGAGGGGGGGTGCGGGCGTCGCGGATTACGATTGCGCCGCAGATCACCACGATTGTGAGGCCGATCGCGACGAAGAGGATCACCGAGGCCTTGCGGCGGTCGCGGTCGGCTCGGGAGGGGCCGTGGGCCAGTGGGGCCACGTTGACCAGTTCCGTGCTGCGGTCGACCTTGGGGTCGGGGACCGGGACGGAGCCGGGGACCCCGGTGAAGGCGAGGGCGCGCAGGGGGTCGACCACGCCCCAGCCGACGCCGTCCACGTGGCCCGGAGCGGTGCGCTGTGCGGTCTGTTCGATCAGGGTGATCACCTGGGCCGCGGTGTAGTTCGGGTGCGCCGAGCGGATCAGCGCCGCGACGCCCGCCACGTACGGCGTCGCGAACGAGGTGCCGTCACCCCGGCAGTGGCCGCCCTTGGGGACCGTCGACCACATGTCCACGCCCGGCGCCATCACGCCCACGTACGGCTTGTTCTGCGAGAACGGCGCCCGCTCGTTGTTGCGGTCGGCGGCGCCGACGCCCAGTACGCCCGGATACTTCGCGGGCCACGAGTCGAGGTTGTCCTTGTCGCCGGAGTTCCCGGCCGCGGCCACCACCACGACCTGCTTGGCCAGCGCGCGCCGGATCGCGTCCTGCAACTTTTGGCCCGGCTCTTGGCCGCCCACGGTGTCCTGCGAAATGTTGATCACCGAGGCACCTCCCGCCACCGCGAAGTCGATCGCCTGGGCCAGGGTGTCCTCGTTGCCCTTGGTCGCGTCGTCGCCACCGTTCTGCCGGATCGGCAGCAGCATCGCCTCGGGCGCGATCCCGGCGAAGCCGGTCTCCAGCCTGGGGGTGAGCCGATCCCCGGGCCGGGCCGCGATAATGCCCGCCGCCATCGTGCCGTGGCCGTTGGTGTCGTCGGTGCCGTTCGCCTTGTCGTTGAAGAAGTCCTTGCCGGCCACGATCGCGGGCGCCAACTGCGGGTTTTCGTCGTCTATCCCACTGTCGATCACCGCGACCGTGACACCCTTGCCGGTCGCCTTCTGCCACAGTTCGTCGAGCAACACCCGTTGCAACGACCACGGCTTGCCGGGCATCGGCTTGGACGGGTACTGGCAGTCGCTCCCCGCGAGCAGCGCGGTGTCCGCCGAGCCTCCGTCGGCCGAGGCGGCGCCCACCGATCCGGCGGGAAGCACCAGACCCAGCGCCAGAAGGGGTGCCGCCCACCGTCGCCGCACGGGTCGCATCGGTTCGTTCGCCTTCCGGATCACCGTCCGCCCGGCCCCGATCCACCGGGCCGGGCGGTTCGTCTTCTGGGTGTCCCCGGCCCCCGTGAGACCGATGACGGACGACGCGGGAGGAGGCGGGCACGAGCCCGCCTCCTCACATCACGTCACTCACTCACACACGCAATCGCGCCTTCGCGCACCCATGCACAGCGCACTCGCACACACGCGCTTCGTCGACGACACACCACGCCGAGGACCGAAGCGGCGACTACTGCCACATCTTGGCGTTCGACGCCTCGGTCTGGCGGTACGCGTCGGCCGCGCGCATCAGGCCGTCGGCGATGCCGTTGAGCGCGTCCTGCAGCCCCTGCGCGTTCTGGTCCCAGCTCGCCTGCTGGACGAGGTAGCCCTCGCGGGCGTCACCGGACCACGACTCGGTGACCGGCGAGATGTCCCGCTTCAGACCCGACTGCATGTCGGCGAGACGGGCGTTGAGGGCGCGAATATCGGCTGCGGCCTGTTCGAGCGCAGCGAAAGTGACAACTACCTGCGACATGCTTTCTCCCCAGTGTCGGATGACGGGCGTACGACCGGGGCATCGCCCCGAGCGCCACGAGAGCGGACTCGACCGTCGGCGACGGGGGCGACCAGGCGCACGGCGACGACGGTACGAATCCCGGTACGAACCTCGGTCAGAACATCAACTTCGAGATGTTGCCGGACACCGTCGTCTCGGTCTGGTCGTACGAGTTGGCGTTGTGGCCCATCGCCCCGGAGATGGCGTCCAGAGCGCGCTTGACCCCGAGCGCCTTCTGTACGGCCTGCTCCTGCAGCGGGTCGAACTGGTTCCTGGCAGCGCCCTGCCACTGGCCCTCGATCGCGTCGACCTTGCGGTTCATCTCCTGGATGGCCGCCTCGAGGTCGGTCGCGACACCCTGAACCTTCTTCGACAACTCCGCCAACATCTGCGGAGTGATCTTGAACGCTTCACCTGCCATGTTTCACCATCCCCCATGAGACAGACGTGCGCGAGGGAAGGTTCGTGTCACCCGTGTCGGGCGCCCCCGCACCAACGTCACCGTTGCGACGTCGTGGGAACTCTAACCGCAACCCCGGACGCCACCCAAGCGACGCCCTACGCAAGGTTACGGAACCTTGACCCAGTGAATACCCCTGCGGGTTCAGTGCAATGCGCGGGTCTTCAGTGGTGCTTTCGGGTCGGTTCGTCGCCACTCACGACCCCCACGACGCTACCTCAACTCCGGCCCCCAGGCTCAGGATCCCTGTGGCTTCTTGGCATCGGCCGTACTCAACTGCGGTCCCCGCGACACCAGTTCCGACCACGCCCGGGGCAACGGCTTGGCCTCCACACCCTTGTACCCCAGACGCTGCTTCGCCTCGCTCTCCTGCCCGGACTGCGCCTGCGCACCGCCGGCCTGCGCCTCCTCCGGCACGCTGTAGCGCAGTCCCGAGTCGGCGACCAGATACATCGGACCGCCCTCGGGCGTACCGGTGACCTCGCGGTACAGCGCCCCCGCGCCGGGCTTGACCCACACCCCGCCCATGCCGTCGACCAGTTGCTCCGGCGGCCGGGTCCCCGCGGACTGCGTGGTCACCGGCTGGGTGCCGCGCCAGTCGTCGGCGAAGGTGTTGCACACCACGTTGCGCGGCAGCTCCAGGTCGTTGCGAGTCATCCGGTTCATCGGGGTCGGCGGGATCTCCGGCCACCCCTTGTCCGCGGCGTAGGTGCGGTCCTGCACCACGGCGGTACCGAGCGTGCCGATGTTCACCGGGAACGCGTTCGGCGGCGTGTTGCCGTACGCCTCCTTGACCCTCGGGTTCGTGGTGAGCAGGACGGCGGTCAGCTCGCTGATCGGCATCACACCCTCCCCGGTGACCACGTAGTTCTGCCGCTGGGCACCGCCCTCGGCCCGCAACACGATGCCGATCCTGTTGTACTCCCGAGCCAGCGGCAGCGAGGTGGGCTTGCCGTAGTCGGCCGGCAGCGGGTGGTCGATCACCCCGCCGTCGATCAGCGTGGCCAGCCACGAGTCGCTCATCGGCTGCGCCGGTATGCCGACCAGGTTGAGCGCGCCGATCACGGTCGGCGCCTCCACCGCGTAGCGCTTGCCCTGGTAGACGAGGTACTTGCGCTGGTTGCGGTCCTGAACGAACAGCCCCTGCCCGGGGGCGAGCGGCCCGTCCGCCGGAGCCGCGCCGATGAACACGCTGCGCTGCGGCTCGCCGGCCGGGTCGGGCCTGCCGTCCTTGCCGATCGCCGGACGCTCGCACACGGTCCAGGACTTGCGCCCCCGGACCTCCTTGGCCGTGGGCAGCCGGTCCGGCGCGTTCGGAATACCCAGCGGCGCGCCGTGACTCACGCTGTTGAGCTGCTTCTCCGGCACCATGTTGACCTTGAAGTTGCCCGGGTCCAGGAGCAGTCGGCCCGAAGCGATGTTGAGCACGGGGTGCAGCTTGCCGTCGAGGAAGACGTATCGGCTGGCCGAGTCGCGGCCCACGATCAGACTGCTCTTGTCCTTCCAACCGGGTGGCGTCCCGGGCTTGATCAGACCGACGACCCCGAACCCGGCCAGCACCAGCATCGCGACCACGATGCTGGGCGTGACCATCCGCATCGGCTTGGGGGCGTTCTCCTCGGTGCCCCCGCCGGGCGCGGGTTGCAGGAAGGCCGCCACCATGCGGCGGCGCGCGAAGATGTACGCCTCAAGTTGCTCGCGGCGCGATGCCATCGTTCTCCCCGTGATCGACCGAACGCTCCGGCTGACGGTTCTACCACCGCCGCGGTCGCAGGGTCGCGGCCAGACCCCCGGCCCCGTACCGTACGGTGTGCCGCACCCGTTGTGACACTCGGGCGACGGCATACGGGGACAAGTCGTGACATGGGGGATCTACAAACGTGGCCGCACCCGCGCCGGTAGGGACGCATCGGCAGACCCGCCCGCCCACACCACCCGACGGGACGTCACCACCGACACCGCCCCAACGCGCCTCGCTGCGGGTACATCCGCGCGCGGGCCGGATCGGCGGCGTGCTGGTCCAGCAGATCGTACTGATCCAACTCGCCATGCTGCTGGTCGCGATCGGTCTGGCCACCAACCCCGCGGTGCTGATCGGTCTGGGCGCGGTGGCGATCCTGCTGGTGGTGCCCGCGCTCGTGCGGCTGCGCGGCCGGTGGCTCGCGCAGTGGTTGCCGATCGTGTACGACTTCCGCCGCAGGCGTCGGATGCCGGCCGTGCCGGACGACGCGGATCCGGTCCTGGTCCCGGTATTGGAGTGCGCGCCGCGGTTGGCCACCACCTCGGTCACCGACCGCGACCGCCGCTCGATCGGCCTGATCGGCGACGGCACCTTCCTCACCGCCGTACTGCTGGTCACCTCGCGCGACGAACCGCTGCGGCCCCCGCGGGCCCAACGCCCGCTGCCGCTGCCCGCGATCGTGAGCACGCTCGACGTGGACGACGTGACGCTGGCCTCGGTCCAGGTGGTCCAGCACACCCAGCCGGCGCCGGCCACCCACCTGCCCGAGGAGGCGCTGGCCACCCGCTCCTACCGGCAACTCGTCGAGCGGGGCCTGCACGACGTGCCCGCGCTGCGGCTGACCTGGATCGCGCTGCGCTTCGAACCCGAGCTGTGCGCGGGCGCGGTGGCCGCGCGCGGCGGCGGCGAGGAGGGCGCCCAGCGGGCGCTGTTGCGCGCGGTCAACCAGCTCGCCGGCAACCTGACCGGCGCCGGTTTCGAGGCCCGGGCCCTGGACGAGGCCGAGTTGGTCCAGGCGCTCGCCACCTCGTGCAGCGTCAACCGCACCACGCGCCAGTACGGGCGCGGCGGGCGGCGGACCACCGAGTCCAAGCGCGCGTGGCGCTGCGACGACCGATGGCACACCACCTATTGGGCGAACCGCTGGCCGCAGTTGACCCAGGGGCGTACCTCCGACCTGGTGGGCGCGCTGACCGCGACCCCGGCGATCGCCACCACCTTCGCGCTGACCGCCACCCACGGCGTGGGCGGGACCACCGCTCTCACCACGCACGTACGCATCGCCGCCCGCTCCGGCAGCGAACTGGCGGACGTGACCCGGCAACTGGAGCGCCGGGCGCGCACCGAGCGGATCGGGCTGACCCGGCTCGACTGGGAGCAGCAGCCGGCCCTGCTGGCCACGCTGCCGCTCGGCGGCCTGTCGTGACGAAGCGTCACATGTGCATGCGTACGGGGAGGATCCAGCTGTGAGCACGACCAACACCGGCCGCGGCCGACGTCGGGCGCCGAACGGGCGCGATCCGGCCCCCGCGCCGACACCGAATCCGACCCCGGGGTCCGGCACCCCCGCACCGCGGCCGGCGCGGCGCGGGGGCCTGGCCCGGTTGATCGGCCCGCGCCACGAGCGGCACCTGCTGACCGCCGCCCAGTTGCCCGCGCTCGGCCTGCCGGTGGGCGACGACGGCGTGGTGATCGGGGTCGACGCGGATCGTGATCCGGCGGTCCTGGGCCTGTTCCGGCCCGAGCCGCTGGAGGTGGCCTTCGTCGGCGGCGCGTACGTGGTGCAGATCATCGCGTTGCGGGCGGCGGCGATCGGCGCCCGCGTGGCGATCGAGTCCGGCCGTCCGCAGCTGTGGTCCGCGATGGCCCAGGCCGCGGGCGGCGCGCAGCCGTGCGTGACGGTGCATCAGGTGGGTCGGCTCGGCCCGCAGGGCCCCACCCCCGGCAGCCCGGTCCTGGTCGTCCGCGACTGCGGCGCCCGGCCGCCGCGCAACCGGCTCGCGCCGGCCGCCTGGCAGACCACGCTGACCCTGCTGCCCTTCCTCGACCCGGCGCAGGCCCGGCAGCGAATCGGCGCGGGCATCGGGCTGATCGGCATCCAGCGGGTCTCGCCGATGGAGGCGCAGGCGGCCGCGACCGTGCTGAGCCTGCCCGGCGAGGACGAGGCCGCGTTGCCCACGCTCGCCGACGAGTTGACCCTGTGGAGCACCAGGAAATCGCGCAAGTACGTGATGTCGACGCCCACTCGGGCCGAACTCGACCTGCTCGGACCGCCGCGCCGGATGGACTGACCCGGTGTCCGGGCACACCGACCGCGCGATTTCGCGCACCGCCTCGACGCGAACAGGGGACGGACCGGCGACGACCGCCGACGCCGCTGACTACGCTGTGAGGCTCGTGTAGGGGGCAACCTCGACCCTGGTCGGGGTACGGCCGACGGCGGCGCCGTGTGCTCTGATGCCGAGCCGCCTCCGGACGATCGGAAGGACCACACCGTGAGCAGCGAGCAGGACGGCGCACACATCGAGGCGGGGGCGGACGAGGAAGAGGAGTGGTCGGGACCCGACTTCACCATGCCCTCGTGGTACACCCACCAGGATGGCGGCGCGCCCGCGCCACCCCCGTCCGGGGTCCGTGCGCCCGCACCACCGGGGCCGAGCCAGGCGCCCCGCTACGGCAGCGAGGACCCCACGCTCGTGCCGCCGGCACGCACGCCGGACGCGCCCGCGCCGCTGCCGTACGGGGCGGACCACGGCGCCGCGCACCCGGCCGGACCGACCGCCGGCGCACCGGGCCCGTACGGCTCCGGCGCACCGGTACCGCCGCCCGCCGGCCCGCCCGGAACGGGCGCCCCGCCGCACGAGCCCACCCACCGACCGCCGGCCGGCGACCCCCGCGCGCACGAGGCCCGCACGCACGAGCCGGCACCCCCGGCCGCCGTCGACCACGGCGCGCACCGCCCGGCCGGGCCCGGCGAGGCGCACCCGAACACCGCGCCGCCGGCGCCGTACCGCGTCGACACGGACACGCCCGCGCCCCAGGCTCCGCCGGCGTTCGGTGCGGGCTCGGGCTCGGGCGAGCCGACCACCGTCGTCCCGCCGCAGTACACCCCACACGAGCCCGCGGCCCCCCTGCCGTACGGCGGCCGACCACCCGCCGCGCAGGACCGCCCCGGCCCGACCTTCACCCCCGGCGACCAGACCATGGTCATGCCGCCGGTGACCGATCAGGACCGCCCGGGCCCGGCCACCCCGCCGTCCGCCCGGGACAACCGACCGGATCAGCCGTACACCCCCGGCGACCCGACGATGGTCGTGCCCCCGTCCCTCGACGGGGACCACCCGGGCGCGCCCGTACCGACGGACGACCGGACGACGGTCGTGCCGCCCTCCCACGACCAAAACCGCCCGGCCCAGGCCTTCACCCCGGGCGACCCGACGATGGTCGTCCCGCCGTCGTTCGACGGAAACCGGACCGAGCCCACTCCCCCGGCCGACGACCGCACCACCGTCGTCCCGCCGTCCGGCGACCCGAACCACCCCGGCCCGGCCCACACCCCCGGCGACCCGGCCATGGTCGTACCGCCCTCCTACGACCCGAGCCGTCCGACCGCGGAGCCGGCCGAGCCCGGCCCCGCCGACCCGCCCGCCGGCGCTCCGGACGACGCGGCCCCGGACAGCCCGGAGCACCCGGAGCCGATCGAGCCGCCCCGCCCCGACGTCGAGGCCGGCGACGCGCGCCCGACCGAAACCACGCCCTCCGAGCAGTCGCCCGCCGGTCCGCCCGGCGAAGCCGCCCCGCGGCCCGACTCCGCACCCGACCGCGCCGACGACGCGCCCCCGGCGGCGGAAGCCCGCCCGGACACACCCGCGCCGTTCGACCCGCTCGACGTGCCCACCACCCCCGCCGGCGGCACGCCGATCCCCGGCCTCCCCGCCGACGGACCGGCCCCGACGACCCCGGAAGCCCCCCCGACCAAGCCGGCCGACGCACCCGCGCCGCCACCGCAGCCGCCGCAGGGCTACGACCAGCACCCCCAGGCGCAGCCGTACACCCCCCACGCCGCCGAAGCACAGCCGCCCGGCCCGCCCCGGGCCCCCGAGGCGCCGGAGACACCGCAAGCACCGGCCGCCGACCATCCGCAGCAGCCCCAGCCCCCCGCCCCGCCGGCCGCCCCCGCGCAACAGCCGCCCGCCGGCGCGTACCCGCCCTACGGACAGCCCCAGCAGCCGCCCCCGCCCCAGGGCGGGCCGCTGCCCTACCCGCAGTACCAGGGCCCAGCGCACCCGGGCGCCCCGCAGCAGCCCTATCCGGGCCGGCAGGACGCCCCGACCCCCGATCAGGCGACCCGGCTGATCCCGCCCGTCACCGACGACATGGCCGCACCGCCCGGCGTCCCGCAGCAGGGCCCGCCGACCGATGCCCCGCCGCGCCCGATGACGCCCCCGCAGGGTTCGCCGCTGCCGCCGCCGGCCTGGACCGGCTCCGCCCCCGGCCACAGCGAGGCGTGGGGCGGCTCGGCACCGCCGCCGACCGGACAACCGCTGCCGCCGCCGAGCGGTGCGCCGATCGCGCCCCCGCAGCAGCAGCGCGACGAACGTTCGTGGATGCGTCGTGCCTTCGGCGGCGGCAACGACCAGGCCGCCGCGCCGGAGCAACAGCAGCACGGCGGCCAACCGCCGTACGCCCAGGCCCCCGGCCCGTACCAGCAGGCCCCCGCCCCGTACGCCCAGGCCCCCGGCCCGTACGTCCAGGGCACCCCGCCGCACGGCGCCCCCGGCCCGCAGGCCCACGCCCCGTACCCGCAGCCCGATCCGCAGCAGGGCGGACCCAACCCGTACGCCCAGGCACAGCCGGGTCAGCCGCCCTACGGCCACACACCCCCCGGCCCCCAGGGACCGGACTACGCCCAGGGCGCGCCCTACGGACAGCCGAACCCCGGCCACCCGCAACCGCCCTACGCCCAGGGCATCCCGCCCCAGGGCGCCCCGGCCCCGCAGCAGCCCCCGTACGGCCAACCCCCTGCCGCCGCCCAACCCGTGGAGGCCCAACCGCCCCACCAGGGCACGCCCCCACACGGCGCCCCCGGCCCCCAGGCGGCACCGGGAGCACAGGGACAGCCGGGACAACCAGGGCACCCCAACCACCCCACGCCCCAACACCCCAACCCGGCCGACCCATACGCCGCCCAACCCCCCGAGGCGCCCCAGCCCTACCACCCGGGCACCCCGCCCCAGGGCAACCCGCAACCCCAGCAGCAGCCCTGGTCCCCCGACGGCGGCGGCGCCCCGGCCCGCACCGTCGGCGGCGCCCCCCTCGGCTACACCGCGGCCGTCGAACTGACCAGCGACCGCCTGCTGCGCAAACAACCGCAACCCCGCCGGCAGACCCCGCGCTTCCGGCTCGGCGGCAAGTCCGCCGACGCCCGCCGCGCCGAACGCCTCGAACGCATCCGCACACCCGTCCTGGGCTGCTACCGCATCGCGGTGATCAGCCTCAAGGGCGGCGTCGGCAAGACCACGACCACCACCGCCCTCGGCTCGACCCTGGCCACCGAGCGCCAGGACCGGGTGATCGCGATCGACGCCAACCCGGACGCCGGCACCCTCGGCCGCCGGGTCCGCCGGGAGACCGGCGCGACCATTCGCGACCTGGTCAACTCGATGGCGCACGTGCACAGTTACATGGACATCCGGCGGTTCACCTCACAGTCGTCCAGCGGCCTGGAGATCCTGGCCAACGACGTGGACCCGGCGGTGTCGACCACGTTCAACGACGACGACTACCGCTCGGTGATCGACCTGCTCGGCAAGCAGTACCCGATCATCCTGACCGACTCCGGCACCGGCCTGCTCTACAGCGCGATGCGCGGAGTCCTCGACCTGGCCCACCAGTTGATCGTGATCAGCACGCCCAGCGTGGACGGCGCGACCAGCGCCAGCACCACGCTCGACTGGCTGGTCGCACACGGCTACGCCGACCTCGTGGCCAACAGCATCACGGTGATCTCCGGGGTCCGCGAGACCGGCAAGATGGTCAAGACCGAGGACATCGTCGCCCACTTCGAGACCCGCTGCCGCGCGGTCGTGGTCGTGCCCTTCGACGAACACCTTTCCGCGGGTGCCGAGTTGGACCTCGACATGATGCGCCCCAAGACCCGCGAGGCGTACTTCGAACTCGCCGCGCTGGTCGCCGAGGACTTCCACCGCACCCAGCCCGGCGAACAACAGCAGCAGTGGCAACCGCAGTACGGGCAACAACCGCCGCAGCAGCCCTACTACGGCCAACCGCAACAGCAGCCATACCAACAGCAACAACAGCACCCACAACACCAACCGCAACAGCCACAACAGCCACAGCACCCGCAACAACCACAGCCCCAACAGCCGTACTACCAGCAGCCCCCGCCCGGCGACTGGCAACCACCGCGACAGGGCTGAACGCACGAGGGCCGCCCCGGAGAACATCTCCGGGGCGGCCCTCGTCGGTTCACTCAGCCCGCGGCGTCGAGATCCGTCGCGTCGATCAATTCGCGCGCCCGCTTCACGTCCCGCGCCATCTGGTCGAGCAGATCGTCGACCGACTCGAACCGCACCGTCCCGCGCAGATATTCGAGGAAGTCCACGGCGACGTGCACGCCGTACAGGTCCAGGTCGGTCCGGTCCAGCGCGTACGCCTCGACCCGGCGCTCCGTACCGTCGAAGGTCGGGTTCGTCCCGATCGAGATCGCCGCCGGCAACCGCTCGCCGTCGATCACCAGCCATCCCGCGTACACCCCGTCGGCCGGAATCGCCGTATACGGAAGCACCTCGAGGTTGGCCGTCGGATAGCCCAGTTCGCGCCCGCGCTGGTCCCCGCGCACCACCACGCCCTCGACCCGGTGTGGCCGGCCGAGCAGTTCGGCCGCGCCCGCCACGTCGCCCTCGGCGACCCGGGCCCGGACCACGGTGGACGAGAAGGTCACCTCGCCGGAGACGAACAGCTCCGGCTCGACGACGGTGAAGTCGTTCGCCACGCCCAACTCCTCCAAGAGGGCGACGTTGCCCGTCGCCTTGTGGCCGAAACGGAAGTTGCGTCCCTCGACCACCACGGCCGCGTGCAGCGTGTCCACCAGCACCTGGCGGACGAAGTCGACCGCGCTCTGCCGGGAGAATTCGAGGGTGAACGGGAGAACCAGGACCGCCGCCACCCCGAGGTCCGCCATCAACTGCGCGCGCCGGTAGTGCGGCGTCAGCAGCGGCGGATGGCTGCCCGGGCGGACCACCTCGCTGGGGTGCGGGTCGAACGTGACCACGACCACGGGCAGACCGCGCTCGCGACCGATCTCGACCGCTCGGCCGATCGTCCGCCGGTGTCCGCGATGCACACCGTCATAGGACCCGATCGTGACGACGGAGCGTCCCCAATCGCTGGGGACGTCCTCCAAGCCCCGCCAACGCTGCACCGTAACCGCTCCTCGTTCTCCGTGGTGTGTCGCGGGTCCAGCCTCCCACGTACCGGCCCCCACCCGGCCCCGACCCCGCCGTGGCGACGATCACCCCGGGCCCGAACCCACACCGGGCGAGCCCCGCGTCCACCCACGAACCGAGCCCACGAGCCCGGCCCACACCCTCGGCTCACGAACCCCGCCCCGCCACGAGCCGAGCCCACAACCTCAGCCCACGAACACCGCAAGCGGCCGGGCCACGCCCCCGCTGTTCTCCACCAACGCCAGGAAGGTCCCGTCCGGCCCGAACACGCCCACCGGCCCCGACGCCTCGTCCGCCGGCAGCCGCCCACCGTGCGAGACCGCCCGCGCCTCGTCCTCGCTCACCTCGCGGCGCGGGAAGGCCGCCGCCGCCGCGTCGGCGATCGGCAACACGCCGAAGGACTCCTCCAGCTCCTCCAACGTGCGAGCCCGGTCCAGGCCGTACGGACCGACCCTGGTGCGCCGCAGCGCCGTCAGGTGGCCGCCCACGCCGAGCCCGGCGCCCAGGTCCCGGGCCAGCGCCCGGATGTAGGTGCCGGACGAGCAGGTCACCCGCACGTCCAGGTCGATCGTCTCGCCCTCGCGCCGGGTGGCCAGCACCTCGAACGCGGACACGGTGACCGGGCGGGCGGCCAGCTCGAACTCCTCGCCGGCCCGCACCCGCGAGTAGGAGCGCTTGCCGTCGATCTTGATCGCCGACACCTTCGAGGGCACCTGCATGATCGGCCCGGTCAGCGCGGCCACTCCCGCCGCGATCGCGGCGTCGCCCACATGCCCGGCCGGGGTCGAGTCGGTGACCTCGCCCTCGGCATCGTCGGTGACCGTGTTCTGCCCGAGCCGGATCGTGCCGTCGTAGCCCTTCTCGGTGAGCGCGAGGTGGCCGAGCAGGCGGGTGGCCTTCTCGACACCGATCACCAGGACGCCGGTGGCCATCGGGTCCAACGTCCCGGCGTGGCCCACCCGACGGGTGCCGGCGATCCGGCGCAGCCGGCCCACCACGTCGTGCGAGGTCAGTCCGGCCGGCTTGTCCACGATCACCAGACCGTCGGGCGGCGGGGGTCCTGCGTTGCGGCGCTTCACGCGTCGTCTCCCGGGGTTGCCTGTGCCGGGGCGACCGGCAGTAGTGCGTCGGCGAGGAGGTCCCGGAATCGGGCCACCACCTCGGCCGGTGGATCGTATGCGGTGAAACCCGCCGCGAACGCGTGTCCGCCGCCGCCGAAGGCCCCGCAGACCCGTCCCAGGTCCACCGCGCCCTTGGACCGCGCGGAGGCGCGCAGCGCGCCGTCGTCGTCCTCCTTGAGCACCAGCGCGACCTCGGCCTCGCCGCTCTTGCGGACCACGTCGATCACGCCCTCGATCTCGTCCAGGCGGATCCCGTGCGCGGCCCGCTCCGCGCGGGTGATCACCGTGGACACCAGGCCCAGACCGCCGGCCGCGCCGGTGTCGAGCCGGGCCCCGGCGAGGGCGGCGGCGAGCACCTTGAGGTAGCCGAACCGGCAGGTGTCCCAGATCGCCCGCTGGATCAGGTCGTGCCGTATCCCCGTGGCCATCAGCCGGGCCGCAAAGGTGTGCGTCTCCGGCGTGGTCCCCACGTACTTGAACGAGCCCGTGTCGGTGACCAGACCGGTGTACAGCGCGGTGGCGATGTCGGCGGTCAGCGTGGCGCCGAGCCGGGTGATCAGCTCGTCGGCGAGCACCGCGGTGGCGGGCGCGTCGATGTCGATCAGGTGGTGGGTGCCGAACCGGGTGTTGGAGGCGTGGTGGTCGACCACAAGGAGCGCCCCGGCCGCCTTGGCCTTGCCTTCCAGCAGGCCCAGCCGGGCCGAACCGGCCGCGTCGAAGACCGCGACCAGCTCCGGCTCCTCGGGGACCTCGGTGTGCGGCACCAGCAGGTCCTGACCGGGCAGGAACTCCAACGAGGACGGCACCACGAGGGGATCGTCGCCGTAGGAGACCCGCACGTTCCGCCCCAGCTCGCGCAGCGCGAGCCCGACGGCGAGCGCCGAACCCAGCGCGTCGCCGTCGGGGTTGACGTGTGCCAGCAGGGTGATGTCCTCGGCCGTCAGGAGCAGGCGTACCGCCTCGTCCCAGTCGGCCGCACCCGGCGCGGTCGGCGGCCTCGTCTCCGCGTCGGAACCACCGCCGGTCCGCGGCTTCGCTCCCGCGGCCGGACCGGAGTCCCGGTCCGCCGCCACGCCTGGTGTCAAGGTCGGTCGCCCTCCTGTGTGTCCGCCTTGGTCTGCGCCGTCGACTCGTCGTCGGAGTCGTCGTCGCCCGCGGCCGGGGTCCGATAGGGGTCCGCGTCACCGGCGTAGCCGGCGCCCGCGGCGGTTGAGCGTACCGCCGCATCGGCCTGCTGTGCCCGGGCGAGGAGATCGTCGATGAGTTTGGCGCTGTCCGGAAGGGCGTCGGCGACGAACGTCAGCGACGGGGTGTGGCGCACGCCGGTCTGCCGGCCCACCTCGCTGCGGAGCACGCCCTTGGCGCTCTCCAGCGCGGCGGCGGTCGCCGCGCGCTCGGTCTCGTCGCCGTAGACCGTGTAGAACACGGTCGCCTCACGGAGGTCACCCGTCACTCGTGCGGCGGTGATCGTCACGAACCCCAGACGGGGGTCCTTGATCCGGCGCTCCAAGGTCTCGGCGACCACGACCTGGATGCGGTCCGCGAGTTTGCGCGCCCGCGCGGTGTCGGCCACTGATCCTCCTGCGATTGCTCGGCATTTCGGCGGGGTCCCCCGCGCCCGGGGTCACCGGGCGCGGGAGCCGCTCTCGTTCTTCTTCCCTGCGACTGCGACGACCACGACCGGGCCGCGACCGGGGGGCCGCGGCGGCGGCGACCGCCGTCGCCGCCGGTCCGTCAGTCGTCGTCCCCGTACACCCTGCGGCGTGCGGAGAGCAGATCCAACTCGGGCCGGCCCGCGACGAGCCGCTCGCAGCTGTCCAACACCTCGGCGCACCGCTCGACGGTCGCGGAGACCACCGCGACCCCGATCACGCTGCGCCGATGCAAATCCTGATGCTCCACCTCGGCGGCGGCAACGGCATTCTTGCGCTGAAGGTCCGCCAGGATCGGGCGGATCAAAGATCGTTTTTCCTTCAACGAGTGCACATCGCCGAACAACACATCGAGGCTGATCGTTCCCACAAACATAGGCGACGGGCCTGGCCGGCCCGGGAGGCCTCGGGTCGGGGCCACCGGGGCCGCCGACGAAAAGAACCGGGCACGCACGTCGCGGCCCGGATACCACCACACTGCTTCGCGACACGGCGGATCCGCCCGGTGCACACCGGGCGGATC